>DASQOU010000273.1:0-25255 GCA_035644295.1 Bradyrhizobium sp.
AGCTGGCGCGCCAAGCCGGTCAAGCAAGTGCCCGATTATCCCGATGCGAAGGCATTGGCGGATGTCGAGGCGCAGCTTGCGACGTTTCCGCCGCTGGTTTTTGCAGGTGAAGCCCGCAACCTGAAAAAGGCGCTGGCGCGCGTGGCGGCGGGCGAAGCCTTCCTGCTCCAGGGCGGCGATTGCGCCGAGAGCTTTGCCGAGCATGGCGCCAACAACATCCGGGATTTCTTCCGCGTGCTTTTGCAGATGGCGGTGGTCTTGACCTATGCCGGCGCCGTGCCGGTGGTGAAAGTCGGCCGCATCGCCGGACAATTTGCAAAACCGCGCTCCTCGCCGACCGAGACAATCAACGGCGTCGAACTGCCGAGCTATCGCGGCGATGTCGTCAACGATATCGCGTTCACAGCGCAGGCGCGCACCCCCGATCCGCAGCGCCTGCTGATGGCGTATCGCCAGTCGGCGGCGACGCTCAACCTGCTGCGCGCGTTCGCCACCGGCGGATTCGCCAATCTTGGGTCCGTGCACCGGTGGATGCTCGGTTTCCTCAAGGATTCCCCGCAGTCGCGGCGCTACAAGGAGCTGGCCGATCGCATCTCGGAGGCGCTGAACTTCATGCGCGCCTGCGGGCTCGATCTGGAAAGCCACCCCGAACTGCGCGCTACCGACTTCTATACCAGCCACGAGGCGCTGCTGCTCGGCTACGAGCAGGCCTTCACCCGCGTCGATTCCACGACCGGCGACTGGTACGCGACGTCAGGTCATATGATCTGGATCGGCGACCGCACGCGCCAGCTCGATCACGGCCATGTCGAATATTTCCGCGGCATCAAGAACCCGATCGGATTGAAGTGCGGCCCGTCGCTCAAGCCCGATGAATTGCTGCGGCTGATCGAGGTGCTCAATCCGGACAATGAACCTGGGCGCCTGACGCTGATCAACCGCTTCGGCTCGGACAAGATCGCCGATCAACTGCCGCAGCTGATCCGCGCCGTGCAGCGCGAGGGCCGCGCGGTGGTCTGGTCGTGCGATCCGATGCACGGCAATACCATCACTTCGACCTCGGGCTACAAGACCCGCCCGTTCGACCGCATCCTGTCGGAGGTGAAGTCGTTCTTCTCGATCCACGCCGCGGAGGGCACCCATGCCGGCGGCGTTCACCTGGAGATGACCGGCCAGGACGTCACCGAATGCATCGGCGGCGCGCGGGCCATCACGGATGAGGATCTCAACGACCGCTATCATACGGTCTGCGATCCCCGCCTCAATGCCGAGCAATCGATCGACATGGCTTTCCTGGTTGCCGAATTGCTCAAGCAGGAGCGCGCCGGCAAGGTCAAGCCGATGCCGGCCGCGGCGGGACTTTAAGACTTGCTGCGCTTCTGGCGGGCCACGATCAACACCTGTAACGGCCTCGCCTTTGCGATCCGCTCGGAACAGGCCGTTCGCGAAGAGCTTGTCGCGCTGGCGCTGTCCTTGCCGTTGGCGTGGCTGATCGGCATGACTATGATGCGCCGCGTCGAACTCATCGCCGCCGTGGTCCTGGTGCTGGTGGTGGAATTGCTCAATACCGCGATCGAGAAGCTGGCCGACCGGCTGACCACCGACCACGACCCGCAGATCGGGCGGGTCAAGGATATGGGCTCGGCGGCCGTGGGCGTCGCGCTGGTCACCGCGGGCCTGTTCTGGCTGTTTTCGATCGCCGAACGCATGGGCGCGATCTAAAGCATGCAATTGCAGTTTGCCCGCGCGCAAGGCACCATCGTGCAATGACCGAACGCGCCAATCAGTTTTCGATCACGCTGGCCCAGTTGAACCCGACGGTGGGCGATATCGCGGGCAATGCCGCCAAAGCGCGCGCCGCGCGCGTGCAGGCAAGTGCCGATGGTGCCGATCTTGTCGTGCTGCCGGAATTGTTCATGGCGGGTTATCCGCCGGAAGACCTGGTGTTGAAGCCGGCCTTCCAGGCAGCCTGCCGCGCCGCGGTCGAGGAACTCGCGCGGGAAACCGCCGACGGCGGCCCAGCGGTGCTGATCGGCACGCCCTGGGTCGAGGACGGCAAGCTCTACAACGCCTGCGCGCTGCTCGACGAGGGCCGCGTCGCTGCCCTCCGGTTCAAGGTCAACCTGCCGAATTACGGCGTATTCGATGAAAAGCGCGTGTTCGCACGCGGGCCGGCGCCGGGGCCGGTGTCGGTCCGCGGCGTGCGGATTGGCGTGCCGATCTGCGAGGATACCTGGCTGGAAGAGTCGGAAGATTACGAGAATGTCGTCGAATGCCTCGCCGAGACCGGCGCGGAGATTCTCGTGGTGCCGAACGGCTCGCCTTACGCGCGCGACAAGAACGACATCCGGCTCTCGATTTCGGTGGCGCGGGTCACCGAGAGCGGACTGCCGCTGGTGTATCTCAATCAGGTCGGCGGGCAGGACGAACTTGTATTCGACGGCGCCTCGTTTGCGCTCAATGCCGATCTTTCGGTGGCGGCGCAATTGCCGGCGTTTGAGGAAAACATCACGACGCTGCGCTGGATCAAGGGCGAGGCCGGTTGGCGCTGCAGCGGGCTGATCGCCCCGGTCGTCGACGGTGACAAAAGCGATTACGCCGCCTGTGTGCTGGGCCTGCGCGATTATGTCGGGAAAAACGGATTTCCGGGCGTGCTGCTTGGGGTATCCGGCGGCATCGACTCTGCGCTCTGCGCGGCGATCGCGGTCGATGCGCTCGGCACTGAGCGGGTGCGCGGCGTGATGCTGCCGTTTCGCTTTACCGCGCAGGTGTCGCTCGATGACGCGGCAAAACTCGCCGGTAACCTCGGCATCCGCTATGAGGTGCTGCCGATCGCCAAGGCGGTGAACGGCTTTGAGGATATCCTGTCCGGCACCTTCTCAGGGTTGCCGCGCGATATCACCGAGGAAAATCTGCAGGCGCGAACGCGCGGCACGCTGTTGATGGCGATTTCCAACAAGACCGGCGCGATGGTCGTCACCACCGGCAACAAGTCGGAAATGTCGGTCGGTTATGCCACACTCTATGGCGATATGAACGGCGGCTTCAATCCGATCAAGGATATCTACAAGACCGAGGTGTTTCGGCTGTCGAGTTTGCGCAATTCGTGGAAGCCGGAGGGCGCGCTCGGACCTTCGGGAGAAGTGATTCCGCCCGATATCATCACGCGGCCGCCGACCGCCGAATTGCGCGAGAACCAGACCGATCAGGATTCGCTGCCGCCTTACGAGATGCTCGATGCCATCCTGGAGCGGTTGGTCGAGCGCGAGGAGCCGCTGGCTTCGATCATCGCGGCCGGCTTCGATCGCGAAGTGGTGGCGCGGATCGATCGCCTGCTCAACATTGCCGAATATAAACGGCGGCAGGCCGCCCCCGGCGTCAAGGTAACGCGCCGGAATTTCGGGCGCGATCGCCGCTATCCCATCACCAACAAGTTTCGCGATGACGGCAGGCCGCTGCCCAAGCCCGACCACACGCTGGTGTCACGGGTGGGCCGCGGGTCGGCCGAGGCGTTTGAGGGGTAAGCTTAGCGCGCGGGGATGAAGGTCGGGCCCACCGAGCGGATTGGCTTGTTATCCGACTTATCCGACGAGGCGCCGGAAGTTGCCGCTGCGGCGCTTGACGGGGCAGGTGAGGGCGCCGGCGTTGGCGCTGGGTCGGGCGAGGTGGTTGCCGCGGTCGTGCCCTTCTTGGCGGTCGCGGGCGCCTGCTTCGCGGGCGCGCGTGACATCTTCTTGGCGCTCTCTTCGGTGACGATGATGTCGCCCTGCTGTTCGGCGGCCGCTTTATCGTCGATGGTTTTCAGCGCGTCGGACCAGGTCTGTCCAGCAGCCTTGCAGGCACAGGAGGGATTAAATTCCTGACGGAAGCGGAAGGCATTCGGCGAGGAGGAATAGGGCTGACCGTTGATCGACACCGCCTGGTTCATGTCTTCGCCGGGGTTGCGATAGGCATAGAGGTTGGCTTCGGCGGCAGGGCAGAGCGCCTTGCAGGTCTTTTCGTCATCGGGGAAACGGCCGGGAAAGGTGGCGAACGAGATCGGAAAATAGGCCCCGTCGCAACTGCGGACGCAGACGGTGCGATAGGTTCCGGATGGAGGACCGACATCCGCCGGTGGCGCGCCCGGATTGTTGTTGTTGCCGAACAGATTATTCAGGAAGCTGCCGGGTCCCTGTTGCACGGCGTTGGCATATTGCGGCCCGCAATTGTTCTGCGCCAGAGCCAAAAGCACCGAGCGGCGCTGATTTTCGCGCTCGCTGCCGCCGAGTCCGCCGCCACGCAGCCGCTCAAGGCTGGTCGTGATCTGATCGAGGTTGGCGCGCATCTGCTGGATCTGATTGTTCACCGGGCCGCATTGCGCCGACTGGCCGCTGAACAGGGAGAAAAAGCCGGAACTATCGCAGCCCATCCGCTTGGCCTGCGACGTCACGCGATCAAGCTCGGCCTGCTGCTTGGATGCAGCATCCTGGTAGCGGCGGATCTGCTCCTCCTTGGCAGGGTCGCCACCGCCGCGATCGATGGACGCCAATTGGGCTTCGAGCCGCCCGCACATCGGATTGGCGGCGGCCCCCTGCGACGGCGGTCCCGGAGGACTCACCTGCGCGCGGGCGTCAACGCCGAACACGACCACGCCGAGCAGCGCGGCGCAGGCCAGCATCGACCTGGAGCGGGAGGCAATCAGCAAGCTAGGCATCACGTGGCTTCCCTTACCTGCTTCTCGGGGCAGCGTCACGTCGTTTCCGGGGCGCCGGTGTGGCGCGATGTCCCGTGCCCCGGATCGATGGGCTAGCGTTGGCAGGTAATGGCAACATATTCGTTGCAGCCGGCATGGCTGCAGTTGTCGGCGGCCTTGGGAACCGAGCCGGTTATTTCATCGGGGTCGACGCGCCGATAGGCGGAGGCCTGCGCGAAATTCCGCGACTGGCAGTAGGACTGGGCGGCGTGGGCGCCGCATTTCTCGCCTTTGGCGAGGCACTGATCGACGCCGTAACCATCCGCCTGATTGGAAATGATGAAGACGCGACTGTCGGCCCATGCTGCCGACCCAGCCAAAAGGGACAAGCTGGCCAAAAGCGCCGAAATGGATCGCATGCTGCACCGATGAATGAGGGATCGCCCCAGAGATGATAGGCTCGAGGGGTAAATAATGATTAACCATGGGCGGAGGGGCGGTTTCGTGGCCCAAACGGGCTTTTCTGAGGCTCTTGACGCCGTCCCCCGGGCTGGCCCATGGTAATTGCCATGTACGGTTTCCTCGCCATCTGTGGCATTTGCCGCGAGATTATGAGCTAGCGATTCGCTGGCTGAGGCCGTCTTTTCTCACACGAGATCACTGGACGCCCGGCCGTAAGGGAACGGGATATCCATGGACTTGCGCCTCTACGATACCTTGACCAGGGAAAAGCGCCTCTTCACGCCGCTCGATCCTAACCATGTGCGTATGTATGTCTGCGGGCCGACGGTCTATGACTTCGCCCATATCGGCAACGCGCGCCCGGTCATCGTGTTCGACGTGTTGTTCCGGCTGCTGCGGCATCTCTATGGAGCCGATCACGTCACCTACGTTCGCAACATCACCGACGTCGACGACAAGATCAACGACCGCGCCGCGCACGATTTCCCGGGCCTGCCACTGAACGAGGCGATCCGCAAGGTCACCGAGCAGACCGCCGCACAATTCGCTTCCGACGCGGCGGCCTTGGGGGCCTTGACGCCGACATTTGAACCGCGCGCGACGGATTTCGTGCTGCCGCGCGTCGACGGCAAGACCGACATGGTGACGCTGATCAAGCAATTGATCGCGCGCGGCCATGCCTATGAAGCCGGTGGCGAAGTTCTATTCGATACGCAGTCGATGCCGGACTATGGAGCGCTGTCGGGCCGTAAGCTCGACGAGCAGCAGGCCGGTGCGCGGGTCGCGGTCGATGCGCACAAGAAACATCCGACCGACTTTGTCCTCTGGAAACTGTCGTCAGAGAGCGAACCCGGTTGGGAAAGTCCGTGGGGCAGGGGACGTCCGGGCTGGCACATCGAGTGCTCGGCTATGAGCGCTGCCTATCTCGGCGATGTGTTCGACATTCATGGCGGTGGCCTGGACCTGATTTTTCCTCACCACGAGAACGAAATCGCCCAGTCCCGTTGCGCCCACGGTACTTCCATCATGGCGAACTATTGGATGCATAACGGATTCCTGGAAGTTGAAGGGAAGAAGATGTCGAAGTCCGAAGGTAACTTTGTGACGATCGACGAACTGCTGACAACCAAAAGGTTCGGTGGTCGAAAGTGGCCGGGTGAAGTACTCCGGCTAGCAATGTTAAAGACGCAATACCGTTCCCCAATCGATTGGACGTTGAGGTCTTTAGAAGAGAGCAAAAAGACCATCGACGCTTGGTATGAAGTGATCGGGGATGACACGCAGGCGCTAGGCAAGCCAGATGCCGAGTTTGTCGAAGCACTTCTGGACGATTTGAATACCCCTAACGCCGTCACCCATCTTCATGGCCTCGTCTCGGAAATTCGAGGTCCGGCATCTGGGCCTCAGCAGATTGAACTAAAGCGCAGGCTAAAGACGTCAGCTATGTTGCTTGGACTTCTCGGCCAGACACAAGGAGATTTCTACGCGAGCAACTATACAGTGGTCGATGAGGCGAGCATTCAGGCTCTTGTAGACCGGCGTCTTGAGGCGCGAAAGCTAGGAGACTTCGTGGAAGCGGACCGAATTCGTGGAGAGCTTGCCGCAATGGGCGTCCTAATCAAGGACAGTAAAGATATCTTGGGTAACCCCATGACCATTTGGGAGCCTGCGCGATGAGCCGTCCCGAAACACCTTTTCCAAAACATTGGCGCTACTACATCGTGCTCAAATGGGCCGTGATCGCGGCAGCGTTGGTGCTTGCGCTCAAGTTACTCGGAGCATTTTGAAGACGATGGGACAGGCGTTGCCCAAACCCGCGCTGCGGCCGTATCTTACCGAAGACACGCCCGTGCTGGCGGCGATCTTCGTCGCCAGCATCGAGGGACTGACCGGCGATGACTACAGCGAAGCGCAGCAGCAAGCCTGGGCCAGTTCTGCCGATGACGAGGAAGAATTTGGCAAGCGGCTGGCCTCCGAACTGACGCTCGTTGCCACCTTGCAGAGCTCTCCGGTCGGCTTTGCCTCGTTGAAGGGCGCTGATCACATCGACATGCTCTACGTGCATCCGGGCGCGGTCGGGCAGGGCGTGGCGTCGTTGCTGTGCGATGCGCTGGAAAAGCTCGCGGGCGGACGCGGCGCCAAGAACCTCACGGTGGATGCCAGCGACAACGCCGTGGAATTTTTCGCCAAGCGCGGTTATGAGCCAAAACAGCGCAATACTGTTTCCGTCAGCGGCGAATGGCTGGCCAACACTACGATGCAAAAGACGCTGGGCGAAGGCGCCAAGCCAGGAGTTCCGACATGACTCGCGAACGCCTCTATCTCTTCGACACCACGCTGCGCGATGGCGCGCAGACCAACGGGGTCGATTTCACGCTGCATGACAAGCGCCTGATCGCCAAGATGCTCGACGAACTCGGCATCGACTACGTCGAGGGCGGCTATCCCGGCGCCAATCCGACCGACACCGAATTCTTTGCCGAGAAGCCAAAGTTCGGTCACGCCCGCTTTACCGCGTTCGGCATGACCCGTCGGCCCGGCCGCTCAGCCTCGAACGACCCGGGGCTGGCGGCGTTGTTGGAAGCCAAAGCTGACGCGATCTGCTTTGTCGCGAAGTCGTCGGCCTATCAGGTGCGCGTTGCGCTCGAGACCTCCAACGAGGAAAATCTCGCCTCGATCCGCGACAGCGTGAAGGCTGCGAAGAAGGCCGGCCGCGAGGTCATGCTCGACTGCGAGCATTTCTTCGACGGCTACAAGGAAGATCCGGAATTCGCGCTGGCCTGCGCGAAGGCCGCCTACGATTCGGGCGCGCGCTGGGTGGTGTTGTGCGATACCAATGGCGGCACCATGCCGCACGAGGTCGAGGCCATCGTTAGCGAGGTGGCAAAACATATTCCCGGCGATCACCTCGGCATTCACGCCCACAACGACACCGATCAGGCGGTGGCCAATTCGCTGGCCGCGGTGCGCGCCGGCGCGCGACAGATCCAGGGCACGCTGAATGGGCTCGGCGAGCGCTGCGGCAACGCCAACCTGTGTTCGCTGATCCCGACCTTGCGGCTCAAGGACGAATTTTCCGATTGCTTCGAGATCGGCGTGTCCGCCGACAAGATGGCGACCTTGATGAGGGTGTCGCGGACGCTCGACGACATGCTCAATCGCGCACCGAACCGCCACGCGCCCTATGTCGGCGAAAGCGCGTTCGTGACCAAGACCGGCATTCACGCCTCCGCCGTGCTGAAGGATCCGCAAACCTACGAGCATGTTTCACCCGAAGCGGTCGGCAATCGTCGCAAGGTGCTTGTCTCCGACCAGGCCGGCCGCTCGAACATCATCGCCGAACTCGACCGCGCCGGCATTGCCTACGACAAGAACGATCCAAAGCTGGCGCGTCTGGTCGAGGAACTGAAAGACCGCGAAGCTGGAGGCTACGCCTATGAGTCCGCCAATGCGTCGTTCGATCTTTTGGCGCGGCGCACGCTCGGGCGGGTGCCGGACTATTTCCGGGTCGAACAATTCGACGTCAATGTCGAGCAGCGCTACAACGCCAACGGCCAGCGGATCACGGTGGCCATGGCGGTGGTCAAGGTCGATGTCGACGGCGAAAAACTGATCTCGGCGGCCGAAGGCAATGGCCCGGTCAATGCGCTCGACGTGGCGCTGCGCAAGGATCTCGGCAAATACCAGAAGTACATCGAAGGCTTGAAGCTGATCGATTATCGCGTGCGCATCCTCAATGGCGGCACCGAGGCGGTGACGCGGGTGCTGATCGAAAGCGCTGACGAGGAGGGCGAACGTTGGACCACGATCGGGGTGTCGCCCAATATCATCGACGCCTCGTTCCAGGCGCTGATGGATTCGATCATCTACAAGCTGGTGAAGTCCGGCGCCCCGGCGTGAGCCGCTGATTTAAAAATTGCCCGTCGTCCGGCCAATATCAGACGTCAGATCAGAACGCGGCGCATGGCGGTATGTTTAGGCGGTAAGCTGCGTTTCTTCCTCCGCGTCTGCGGAGCCAATGAGTGCGGAATAATTTGCGATCGGATGCGGCCGTCCCATCAGGTAACCCTGCACTTCATTGCAGGACTCGGCAGCCAGAAATTCGAGCTGAGCTTTTGTTTCTACACCCTCTGCCAGCACCGGCAGATCGAGCCCGTGTGCCAGCCCAATGACGGCACGCACAATGGCCGCGGACTGCGGGTTGCTCCTTACATTTGATATGAATGACTGGTCGATCTTGATCTTGTCGAACGGGAACGATTGCAAGTAGGACAACGAGGAATATCCGGTACCAAAGTCATCCATGGCGATGCGCACGCCAAGCGACTTCAGGCGACGCAGGATCGAGAGGCTGCGGCCGAAATCCTCGACCAGCACACCCTCGGTGATTTCAAGTTCCAACCGTTTCGGCGCAAGGCCCGTTTCCAGAAGTACCGAATGCACCAATCCCGGAAGGTCACCGTGGCGGAACTGGATTGGCGATAGGTTGACCGCGATTTGGAGCGGGTGCGACCATCCCGACGCTTCGCGGCAGGCCTCGCGAAGAACCCATTCGCCGATTTGCATGATGAGACCGCTTTCCTCCGCAACCGGGATGAAGGTTGCGGGTGGAACCAAGCCGCGCTGGGGATTGTGCCAACGGAGCAATGCCTCGAACCCGATCACCTCGCCATCGATCTTTGCCAGCGGCTGATAGTGGAGACGGAGCTCGCGTCGCTCCACGGCGGAGGCGAGTTCGTGCTGAATAGCGCGCCGCTCGCGCAGCCTGTTGTCCATCTCGATTTCGAAGAAACGGGTCTTGCCGCGACCAGCGGCTTTGGCGCGGTAGAGTGCGGCATCGGCATTGTTGAGTAGCGTCGTCGGGTCGTAACCGTCGGCCGGAAAGATTGCAACGCCAATGCTGAGACCAACGCGCAGATGTTGGCCATTCAGGTTCAAATCCGTTGCCACAGCGGCGTGAAGACGCCCGGCAAGTGTTTCGGCGAGCGCCGGTTGATCGCCGATCGGCGTAATGAGGGTAAATTCGTCGCCGCCAAGCCGTGCCAGGTAAGCTTCGCCGGCCAGCGCACGCAGCCGTTCCGCCAGCTCGCGAAGCAAATCGTCACCGGTCGCATGGCCAAATGTATCGTTGACGTCCTTGAAGCGGTCGAGGTCGATGCTCAGAACGGCGAACGATTCGTTACTCGGCGCCGCGGCACCGATTGAGCGGGTGAGATGCTCGACGAAGGCGACGCGATTGGGCAAATCCGTCAAGGCATCATGATGGGCCATGTGCTCGATACGGGCCTCCGCTTCCTTACGTTCGGTAATATCTTCCGAAAGGCTGAGGAGGTAGCGTTGTTCGCCGGTCTCGTCCGGGATCGAGAGATTCTTGGTTGTCAGGATGCGGGTGCCGTTGTGGGGGGTGCAAACCGCGTGCTCGGCGATCGTTTGCAGGTCTCGTGTACGCAAGGCCTCGTCGGCGAGCGGGAACAAGTTTTTCGCGGTTTCCTTGTCGGATGGATCTTGCGCACGTCTGCCGATCAAATCGCCACGCACTATCCCAAAAATGGCTTCGGCGGTCCGGTTGATGAGGATATAGCACCGATCTTGCGCATCCTTGACGGCAACCGACAGGGGCATGTTCTCGATGATGCTATCGAGAAATTTTTGGGTGCGACCAAGCTTTGCAGTGGACGCATCAATAGCTTCCAGCTGCCGGAAATGAACGAGAGAGATCGTCAGGCCCACGAGTGCCAGAGCGAGGAAGAGACCCAGTCCGATGCCAGTGCTTTGCCACGTTATGGTGCGCAGAAAAGGCGACATCGGGACGTCGATCACGAACGCGCCGATAATGTCGCCGAGATGCCACTGCGGTTTATCAGGCTGGAGAGCATTGTGACAGCTAACGCAACTCTGTTCGTGCGCAACGGTCGGATAGACCGTGCGGAACATCAATTCGCCGTTAACATCCAGCAGCTCTGATATCGGTTTTGGATTTGGCATCGCTGCAAAGGCCTCGATGGTTTGGGCCATTTTTGCATCGCTTGGCGGCGTCAATATCTCTCGTCCCGGGCGACCGACCGAGGCCAGGCGAAACTCGGAATTATCGCCGTTCTGCTTGTTGAAAGCCTCGATCGCGTGGGCCCGGAATGAGGCCGGAACCGGCGCGTCTTTTCCGAACTGCGATCGGATTGCCGAATAGTTGGTAACAAACGCGTCCACCAACTGGAGCGCGATGATCTTTTCGTTGCTCTTATGCTCCTTGAACCAGTTCAGGCTGAAAAAATAGAAACCGTAGCCAACCGCCACAGACAGCCCGGCGCAAAGGCCCAGATGCAGGAGAAAACCGCGACCGGATCGCGATCCTATAAAGCGCCAAAATCGCGGAAGCTCTTTCATCCATCCCCCCTTTATTTGGGGACGGATAATCCGATAAATGACTTAATAAGATGTTTCCCCGAAGTTGTAGGAAGAGGGAACTACTAGCATACCGGTACTATCGAGAACGCGCGTAGCTTAATCGGCCTCGTCCGCTGCGCGAATTTTTACTCCCCACTAACCGCACAACGCGTGGCAGATCAATCTTAGTTCGGATCCCGTGAGACCTGTGCGGGGACAAATGAGTGGCGAAGAAGCGATATTGCTGCCGTCACACTGCGAGGTCCAAGTCCAGCAAGGTCTGCTATGCCCTGAAAACAGAGTAAGTTAAGAATATTCGCGGTTGCCAACATAGGTCCTTGTGGGTCGAACAAGCGAACCTGCATTTGTCCGCGCCATCATATGAGCTATTTATGATCGATCACATCTCCGTGGGCGTCATCGACCTCGAACGATCCGCGCGTTTTTATGAATTGGTGCTGGCGCCGCTTGGGCTTTCGCGGCTGGTGACGCGGCCGGCGACCGTCGGTTTCGGCAAAAGCTATCCCGAATTCTGGATCAACCTGCGGGCCGCGATGTCACCGGTGGCGCCGGAGAGCGGTTCTCATATCTGTCTTCGGGCAAAATCGGCCGCAGAGGTCGACGCGTTCCATGCGGCGGCGCTGATTGCCGGAGGTTCCTCCGACGGCGCGCCGGGCCTGCGGCCACACGATCGCGTGCGTTACTACGCGGCGTTCATCAGAGATCCCGACGGCAATCGGATCGAGGCGGCAACGTTTCCTCGAGACGGCGCGGAAACGCCGGGGTAACGCCAGCGACTTACTACAATCGGCGGGCGATTTCCGGCGCCATCTCGGCGGTGCCTTCCAGCGCGCGGGCAGCGGCGGCTTGCAACCGCGGCAGGATATCCTCGACCCGTTCGGCCTTCAGAATATCGACCGCAAGGCTTTGCCGAATGAATTGAGTCGCGCGCATATGCGCGAGCAGTGCGAGTAACGGCTCCCAAAAGCCCTCGATGTTTGCGAGCAGCACCGGTTTGGAGTGGCGGCCGAGCTGCTGCCAGGTGAGCTGCTCCACCAGTTCCTCCAGCGTGCCGATGCCGCCGGGCAGCGCCACGAAAGCGTCGGAATGTTCGAACATCAGGCGCTTGCGTTCGTGCATGTCGGGCGTGACGATCATTTCCTGAACGCGCTTGAGAGCGTTTTCCCGAATGGTCAGAAAGTCGGGTATGATCCCGGTCACCGTGCCGCCGTGGTCGAGTACGGAGGTCGCCACGGCACCCATCAGGCCGATCGAGCCGCCGCCATAGACGAGGCGGATGCCGCCTTCGGCCAGGGCTTTGCCCAGTGCCTTGGCAGCTTCGACGAAGCGGGGATTTGTGCCGGGGCCGGAGCCACAATAGACGCAGACGGTCTTGATCTTGTTCATATTGGTCATGTGGCACTGCAGCGTAAAAGTCGTCAAGCCTTATTGGAATCGCTTACACCATGAAATCTATCCGCAGATGCCCACAAATCATTAAAGAATTTGGTTCCGGCAAGGGTGTACGGGGTGGCCAAACGCTCTATATGAGCTGCGAATGCAGAAAAACCTAAAAAATCGCGCGCCAGATCGGCGCGCCATGTCGTGCCGGGCTTAGCTCGATGGCTCCCACCGATTCGGCCCCGGACGCCGGCGAAGCATCTGCTCCTGACACATCCTTCGGACAGGCGACCCTGACCGGGACCCTGGTGCATCTGTGGCCCTATATCTGGCCCGGGGACCGCGTCGATTTGAAGATGCGCGTCGTCTGGTCGGTGGTGCTGCTGTTGATCGCCAAGGTCGCGACCTTGGCGGTACCCTTCACCTTCAAATGGGCGATCGACGCCCTGACCGGCGCCGATACCGCGCCGGTGCAACCGTCAAACTGGACGTTGTGGCTGATCGCCTCGCCGTTGATCATGACCTTGAGCTACGGCGGCTTGCGCGTGCTGATGGCGGTCCTGACCCAGTGGCGTGACGGAATTTTCGCGCGCGTGGCGATGCACGCGGTGCGCAAGCTCGCCTATCGAACCTTTGTCCATATGCACGAATTGTCACTGCGCTTCCATCTCGAGCGCAAGACCGGCGGCCTGACGCGCGTGCTGGAGCGGGGCCGCACCGGCATCGAAGTCATCGTGCGGATGGTGATCCTGCAGCTCGTGCCGACCATCGTCGAGGTATCGCTGCTGATGGCGGTGCTGCTGTGGAAGTTCGACTGGCGCTATGTCCTCGCCACCATGATCACGGTTGTGATCTACATGTACTATACCTACCTCGCGACGGAGTGGCGGATCGAGATTCGCCGCAGGATGAACGATTCCGACACCGAGGCGAACACCAAGGCGATCGACTCGCTTTTGAACTACGAGACGGTGAAGTATTTCAGCGCCGAGGAACGCGAAGCCACGCGCTACGACCGCTCGATGCAGCGTTACGAGCACGCCAGCGTCAAGACCTACACCTCGCTCGCAGTCCTCAACACCGGCCAGGCGATCATCTTCACCGCCGGTCTCACCGCGACCATGCTGATGTGCGCGATCGGGGTCCGCAATGGGCAAAATACGGTCGGCGACTTCGTCATGGTCAACGCCATGATGATCCAGCTCTACCAGCCCTTGAACTTCATGGGCATGGTCTATCGCGAGATCAAGCAGGCGATCATCGATATCGAGAAGATGTTCAACGTGTTGTCGCGCAATCCGGAGATCAAGGATATTCCGGGCGCCACGCCGCTGATGGTGACGTCGGGCAATGTGCGCTTTGACAACGTGCAATTCGCTTACGATCCCCAGCGTCCAATCCTCAAAGGTCTCAGCTTCGAGGTACCGGCCGGCAAGACGGTCGCGATCGTCGGGCCGTCGGGCGCCGGCAAGTCGACGATTTCGCGATTGCTGTTTCGACTCTATGATGTTTCCAGCGGCAGGATACTGATCGACGGCCAGGATATCCGCAACGTCACGCAAACCTCGCTGCGAGCCTCGATCGGCATGGTGCCGCAGGACACGGTGCTGTTCAACGACACCATCCGTTACAACATTCGCTACGGCCGTTGGGACGCCACCGATGCCGAGGTTGAGAAGGCGGCCCAGCTTGCGCAGATCGACGGCTTCATCCGCATGTCGCCCATGGGCTATGAGACGCAAGTGGGCGAGCGCGGGCTGAAACTATCCGGCGGCGAAAAGCAGCGCGTTGCGATCGCGCGTACCGTTCTCAAGGCGCCGCCCATCCTGGTGCTCGACGAGGCAACGTCGGCACTCGACAGTCATACCGAGCAGGAGATTCAAGATGCGCTGGAGCGGGTGTCGCGCAACCGCACCTCGCTCGTGATCGCGCACCGGTTGTCCACGATCGTGGGCGCCGACGAAATCATCGTGCTCGATCAGGGGCGGATCGCCGAGCGCGGGACGCACGGCGAGCTTTTGGCAACCGGCGGACTTTATGCCAGTATGTGGAACCGGCAGCGCGAGGCCCAGGAGGCCCGGGAGAAGTTGGCGCGGATCGCCGACGAGAACGAAGCGCCGAACCGCACACCGCCGCCGGTCGACGATACGCTGGTGACACCAGCAGCGGCGGAATAGCCCAGATGCCATTCTCTCCCCACAATGGGAGGGAAGATGACAGTGAGTCTTGATGTCCATCGCCAACTCCATTCGCGCGCAGATTCCGCCCATTCATCCCGAGGGCTATCCGTTCATCGGCGGCTTTGCGCTGGCGAGCCTGATCCTGTTCTGGATCTGGACGCCGCTTGGCTGGGTCGGCACCGTGTTGACGATTTGGTGCGCACTGTTCTTCCGCGATCCGGTGCGGGTGACGCCCGTGCGGGATGGCATCGTGGTGGCGCCGGCCGACGGGCGCATCTCGATGGTGACGCAGGTATTGCCGCCGGCTGAGCTTGGTCTTGGCGACAAGCCGTTGCCGCGCATCTCGATCTTCATGAGCGTCTTCAACTGCCATGTGAACCGCAGTCCGGTCGCAGGGCGGATTGATCGCATCGCGTATCGGCCGGGCACCTTCATCAACGCCGAACTCGACAAGGCAAGCGAGGACAATGAACGCAATTCGCTGGTCATCTCCACGCCAAATGGGCGCATCGGGGTTATCCAGATCGCCGGTCTGGTGGCGCGGCGCATCGTATCGTTCGTGCGCGAAGGACAGACGATCGGGGCAGGGGAGCGGTTCGGGTTGATCCGTTTCGGATCGCGTCTTGACGTTTACCTGCCCGAAGGCACCAGATCGCTGGTGTCGGAGGGTCAAACCGCTGTGGCCGGCGAGACCATTCTGGCGGATTTCAGGCTGGGCGATCAGGGGCGAACCTTCCGCGCCGATTAACCATCCGGCTCGTCGAAATGGCCGGGCACTCGCCGCAATGGCGGAACAGGCCAGCGCTTGCTATATGGGGCAGGCCATGCTGATCGATCCACAAATTCCCGAAATGCGCCGCCGCCGGTTTCGCCCGATCCCGGTGCGGATGCTGGTTCCCAATTTCATCACCTTGCTCGCAATCTGCGCGGGCCTGACCGCGATCCGTCTGTCCACCGAAGGGCGGATGGAATTGGCGGTGGCGGCGATCGTGTTCGCGGCCGTGCTCGATGGCATCGACGGCCGTGTCGCTCGCATGATCAAGGGCCAGTCGAAATTCGGCGCCGAGCTCGACAGCCTGGCGGATTTCGTCAATTTCGGTGTCGCGCCCGGTCTCATTCTGTATTTCTGGCAGCTGCACGAGTTGAACAATGGCGGCTGGATCGCCGCGATGGTTTTCGCCATCAGCGGTGGCCTGCGGCTCGCGCGTTTCAACGCGACCATGGAAGATCCCAACAAGCCCGCGTTTGCGGCGAACTACTTTACCGGCGTTCCCGCGCCGATGGGCGCGATCACGGTGCTGCTTCCGATCTATCTTGCTTTCCTTGGCCTGCCCAGACCGCCGGCCATGCTGACCGCCGTCTATACCTTGCTTATCGGCTTCCTGATGGTCTCGCGGCTGCCGGTGTTCTCGGGCAAGACCGTGCGCATGCGTGTGCCGCCGGAAATGGTGCTACCGGTGTTCGTCTCAGTGGTGTTCTTCATCGCGCTCCTGATCGGCTATCCCTGGTATATTCTTTCCGCATGCACCGTGCTGTATCTCCTCAGTCTGCCCGCCGGATGGAAATCCTACCGCGACCATGCGCGCAAGGCGGCCGCGAAGGGCGTGGCGCCGGCTCCCGTCATCTCACCGGATCCAACGCCACCTTTCGCGCCGCCCGTCGCCGAACCGCCGCGGGATGATCGGCCGGCACGCCTGAACTGAGTTCACCAGCCGCAGAACACCATCGCGGGACAAACGAAGGCGTTTGCCCTAAGAGATGAACTACGGTTTTGCTGATCGCGCGCCGGTCAGCTATATGGCGGGCGACAAAGCCCGCCCGTGAAATTTCTGGAGAGAATGCTGTGACGAATTCCACATCCGCGCCGCTGCCTGCCGCACTGCTTGAGGCGTTGGCGCGCTACGACACCCCAACGATCTGCAATGCGATGGAAGTCGTTGCCCCGGAGCGGCGGCTGATCGGCTACACCACCAAGCCTCTGGTATGTCCGTTTCCCGGGCTGCCCCCGATGGTTGGCTACGCGCGCACCGTGACCATTCGCTCGGTGCTCAAGTCTTCTCTGCCACCCGACGAGCAGGCCAGGCGCCGCATCGCCTATTACGAATATATGGGGACCGGCTCCGGGCCGCGTATCACGGTGATCCAGGACATCGACGGCCCCGACGTCGGATATGGCGCGTTCTGGGGAGAGGTACAAAGCAATGTCCACAAGGCGCTTGGCTGTCTCGGTGTCATCACCGACGGCTCCATTCGCGACATCCCGCAATGGGCGCCGGGCTTCCAGGCGCTTGCCGGATCGATCGGCCCATCCCACGCCTGGGTTCATGCGGAAAGCTTCGGCGGCGAGGTGCGCGTCGCCGGGATGACGGTGCGCTCGGACGATCTGATCCATGCCGATCAGCATGGCGCGATCGTGATTCCAAAGGACATCGCCGCGAAAATTCCGGATGCCGCCGAACTCTGCGGTCGCCGCGAGACGCCGATCCTGGAAATCGCGCGCAGCAAGGATTTCAGCCTCGAGAGGCTGAAAGAAGCGCTGAAGCGGTCGGCCGAAATTCACTGACGACTGGCTCGGCACGGAAAAATGGCGGCACGCAGGTCAGGGATGCGGGGGTTACCGACGGTAAGAGTAGCGGTGACTATGGTTAGCAGAATATTGCCGATGTGGCAGGGCACCACCTCGATTGGGGCGGCATTCGCGGGTTTGGTCTCGTGCCTGCGATGAAGCGGTCCGCCGGTTCGCTACGGCTCCCCCCAAAAGGGGCTTAACCTTTACGCGTCTTTAATGGCGGGGGACGTAGGGTCGTGTTGCGCGGCCCAGAATGGGTCGCGTCACCGTCCAGGACGGCCGGTGGTTCGCGTACGCGTTGGAGTCTCCCATGGACATTATGACGGGCGCTGGGCTCGTATCGGGCATCATCGTGATCGCAGTGATGATGCTGTTGGGCGGCGACCTGCACATTTTCATCAGCGAACATGCCATCATCATCATCTTTGGCGGGTCGATCGCCGCTACCATGATCAGGTTCCCGCTCGGCGTGATGCTGCACGGGTTGCCGCTGGGAGCGAAATTCGCCTTTACGATGAGCCGGCTGTCGGCGCGTGACCTCGTCGATGAACTGGCCCGCATTGCCGAAATCGCTCGCAAGCAGGGGCCGGTCGGTCTGGAAAAAGTCGAGACCGACGAGCCGTTCCTCGCCAAGGGCATCCGCTACGTCGCCGACGGCTACGATCTTGAATTCATCCGCGACAATCTCGAGCGCGATCGTGACAACTTCCTGATGCATCTGGACGAAGGCAGCAAGATCTATCGCGCCATCGGCGACTGCGCGCCGGCGTTCGGCATGATCGGCACATTGATCGGCATGGTGCAGATGTTTGCCAATATGACCGATCCGTCGAAACTCGGCCCGTTCATGGCAACCGCGTTGCTCGCCACCCTTTACGGCGCGCTGGTGGCAAACCTGTTTTGCCTGCCGATCGCCGACAAGCTGCACGGCAAGCTATTGGACGAAGAGACCAATCGCACGCTGATTATCGACGGCATCCTGATGATCAGGGATTCCAAGAGTCCGACGCTGGTACGTGAAATGCTGCTGGCCTACCTGCCGGAGAAACACCGCCAAGAAGACGGCGAACCCGTCCCGGCGTAAAGCTGCGGACCTCCGCCCGGAAAATCAACAATGGCCAAGAAAAAACGTGGCGACGCACACGGTGGAGGGCACGGCTGGTTCGTGACCTTCGCCGACCTGATGGGTCTGATGATGAGTTTCTTCGTGATGCTCGTCGCGTTCTCCACCATGGACAACGACAAGCTGAAGATGGCCGCCGGTTCGATGCGCGAGGCGTTCGGCATGCAGACCGAAGTGCGCTATTCGGGTATCATGGAATCCGATGGCCTGCCGACCAGGCCGAAGTTGAAGAATGTCGCGCATATTTCACCGGAGGAATCTTCCAATACGCCGACCCCGGATGAGCAAGAACGGAACCGTATCTCTGGCGCCCGGCTGAAAATCGATCGCGAATTCGCGCTGGCCTCGGCCTCGCTGCGGCAGGCGCTGCAGGATTTGCCGGAACTGACCGAAATTTCCAAGCACATCATGTTTGAGGAAACCAAGATGGGCCTCAATCTGGAAATCGTCGATCAGGATGGCCGCTCGATGTTCGCCGATGGCTCGAAAGTGCCGTACGAGCGGACACGCCGGCTGATCCAGAAGCTCGCAGCTCCCCTTAAGGCGACGCCGCTGCGAATAGCGATCGTCGGTCACACCGCCGCGGGCTTCGTGCCGTCCAAGAGCGATTACGGGGCGTTCGATCTGTCGGCCGATCGGGCGAACGCGGTGCGTCAGATCCTCGAGCGAGAGGGGTTGCCACCGGCCCATATCTTTGCGGTCTCTGGCAAAGCTGACAGCCAGCCGTTGTTTCCTGACGATCCCTCCCTGTCGGCGAACCGCCGCGTCACCATTACGCTGATGCGCGAAGACCCGCCGATCCCGCCCGACCTGAAGCCGTAGTCCCACTACTATATTACCTTGCTTAATCTTGGCGGCTGTGGCGTTGTGGCGACGCTCACGGCTGCTATGGTCGAGCCGTTGAGAGCTGGGGAAAGCATCGTAGCCGGCCGGATCAATTTTCATTCGATAGAGCGTTTTCCATCATCATGGCCGTCAGCGTCACATCAACCCAAGCCCATGATGGGCCGGCCACGACTGGCTTTTGGGCCCTGACGCTTGGAAGTATCGGCGTGGTGTTCGGCGATATTGGAACCTCGCCGCTATATGCGTTCCGCGAGGCTGTTGCTGGGGCTGCGCAGGGCCAGCCGGTAACCCGTGTCATTGTGCTCGGGGTGCTGTCCCTGATCCTCTGGGCGCTCTTTATTGTCGTCACCGCCAAGTACGTGCTGCTGCTGCTGCGCGCTGACAATAACGGCGAGGGCGGCACACTTTCGCTGATGGCGCTGGGTCAACGTGCACTGGGCCGCAGAAGCTGGCCCTTGCTGGCGCTCGGCGTGGTCGGCGCTTCAATGTTCATCGGCGATTCCATGATCACGCCGGCGATCTCCGTGTTGTCCGCGGTCGAAGGCCTGAAGCTGGCCGCGCCTGCGCTTGAGCATTTTGTGGTGCCGCTGACGGTCTTCATTCTGGTCGTGCTGTTCGCGGTTCAGAGCGGGGGGACGGCGCGGGTAGCATCGGCCTTCGGACCGGTCATGGTGATCTGGTTCTCCACCCTCGCGGTGATGGGCCTCGTTCATATCAGCGATGATCCTTCGGTGCTGACCGCGATCAACCCCTGGTACGCCGTTCAGTTCCTGCTCTCGCATGGGACGATCGGCATGGTGACGCTGGGCGCGGTATTTCTCGCTGTGACCGGCGGTGAGGCGCTCTATGCCGATTTAGGTCACTTTGGACGCAAGCCGATCCAGGCCGGATGGCTTTATTTCGTGCTGCCGTCACTTCTGATCAACTATTTCGGCCAGGGCGCGCTGGTGCTTTCCGATCCAGCCGCGATCGAAAATTCCTTTTATCGGATGGTCCCGGAAATCCTGCTGTTGCCATTGGTCGTGCTTGCTACCGCGGCGACGGTTATCGCGAGCCAGGCGGTGATCACCGGCGCGTATTCACTGACCCGCCAGGCGGTGCAGCTCGGCCTACTACCGCGCTTCGAGGTCCGCTACACCTCGGAGACGCATGCCGGGCAGATTTATCTGCCGCGCGTGAACCGGCTGCTGCTGATCGGCGTATTGCTGCTGGTGCTGCTGTTCCGAACGTCGAGCGGACTGGCCTCCGCCTATGGAATCGCCGTCTCCACCACAATGGTGGCCGATGGCATCATGGGCTTTGTCGTGATCTGGAAGCTGTGGAATTGGCGCGCGGCCACGGCGGCGGCCGTGATCCTGCCGTTTGTCGTCGTCGACATGACGTTCTTCAGCGCCAATCTTTTGAAGCTGCTCGAAGGCGCGTGGGTGCCGCTGCTGTTTGGTCTTGCCATGGCGATCATGATCTGGACCTGGCGCCGCGGTGCGGCGATCCTGGTCATCAAGACGCGGCGCATCGAAGTTCCGCTGAAGGATTTGATCAAGAGCCTCGAAAAGCGTCCGCCTCACATCGTCAAGGGTACCGCGGTTTTTTTGACCAGCGATCCGAATTTCGTGCCAACTGCGCTGTTGCATAATCTCAAGCACAACAAGGTGCTTCACGAGCACAACGTAATTCTGACCATCGAAACCGCGCAAACGCCGCGGGTAGACCCCGCCGAACGCGTCCGGATGGAAACCATCAGCGAACGGTTTGCGACCGTTCGGCTGCGCTTCGGCTTCATGGAATCTCCGAACGTTCCCAAGGCGCTGGTGATCGCGCGGAAGTTTGGCTGGCAGTTCGATATCATGTCGACGTCGTTCTTCGTCTCTCGGCGCGCGCTAAAGCCCTCGGCGCGGTCAGGAATGCCGCGGTGGCAGGACCATCTGTTCATCGCGATGAGCCGGTCGGCAAACGACGCCACAGACTATTTCCAGATTCCGACCGGACGGGTCGTTGAGGTCGGCACCCAAGTGACGATCTAAGGTAATCTATGTTTTTTTGCATGCCATCGGCTCAAAATCAGGCTAGGCTATGCTCCAAGCGCAGGGCTATAAGCCGCCTCGCTTTGCTATTGTGCAGTGAAGCACGTTGAGGCTCCCGTCCCCATGACCAGCGATGTAGTAGCTCCCGCCGCGGAAACGACGGCGGTCAATGGGCATGGCGAGGCCCATTCCACCGCTGGCTTCAAAGCCCTCCTGATTGGCAGTATTGGGGTCGTCTACGGCGATATCGGCACCAGCCCGCTCTACGCCCTGCGCGAAGCCGTGGTCGCGGCCAGCGGGCCATCCGGCGTCGTCGAACCGCACGCGGTGCTTGGGGTCGTCTCGCTGATCCTGTGGGCGCTGATTATCGTCGTGACGCTGAAATATGTGCTGATCCTGCTTCGCGCCGACAACCACGGCGAGGGCGGAACGTTGGCCCTGATGGCGCTTGCGCAACGTGCGGTCAGCCACGGCGCTGGAGGCATTGTGCTGCTTGGGATCGTCAGCGGCGCGCTGTTCTATGGAGACGCCGTGATCACGCCGGCGCTGTCGGTGCTCTCGGCGATTGAAGGCATCAAGCTCGTCACCGCGGCGTTCGATCCGTATGTGGTTCCGCTCACCGTGCTTATCTTGCTGGTGCTGTTTGCGGCGCAGTCGCGCGGCACCGCGAATGTTGCGGCTTTCTTTGGACCGGTGATGTGCGTCTGGTTCGGCGTGATTTCGATCGGCGCGATCCAGCCGATCATGCAGCACCCCGAAGTCCTGCGGGCCCTAAATCCGCTGTTGGCCGTCACGTTCATGCTCCATCACGGCATCATCGGTTTTGTGACGCTCGGCGCTGTCTTTCTCGCGGTAACCGGAGCTGAGGCGCTCTACGCCGACCTCGGACATTTTGGCAAACGGCCGATTCAGACCGCCTGGCTTTTCATTGTATTGCCGTCGCTGGCGCTGAATTATCTGGGGCAGGGCGCGCTCGTCATCGCCGACCCGAGGGCGATCGAGAACCCGTTCTTCCTGATGTTCCCGGATTGGGCGTTGATTCCCATGGTTGCCCTCGCCACGGTCGCGACCGTGATCGCAAGCCAGGCCGTGATCACCGGCGCCTATTCACTGACGCGCCAGGCCATTCAACTCGGCCTGCTGCCGAGATTCGAAATCCGCCATACCTCGGAATCCCATTCCGGGCAGATCTACATCCCGCGCATCAACATGCTGCTACTGGTCGCTGTCATGCTGCTGGTGTTGATGTTTCGTTCGTCCAGCGCGCTGGCGTCGGCCTACGGCATCTCCGTGACCGGCACCATGGTGGTTACGGGGATGATGGGTTTTGTGGTGATCTGGCGCGTATGGCGATGGTCGCCATGGGCGGCCGCGGCGCTGATCGCGCCCTTTCTGTTTCTCGATTTGACGTTTCTCGCGGCAAACCTGCTGAAAGTTCTGGAGGGCGGCTGGGTGCCGCTGGCGCTCGGCGCCGTGGTGATGCTGCTGATGTACACCTGGCGGCGCGGCAGCCGGCTGTTGTTCGACAAATCGCGCAAGCTGGAGTTTCCGCTGGCCGATCTGGTGGCGATGCTGGAAAAGCGGCCGCCGCAGCGGGTTTCCGGCACCGCCGTGTTTCTCACCAGTGCTCCGGCCAGTGCGCCTACCGCTCTGATGCACAGTCTGAAGCACTACAAGGTGCTGCACGAGAAGAATGTCATTCTCACCATCGAAACCGCACCGACACCACGGATCAACCCGGCGGAGCGGGTGAGGCTCGAGCAAATCGGCGCCACCTTCACCAAGGTCACGTTGCGGTTCGGATTTATGGAGTCGCCGAACGTACCGAAAGCGCTGGCGATCGCTCGAAAGCTCGGTTGGCAATTCGATATCATGTCGACGTCGTTCTTTCTTTCGCGGCGCGCGTTGAAGCCGGCCGCGCATTCGGGAATGCCGCGCTGGCAGGATCACCTCTTCATCGCGCTGAGCCGCACCGCCAATGATGCGACCGATTACTTCCAGATTCCGAGCGGACGGGTGGTCGAAGTCGGAACGCAGGTAACCATCTAGGCCGTCGATCCCGTGGTCGGAGCTTGATTTTCGTTGCCTGAGAGGTGACGTTGGCCGTGAAAGGCCGGCCTCGGGGTCAGCGCTTGCGGAATTTGCTTATATCTGCCGGTAAACCGTAAGGTGGCTACTGGGACTGCGATGGGAGTAAGTGCAAGTTGGATACGTGGCGTAAGGAGGATTGAGTGGCGGATCAGGCGCATCGGGTTCAGGATTTGACGCCGGAGGAAGTATCGAAGGGAATGGCCGACGGGCGCTTTCTTCTGGTCGACGTCCGCGAGCCGAACGAAGTAGCCGTGGATGCCTATCCTGGCGCGGTGGTGGTCCCGCTGTCGAGTTTCGATCCACAAGCCATTCCAGATCCAAAAGGCAAGCAGGTGGTTTTCGCCTGTCGCTCCGGCAAGCGATCGGTGACGGCGTCGCTGGCCGCGCAAGAGGGCGGGTTTGCCTACGACAAGCATCTGGCCGGCGGGATGCTGGCCTGGAAGGCCGCGGGTTTGCCGACCAGGTCCGGTGGCTGACTATTCCGATGACTTCCATGAACAAGGTATTTGCCGATCTGCCCGTCACGATCTTCGAGGCGATGTCGCAGCTTGCGCGCGACAACAACGCGATCAATCTCGGCCAGGGCTTTCCTGACGATCCCGGCCCGGAGGATATTCGCCAAGCCGCCGCGGACGCGGTGATGAACGGTTACAACCAATATCCCTCGATGATGGGGATTCCGGAATTGCGCCAGGCGATTTCCGCTCATTACGGGCGGTGGCATGGCCTCGCCCTCGATCCGATGACCGAGGTCATGGTGACGTCCGGCGGCACCGAGGCGCTGACATCGGCCATTCTCGCCGTGGTCGAGCCCGGCGACGAGGTGGTCGTGTTCCAGCCGGTCTACGACTCCTATCTTCCAATCATTCGCCAGGCCGGTGGCATCCCGCGCCTGGTGCGCCTCGAACCACCGCACTGGCGGTTGACCGAGGAGGCGCTGCAGGGCGTTTTCAACCACAAGACCAAGGCCGTTCTCTTCAACAATCCGCTCAACCCGGCCGCGGTGGTCTATCCGCGCGAGGATCTGGAATTGCTGGCGCGGTTCTGCCAGAAGTTCGATACCATCGCGATCTGCGATGAAGTCTGGGAGCATGTGATTTTTGACGGCCGCGAGCACATTCCGCTGATTACCATCCAGGGAATGCGCGATCGCACGATTAAAGTGGGCTCCGCGGGCAAGATCTTTTCCTTGACCGGCTGGAAGATCGGCTTTGTCTGCGCTGCACCGCCACTGTTGCGCGTTGCTGCGAAAGTCCATCAGTTTCTCACCTTCACGACCGCGCCCAATCTTCAGGCCGCGGTCGCCTACGGCCTCGGCAAATCAACGGACTATTTCCATCAGATGCGCCAGGATCTGGCGCGAAGCCGCGACCGCCTGACAAAGGGATTGGAGAGCATCGGCTTCCCGGTGCTTCGCTCGCAGGGCACCTATTTCCTGACCGTCGATCTTTCGCCGCTCGGCCTCAACGAGACCGACGAGGCGTTCTGCAAGCGGATCGTGACCGACTA
>DASQOU010000274.1:0-17628 GCA_035644295.1 Bradyrhizobium sp.
GCCGCGTTTCAGATTGAAATTGCTCAGCAAGCCATGGGCGACGTTGCCGGTCGATTTCGCATGGCGTTCCACCACCGTGACGAAGCAAAGACCATGCTTGTCGAAGTGCTCCTTCCAGTCGCGGGCAGGCTCCAGCCGCACGGCGACATGGCCAAGCGTAATTCCGGGCAGTTCGGTCTTGATCGTATGGGCGACCACGGTTCCGCTCGGCAGGGGCGGTGTGAGTTTGACCTGCTTCGGCAGTTTCACGGTGTGATAGGCGGCGTCCGGATATCGGTAACGCTTTGAAAGGGCTTGGTCGAGCAGCGAGGTGATCCTGCCGCCCTCCACCACAAGTTCGCCGCCATACCAGGTGTTGACCGGCTTGTAGTCATTGTCGAGCAGCACGAGGTCGGCGCGGCGTCCGCCGCCCATGCCGCCGATTTCACCATCCATGCCGAAGCGCGTGGCGCCATGCAGCGAACCCATCGCCCAGGCCTGTTGCGGCGTCATTCCAGCCTTGATCGCCTCACGCGTCACCCAGTCCAATCCAAACAACATCAGGTCATGGGCATCGCGGTCGTCGGTACAAACCGCCACGCGTTTGTGGGAGGCGCCGAGTTCGGTGACGGTCTTGATCGCTTGCGGCAGGCTATGCCATGGCGTGGTCGGGGGCCCGCCGCGCAAAAACAGCCAGACGCCGGCTTCCAGCAAGTCGTCGGCGATCTCGCGATCGATCGCCTCGTGAGTATCGGTGACGCCAGACGCGGCATAGGCAGCGACGAATTCGCGGCCGTAGACATGTCCTGAAACCGGACGACCTCGTTGCAGTGTTGCCGCGAGAATGGCATGGCTGCGCTCGTCGCCCATCGCGACCTGCACGAAGTCCATTTTTTCGCCGAGCGCGACGGCCTCCGGCCATTTGTCGAACAGCGCGGCTATCTTTGCCGCCGTGAGATCGCCGCCCGCCGTTTCGAGCTGCGGCGAGGTCGCCGGGACGGTGCTCGGCACGGTCAGGAAGATCGAGAGCGGCGCCTGGCGGGCATCCTCCAGCATCGCTTCGACACCGGCGACATCCATCACGTTGCCGATCTCATGACTGTCACAGAAGATCGTGGTGGTACCGTTGAGAAGGGCGGCTTCCGCATAGGCGCAGGCTGTCACCATGCTGGACTCAATGTGCATATGTGGATCGACGAGGCCAGGCGCGACGATGCCGCCCAGGGCATCATGGATTCGCGCCGCAGAGCCCCTGTAGGCACCGGCCGATTTCACCGCGGCGATGCGGCCGCCGGTCAACCAGATCTCACGGTCGGGAAGCAGTCGCTCCGAATAGGTTGAGAGCACCCGGGCGCCCTTGATCACCAGATCGGGGTCAGCACGGCCAGACGCAACCGCGGCGAGCTGACGCGTCATCGTGGACAGGGGTTTTACCGAAAAGCGCGTGAGAGACGGCATTTACGACCTCATTTTGTTGCGCGGAGTCGGCCGCGCAAACTTCGCGGGCCAAAGCACAACGGAACCTCCGATAGAACGCTGCGTCGCTATCGGGGAATTTGCGACGTTAACCGAACCTCTTAATAAACCATGAACGAATCTCTGCAAAATGAAAGGAACTCCAGAAGGGAGGGCACATGAGCACCGTAGGTCCAACATACCCGGCCCACATCATCGTTAGCCAGGCGGAAGTCCGGCTCGTCGCGGACGAAACGACCAACGCAAACACTGCGACCATCAAGTCTGATCAAAACCGCGTCGAAGCCGCTCAGGAAGTCGAAGCCTCGGAGGCCAAAGCGTCCATCGTGGATATCGTTACCTGAAACCTTGGCGTCTCAGGGCGTTTAACGCTCCGCGTCGGCCACCCGAAATGGCGGGTAGCTCGGCTGGCCAATAAAATATTACCCGATTTTCGGGGGTGTGGTTTACCGAGTCCTCACAACTTGCCGCTAAATTGGGCAACAAATGAGCGGCGGGGCCGGCGCTGTTGGCATTAAACGACCCGCCGCAACTCACGTACTTCGACAACGCCGATGGATGGTCAGAATCCACGTCGAAAGTCATAGGTCGAAAAAGTCAGTGCCAAGCCAACCTTCGTTTTACAATCGGGGTCGCCATCGCACTCGCCCTACCGGTGGTAATCGGCATGAGCGTCTACATTGCAACGACCGCCGTCCTGCGAGCGAGTTGATGGCACGGCGGGTTCGCCTTTGCCGAGACGGTTTGATGATTTTCGATATCCTCGCGGTTTCATTTCTTGTTATCGTCAGAAGTCAAAGCCAGCATTGATCGCCGCCTGATCCGAGATCATCAGGTTTGAATGGAGAGGCCGCCTTCGGGCGGCTTTTGCTTTTGTGCAGGAACCCGTTTTCGAGATTAAATTCCGGTGCTAGTCAGATTGGGGGCCAAGGTTCGGTCCCTGACCGCCTGCCCCTCGCTTGACGGGTTCCATCATAGATTTTGAATTTTAGTGTAATTTGTCCTGAAAATACCATGGTTCTGCCCCTATCTAAAAGGCATCGACAGAGGGTGGTTGGCGAGTTTCGTATGAATTCCGTGCCGCTTAGCCAGATAATAGAGATACCGGATGGGACGCTGAACGAGAAACTCATTCCGGCGAACGACAATCATGAACCAACAGCCCTAAGTATCGAAAATTTGGAAGCAGGAAGTATCTTGGCCCCGCGCGACGATGCCAAGCCGAGCGGAAGCCCTCTCGTTATCACCGCCCTGTTCTGTCTCATTGTGCTTAGCGCCATCGCCGTTGGATTGGCCATTTAATCAGAGCCTCCGCGCTTTGCTCGGCCGTCGTCGGCAAGTGAGGCGCTCGGCTTTGGTGGCAGCCCGAATTTTCGACAAAAATTCTTACCGCGAACGATATCATCGATATTGGAAAATCCCACAGGTAGTCGATGCCGGTAGGGGTCGACCTCAAGTCCGGCAGCAGATAACAAATCTATTGCTCAGGGCCAGAATCCTCCGCCTCAAGCGCCAGCCGCCACGCGGAGTTCGGCAAGGGTCATGGACAAGGAGGAGTTGGCAAACCTGCTTAAAAGAAGGCGTTACTTGCTTTCGATTGGCGATATTGCTCCGGCTCGATTACTCTTGGAACGCGCAGCTGAGGCGCTCGATGCGAGCGCGGCGTTTGATTTGGCCAGAACCTATGACCCCGCGGTGCTGACCCGCTCTCACGTATCGGGTATCGTCCCTGACTTGGCGATGGCGCGAATGTGGTACGAAAAAGCGCTTAGCCTTGGTCACCCAGAGGCTCAGCAGCGCTTGGCGCAATTGCAAAAGTGATTTTTGCAATTCCAATTCATTCCCCGTCACATGCTGCCCCCGCCTCCGTTTTTTCGATCGAAATCATCATACATTGGAGGAGGCCATGCCGGATTGGAAGACCTGGGATCGCCGACGCCAAGGCTCCTTTGGATTTTCTTCTTATTCTTTTCTATTTCCCCGCTGCCGTTCGTCGCGGCCTTGGCTGGTGTGACCGTCGGAACTACCACCAGCGCCGTCGCGCATATGACCAATGTCAAAAGCCCGATCGCAGATTTGCTCATGCGTCTCTCCTGAGGTGGCTGGAGTAACCTATACTGATGCCCGCTGATGGTACGCTGCGCCGGAGCAAACGTTACGTGGAAATCGCAGCGGTTTGTGATTCCTTGCAGATTTTGGATCGGACCGCCGCCGCCACTAGCCATCGTCATGTCCGCTTAGCCGGCAGTCACAAGCGGAAGTAGCCACCTTGCGATTGCAAAGGCCATTTTCGAATTCATGAATCAATTCATGAATCGGTCTCTCTGGCTCAGTAGATCCTAGTCCCTTACGATCACGACCGTGCCGACCGAGACGCGATTATAGAGGTCGGTGACGTCTTCGTTGGTCATGCGGATGCAGCCGGACGAAACGGCTTGGCCGATCGTCTCCGGCTCGTTCGAGCCGTGGATGCGATAGAGCGTGGAGCCCAGATACATGGCGCGCGCGCCCAGCGGATTTTCGATGCCGCCAGGCAGGTAGGCGGGCAGGTCGGGCCGTCGCGCCCGCATTTGCGCCGGCGGCGTCCAGCCCGGCCATTCCTTTTTCGCCGTAATGTGGTGGGTGCCGGACCAGCCGAAGCCGTCGCGGCCGACGCCGATGCCGTAACGCAGCGCCTCGCCGTTGCCGAGGATGAGGTAAAGCCGCCGCTCGCCCGTGCTGATGTAAATGGTGCCAGGTGCATATCGGCCCGGAAAGCTGACCCTGGTGCGTTGAATCGGGCTTGAGCCGCCCTCATAGCCGGAGCCGCTTCCGAAATTGGAGCCGCCCCCGAAAAAACCGCCAAAGCCGGCCTGGGCGCGCGCGGGGGAAACGCCCGTCAGCAGCGTCATCGCTACAGCCAAGAAAGCGAAAGCCCGGGTCATCTGGTTCCTCGCAAAGAGCGATCGGGCCGCCGAGTCGGTCATAGTTGGCGCGTTTTCGCAAGCAGCTTGGCTGAGCGACGCGGTGATTTTCGAACGGTGCGGTTAAAAAAGCCCCGCTGCTTGCAGCGATGGCAGCAATGCGGCGCGAACCCTTTGACGAAAGGCTCCGGGGATGATTGATCTCTCAATGGGTTCCTTGAAAAACATGAGCCGAACGGGAGCGGAACGATGAACGGTGCGGAAAGTCTGGTGCGGACCCTGGTCGCGGGCGGTGTTGACGTCTGCTTCGCCAATCCCGGAACTTCCGAGATGCATTTCGTCGCCGCGCTCGATCGCGTCGAGGGGATGCGTTGCGTGCTTGGCCTGTTCGAGGGGGTGGTGACGGGTGCCGCCGACGGCTATTTCCGCATGAAGGGCACGCCAGCCTCGACGCTTCTGCACCTCGGCCCCGGTCTCGCCAATGGTCTTGCCAATCTGCACAACGCCAAGAAGGCGAATTCCGGCATCGTCAATATCGTCGGCCAGCATGCCGTCTATCACATCGGCTATAACGCGCCGCTGACCTCTGACATCGAAGGCCTGGCGCGGCCGATGTCGGCCTGGGTGCGGACCTCGCCGGACGCCAAGTCCGTCGCCAAAGACGGCGCGGCGGCGATTGCGGCCGCCAAGAGTTCGCCGCCCCAGATCGCGACCCTCATCCTGCCCGCCGATACCGCCTGGAACGAAGCCGATGGCATCGCGCAGGTGCCGGCGGAATCCCAGCGCGCGGGTTACTCGTCGCAGGCGGTGGAGAATGCGGCGAAGGTGCTGCGCGGCGGTACGCCGACGCTGTTGCTGGTGACCGGCGGCGCGGTGACCGAACGGGGGCTGGCGCTGGCGGCGCAGATTGCCGGCAAGACCGGCTGCAAAGTGATGGGCCAGACCTACAATCCGCGCATGGCGCGCGGGCGCGGACGGTTTGCGATCGACCGGATTCCCTATGTGATCGAACAGGCGCTGCCGATCCTTCAAGGTTTCAAACATATCATTCTTGTCGAAGCCAATGATCCCGTGGCGTTTTTCGCCTACCCGAACAAGCCGAGCCTGTTGAAGCCGGAAGGCTGCGAGGTCCACCGCTTGACCGCAGGCGGCGAGAATTCGGTTGCAGCCCTTGAGGCGCTGGCGTCCGCGATCGGGGCCAAGCCAGCCGATGCGAAACCGCAGGCCATGGTTGAGCTTGCAAAGCCGACGGGGCCGCTGACGCATGCCTCGATCGCACAAGCGATCGCGATGGCGATTCCGGAAAATGCCATCATGGTCGACGAATCCATCACCACCGGACGTGGATTCTTTCCGCCGACCGCGGCCGCCAATCCGCACGACTGGTTGCAGAACATGGGCGGTTCGATCGGGTTTTCGACGCCGGTTGCGACCGGTGCCGCGGTAGCGTGTCCCGACCGCAAGGTGATCTGCATGGTCGGCGACGGCAGCGCCATGTACACATTGCAGTCGCTGTGGACGCAGGCCCGCGAAGGCCTCAACATCACCACGATCGTATTCGCCAATCGCATCTATCAGATCCTGCGCGGCGAATTCGATGGCGTCGGCGCCGGCGAGCCGGGGCAGCGCGCGCTCGACATGCTCAAGATCGACCGCCCCACGCTCGACTGGGTAGCGCTCGCCAAGGGCATGGGCGTTGCCGCGCGCGCGGTCACGACCGCGGACGAATTGGTCGCGGCGCTGGTGGAAGCCATCCCGGAGCGCGGACCGCGGTTGATCGAAGTGCAGATGTGAAGGTTAGTTAAGGAAGCACGTAAGCTCTTGAGGTTGTCATTCCGGGTTCATCGCTGCGCGATGCCCGGAATGACGGGAGAGGGGCCAGATGCAAACCGAGCTGGACAAGGTCGTCATCGCGCTGGAGGAATTCTATGCGCACGACACATTCCTGTTTGCGCACGATCTCGGCGAGCGCACGCTGACGCACCGGCTGGCGGTGCATCTGGAAAAGCAGTTTCCGGGCTGGGAGGTCGATTGCGATTACGACCGGCTTGGCGCGCGCACCTTGCGGCTTCCGCATGGAACGATCGTCTCGACCGACGACCATCTCGGCAAGTCGATCTATCCGGACATCGTCGTACACCAGCGCGAGATCCCCAATAATTTGCTCGCGATCGAGGTCAGGAAGGCGACCAACCATCAACCGCCGGAACACGACCAGCAAAAGCTGCGCGCGCTGACCGACCCGCATCTGTGGTTTGCTTATTGGATCGGGGCGCTTTTGACTCTGGGAAAGAACAACGTTACCGGATCGGAAGTGTATGTCGCCGGCGCGCTCGACCAAAAATTATCCCACTGGCTGTCGCGGCGGCTGAAGGATGTGGGCCTGGGCGCGGGATAACACGGGGCGATGCAATGAAAATCCCAAAACGATCGGCCCTCCTGGCCGCGCTGCTGTTGGCGGGGTGGCCCTTGACGAAGCCAGCCGGCGCGCAAGCCCCGGCGGCGGGACCGGTGGTCGAGGCCGCCTTTCAAGCCATCCTCGCCAATCCCAAATTGATCAAGGCCCTTGAAGACATCAAGGCCGATGACGACCAGGCATTTTCCGAACAAAAACGCATCACCGAAATTCCCGCTCCACCGTTCAAGGAAAAGCTACGTGCCGAATATTTCCTCAAGCGGTTCTTGGAACTCGGCTTCAAGGACGCATCGATCGACGCCGAAGGCAATGTGATTGCCTTGCGTAAAGGCAGCGGCGGCGGAAGGCCGAAGCTCGTGGTCTCGGCCCATCTCGATACGGTATTCCCCGAAGGCACCGACGTCACCGTGAAGGAGAAGGACGGCGTCATCCTCGCGCCGGGCATCGGCGACGATTCCCGCGGGCTTGCCGCGCTGTTATCGCTGATCAAGTCCCTCAACGGCAACTCCCTCGCCACCGTCGGCGACGTGATGTTCGTCGGCACCGTCGGCGAGGAAGAGCTCGGCAATCTCAGAGGCGTGAAAGCGCTGTTTCGCGATCACGCCGACATCGACGGCTTCGTTTCGATTGACGGGCTTGGCATCACGCGCGTCGTCAATCAGGCGACCGGCAGCCATCGTTACGAGATGATCTTCAAGGGTCCGGGCGGTCACAGTTTTCAGGAGTTCGGATTGCCGAGCGCGATCCATGCAATGGGCCGCGCCATTGCGAAGATTGCGGATTTGCAGACGCCCTCCGATCCCAAGACCACTTTCACGGTCGGCACTGTGAGCGGCGGCACCTCGGTCAACGCCATCGCGGCTGAAGCGAGAATGACGGTCGATATGCGTTCCGACTCGACGGAGGAATTGCTCAAGCTCGAGGCCCGCCTGCTCGATCACGTCAAACAGGCGGTGGTGGAAGAAAATGCGCGCTGGAAATCCGACAAGCTCTCGGTCGAGATCAAGCTGATCGGCGAGCGGCCCGCCGGCATCGTCGCGATGGATTCGCCGATTTTGCAGGCCACGCAACGCGCGGTCACGGCCCTCACCCGCGCGCCGCGCGTGACTTTTGCCGGTTCTAGCACCGATTCGAATCTCGCGATGTCGTTGGGGATTCCCGCCGTCACCATCGGCGGCGGCGGCGAAGGCGGCAACTGGCATTCGCGCAACGAGTGGTACCGACCGGTGGATGCCTATTTCGGCCCGCAAAACGCGCTGCTGACGGTCCTGGTGCTGGCGGGGCTCGATGGCGTGAGCAAGCCCGCGCTGGCGGTGCGTCAGGCTAAGTAGCCTTGCGGGTTCCCGCCGGCAAGTTTTGCGCAGAGTGATGTCAAGGCGCCAGTCGAGTGGGTCGGCGGCGATGAATTGGACCATCGGCAACGGACGATAAGTCACCCGGCCGAGCGGCTCGCCTTCGCCCGCATTCGATAGAACTGCAGCGCAGTCTGGGCGGTCTTCGGCTGCAGTCTGGAGAATTGGGTGAAACATTGATCGAGCCGTTGCCGGGAGCCGGCGTGAGCCCCGCTGTCGAATTGCAAGAGGGCTACGGTTGTGACCCAGGAGATATCGATCGCTCTTGCCAGCACCAGAATTTGTTCGGTCTCATTCTGTACGAAAGATCGTTCCACCAGCCCGATCGGAAGATCGCACATCAGCGATAATGCGGCGACCACCCTGTCGAAGCTTCCTTCATTGGTGAACGCCAACAATTGCGCTTCGCCGATTTTTCCGCTGGCGTGAAGCCCGGTCACATACGACATGGCCTGCACGAAATCGTTTGAGCCCGCACGCGCCTTTGCCTGAATTTCATCCGACGCCCTGGCAACCATCGATGTGATCAGCGCGGCCCTTCGCGGATCTGCGTCCACAAGCTGCTTCTTTACGGCTTCCGATGCTTCCACGAACAGCCTGACAAGACTTTGACGCGGAATGTCGGGGCGCGACCAGACGCACAAGGCAAGATCGCCATCGTCACGCGCCCGCCTGACCAGCGCGGAAACGCCGAAATAAGAAAACCTCGCGCCGCCGTTTCGCGCGGTGCTGGCGACCACCGACTGATTTCCCCGTCTCACCAGAACATCCGTCACCGCCTCTGCCAACACCTTGCGGCCGGATATTGCCAGCAGATGATCCTGGCTTTGGGTCTTGGCGTTCTCCACCAGGACATCCTCGCCAAGGCGTTCGCAGTGCTGCAGCAGCGGTCCGGCAACCTCGATCGCGGCGTCGGATGCGAGGATACGAACGACGTTGGGCGGCGCGTCGGAAAGCCCGGCAATGCGACTTCCGAACTGCGCGCGGACGGCACGCTCGATATTTTCGAGTAGCTTGCCCATGACGGTATCGAACAACTCCACCTGATCCCGGGAGAATTGGCCCGAGCCGAGGACAAAGAGATCGGTCACCTTTCGCAAAATCTCGGCTCGTCGCGAAACATCCTTGCTGGCCAAGGCGTCCTCGAGCTGCTCAATCAGGTTGACTTGCGCATTCATGTTCGCGGGGCCTGGATACAGAAGAGGTTGCGTCGTCCTGCTTCGCTATGCCACCATTTCGTTGGGCAGAGGCGCATCGTTCAGGTTGAGCTGCGAGAGTGGAACGGGTCGGCCAAACAGGTAGCCCTGCGCGAGGTCCACTCCCGCCTCACGCATGTATTCGAATTGTTCTTCGGTCTCGACGCCCTCAACGGTCGTTATCGTGCCGAGCCCCTGGGCCAACGCCAGCACCGCGGAAACCACTGCCGCGCAATCGCGGCGCGTCAGAACGCCCTGGGTGAAGGCCCTGTCGATCTTGATCTTGTCGAATGGAAAGTTGGTCAGATAAGTCACGGAGGAGTATCCCGTACCAAAATCATCGAGCGCCATGGTTATCCCGAGATTTTTCAGCTGGCGGATGGTCGCCAAGTGCGCTTCCTGATTCTCGAGAAGCGAGGTTTCGGTTATCTCCAGCTCCAGCCGTTCCGGCGCAAGACCAGTCTCCACCAGCGTACAGAGTATGACGTCGAACAGATTGCCCTTTTTGAATTGAACCGCCGAGATATTGACTGCGACCTTGACGTGCGCGGGCCATGCGGCGGCATCCGCGCAAGCCCGCTGCAGGATCCATTCCCCGAGAGGCACGATCAGGCCGGTTGATTCCGCGAGCGGAATGAACTGATCCGGCGAAATCAAACCCTTTTCCGGGTGCCGCCATCGGATCAGTGCCTCGACGCCGCAAAGCCGCCGGGTTTTGACGTCCACCACGGGCTGGTAATGCAGCTCAAATTCGTCGCGGGCGATGGCGTCCCGTAATTCAATTTCAGCGGATTGCTGCGTATGCGCAATCTCCAGCATTGCCGGGTGATAGATGCGAAAATCATTTCTGCCATTGGCTTTGGCGTCGTAGAGCGCTAGGTCGGCACTCTTGAGGAGTTCCTCGGGTTCGACGCCATTCTCCGGCGCGAGCGCAATGCCGATGCTGGTGCCGACGCCGGCCTCCTGGCCATTGAGATCAAACGGCTTGGAGATGGCGTTTATGATCCGAAGCGCGAGCGCAATCGCGCCTTCGTTCTGATCGGGACCGCCCTCCTGTATGATCGCAAACTCATCGCCGCCGAGGCGCGCCAGCACGTCGGTTTCCCGAATGGTGGATTGCAGGCGCCGCCCCACCTCGACCAGCAATTGATCGCCGGCGGGATGTCCAAGCGTGTCGTTGACGGCCTTGAATTTATCGAGATCGAGCATCATGACGGTGAGGGTGCCGCCGTTCCGCTTCAGGCGCTTGCTGGCTTCCTCGAGCTTCGCATTGAACTCCGCGCGGTTGGCAAGCCCCGTCAGCACATCATGCCGCGCTAGATGAACGATCTCGGCCTCGGCGCGCCGACGCTCGGTGATGTCCTCGTGGGTCGACACCCAGCCACCGCCAGCCATTGGCCGCCGAGAGACGAGGATGAGCCGCCCATCTGAAAATTCCTCGACCCGCTCTGAATTGGTCGAGCATTGATCCATCGCTTCGAGTTTTTTCTTGATCGCGGCGTCGTCCGTGTCGCCCTTGAGAACGCCGCGCGCGACGAGATCGGTAAACACGGCATCGATATGTGTTCCGGTCTCCAGCAGATTTTGCGGCCACTGATAGATTTCCGCATAACGCTGGTTCCAGACCACCAGCCGCTTGTCCTGGTCGAACATGCTGATGCCGTGGTGCATGTTGCTCAACGCCGTGTCGAACCGCATGTTGGTGCGCGCCAATTCGGTGGCCTGTTGAAACAGGGCTTCCTCATGACGGACACGCTCGGTGATGTCTTCGTGGATCGCCACCCAGCCGCCGTCTGCGGTCGCCGTGTTGACGACGGAAATCGTTTTGCCGTCCTTTAGCCGGGAGGTCGTGGTGCTCCTGCCGACATCGTTGAGCGCCTGCCTGAACTCACCGACATAGGTCTCGACCTCGAGATCGAGATTTCCCGCCCGCTTGCGGTGCTCGACGATGGTGTTGATGTGGGCCCCGCGCTGCACCACTTCGGGCGGCATGCCGTATAATTCGAGGTATTGATCGTTCCAGACCAACAAGTTTCCATCGCCGTCGAACGTGCTGAGACCGTTCGACATGTTGGCGAGGGCGACGTCGAAGCGGTCATTGGTCTCGCGCAATTTTATGGAGTTTGCAGCCAGCGTTCGCGTTGCACGCCAAATCAACGCGCCCATGAATAATATGAAGACCGCTATGGCGGCGACTTCCAGCAGCCGGCTCATGGCGTTTCGTTTCCACGGCGCCAGCACTTCATCCTTGTCGGCAGCGACGGCAACGACGATGGGATAGGTATGGCCCTGTTCGTAGCTGTTGAGGCGCCTTATTCCATCGGTTATTGAAACGATTTCGTGGCTTGCCTTGGCCGAGTGCTGCAATTGTCCAAATAATTGGGTCTGCGACATGTCGCGGCCGACATTCGCCTCGGCGAACGGCCGTCGCACCAACAGGTTCCCGTTCAGCGCGGCGAGGAGCACCACGGTACTGCGTCCAAGATCGAGCCGATCGTAGATATCCTGAAAATAATTCGGATCGACCGCAGCGACGGCGACGCCACCGAAAGAACCGTCGGCGCGATTAAACCGGCGCGACACCGGAATCAGCCATCCGTCCACCGCGCGGCCTCGTATGGGGGCGCCAATGTGAATCGCATCCTCGTCATGGGTGCGGTGGTAGGTAAAGTATTCGCGGTCCGTGAATTGCCCCAAATTGTCGCCGGTCGAACTGACGATCATCGCGCCATCGGCATCGACCACTGAAAAATTCACGAACTGGGATGAATGCTGAATTTCCTGAACGAACCAGGCTCTCAACCGCCGGCGCGCCTCCGGACCGAGAGGTTCGTGCTCAAGCCTTTCCACGATGCCGATCAAAAGGGCGTCGGCGGTTCGAAAGGTCAGCTCGGCATGCTGAACCAGGGAACTGGTGAGGTTGGCCGTTTCTTTCCGGCTTTCGGCCAATGCGGCGGAACGCTGATGGAGAATGTGCGAGGCTTCCATTCCGATCAGCACAGCGCAGGCGGCGCCGATGAACCCCGCAATTCCCCAGGTGGCGAGAAGGTGGGTCGAACCACCTGCGCCTCTTCCGCTTTTCACCTGTCTCTTCGGCCCAAACATGACGGCAGCGCCCATGCAACTGGAGGTAATCTACTCCGTCAGATTAGATTTTAAGGGTTAAGAAGTGACGCATCGGCCACGGCACCGAAGGGTAAAGAAATCGTTTGCTGAAGTGCTTTCTGCGCCGTTATCGCCTGCGTGCAGGCAGCGATCGATGCAAGGCGTGCACTTGGCCGGAAGCGTTGCCGTCCTTTGGACCATAGACGAGCGGAAGCGATGCCGTCCTTTGGAACGCCGCTAGTGAATCTTCAGCGGAAGAATGCCGGCTGGTTTTTCGATCAGGCTCTCGCGAAAGCGCCCGCCATCTCTGTCAGATGTTTCATGGCAGGGGCCGCGCTGAATGTGCGCACCAAGCAAAACTCACCCCGCCTGCGTTGGGGACGGGGTGAGCCGGGGGGCCGGTCACGTAAGGTCGTTACCGACAGGTGCAACGCTAGCCCGACCCCATGCCTTGTCGGTCCGACATCCGACTTTGGAACGCTGGTGGTGCACTGGGTATAGTGGAAGCTTGGCGTTGAAAAGACACAGCCGGAACTTTGTTCACGGCCGGAGAACTACGGGCACCGCTCCCCGGAGCCCGCCAAAGGCAGTCCGTCCGATAGCTGCTCGAAGCAAGAGGCCGCCAACGAGGCGGTCTTACGGCGAACCCTCTACGGTATGTTGGTCAAGCCTTTTCTTGTCCCTGAAGAGATTACGCAGCGAAGCCGCGATCTGCCGACGTTCGTTGCGCTCGGGGCCGCGCGGGAGCAAGCGCGCGTATTGGAGCATTTGGCGGCGCAATTGAACAAGTTGCGTGACTGTATAGAGGGTGTGATGCTCTGCGAATCTAAGCTGAGGTGTTGACATGGTACTCACCCAAGGATGAGGCGGGAGCACGACACTCCCAGTCACCGATCGATGCCAAGACGCAGCGGTGATCAGGGAACTAGATTCCCTTTATGTTCGATAAGCAACATAAGAGTCCGGCGCTCAACTGCCGGGTTCCATCCCGTTCAGGAAATTTCGCCAAGAACCATCCGGGTTCCCTGCCGTTGGTTCCATATGGAATATCGCGGCAAGATCTACACCATCGTCCAGGGCGTCGGACCGCATTCCTGGAAGTGGAGCGTCCGGCTGGACGACAAGACCATCAAATCCGGCGACGCCCCGACGCGGGCGGCCGCAAAGAATTCCGTCGTATGGCTGGTCGATAAGACACTGGCGAAACAGCAGAAACCGCCAGCGGACTAGGGTTTGTAGGCAGCCGAACTCGCCGGCTCCAAGCGGATATTGTGTTGTACGGAATCCGCTCGGTACACTTTTGCACATAACGCGCGGAACTAATCCCGATCTCCCGCGTGATGAATTCGGGCTGGCAGTAGGGGAGTTTCCTGCCTTGGCAGAACCGCTTCTCGTTTTGGTTATTGAAGACGACCAGACCGTTCAGGGCCTGGTTGAAGATGCCCTTGGCGATGCCGGTTTTGAACCGGCCATTGCAGCATCGGGCGAAGAGGCAGTGACCCTGCTGCAGAGCGGCCAAGCCAGATACCTCGCACTCGTGACCGACATCGGTCTTCGCGGTCGGATGGATGGTTGGGAAGTCGGGCGGCAGGCCAGAGAAATCGACCCGGGGTTTCCGATCGTCTACATGACCGGTGCTCATGCCGACCAGTGGGCCTCGCAGGGCGTTCCCAACAGCGTCCTTCTGACCAAGCCATTCGCGACGGCGCAGCTTGTCACCGCGGTGTCCCAGCTTGTGAATGCCGTTCCGCGTGCAACGTAGCGCCACGTCGGCAAGGATCATAGCATTGCGGCGTCGAGCCGGCCTACAACGTGAAGGCGGCAAAGACGAATGCCCCGATCAACGTGGCTAGCGCAACGGCTAAAAGGACTAGGAAAAACTTGGCCATACCAGCCAACGCAGAACCAGATTTTTGGTTCGGTCTTATTCGTGTGTGTGCTTGAATGATTCGATCTTGCGGTCGCCTTGCCAAAGTTCGACGTCGTGACTGTCAACGAGTTGCCGGGCGTATTCTTTTGCCGTGTCCTCGTTTGGACAGACCAGTTCCACTGCCCTTAGAAAACGCCCGTCTGTTCCGATAATGCACGCCCGGTATTCCGCCATTGCCTGCCCAATTGCCCCCGCAAACATAAATTTAAAATGTATTTTGCCTGCTCTGTCCACCGGCTTAGAGCGAGTGAAGGCCGCTACTCAACTGCGCCTGCCCCGCTCAAATAGCGCTCAGGCCACCAGGGAGGGGCGGAAGCCGATGATTGTCATTCCGCCGACTGTTACCTTGCGGTTATCACCCGAGGGCAGCTTCTCAATTTAAGCCCGATGATCGCGGATCAGGCGCGCCGGCGATTCGCATGGCGAGTACGCAGGTCGGTCGCTGCTAGCGGCTCAAGAGTCAAACTGCCGCAGCTAGTCTTGTCATGCCAAAATTGTGATTAAGGGATGAACGCCGCGGGTATAGGTTTTGGGTGTAGGGGCACGAGTACTGGCAGCTCGATGGTACCGCGCCGCAGCCATACCAGCGTTGTTTTGCCGCCTGCCCGCTCCGATTGTCTCGCTGAAACCACGGAGGTTGGCGACATGCTTGGAAAGGCCGTGCCAGACTTGCTCCGCAATCCGGTTGGGATTACCGCCGCGATTGTCAGCGATCCTCTTGAGACATGGATCGCATTTCAAGAAAGGTTTGCCGGGTATCCTTGTTTGCGAATCCGAGCCGGCTCACCCTGTTCCCCGCCGTTTCAATAAAAAGGGGCAGTTCGGAATTATCGTCAAGGCAGCGGCGGCACAAGACAAAGTCGGGAGCGCTTGATTTTTGGTCGGCGCTGCACTTCGGCCAGTACTTGGGTCGATAAGTGCCGCTGGATTAGCGTATCATGTTTGAGTTGATCTTAGTTTTGCTTCCGCTGGTTATTAGTTTTGCGTGCGGATACGGACTGCGAGCATGGATGTCGCGCCGCCGCCGAGCCGCCGCGCGGGAAAAATTCCATGCGCAGCTTCGAGAAAAGCGACTGGACGTCCAAGCGATGAATTTAGGGCGGCGTTCCGTCGGCGCCGATGAGGAAATAGATAAGTACAAACCGCAGTAACCTGTGCGGCCTGTCTTTCACCCACATATCCGACATCCCCGTGATGCGCTGCCTGTCATGGCCTTCCATGACTTCCTTCGCAGAGCCGGTCCAAGTGCCTCGCCAACCACATAACCGGCGTTCCGCGCCGCCGTGTGCCGACCTGAAATGCATTTGGTTTCATTGAAAATCCTGGTGGGCGCACAAGGGATCGAACCTTGGACCTCTCCCGTGTGAAGGGAACGCTCTCCCGCTGAGCTATGCGCCCGGGATTTTCATCAAACGATCGAAGGCCTTAAAGCCGGCGTCGGATCGGCAAGAGAAGGTGCCGGCGCCGGCGATTTACGAAGTGCGGGCTATCGGTGTCAAGCTGCCAGCCGGTCTGGACGCGCAATCGAGGGCTGTTGCGGGTGGAGGCAACAGCGCGGGCTCGAGCGATATTCGGAGAACAGAAGTGCGGGAGGGGGCGCAAAGGCCACTCTAAGCGCGGCTTTCCGGTTCAATATCCGGCGCCTTTGGGCTGAGGTCGGGGGACGGAATTGCTGCTTCGTCCCCTTGTGAACTAAGTTCGTCCGCCTTCTCGATCAGGGCGGCTACCGTCCGAGGGTCCGACGTTGACTGAGCAAATTTGATAAGGATTGCCGCCTGACGCTTGAAATAGTTTCGACCAACCATGTTACTTTTCCCGTGGGTCCCAAGATGGCTGAAACGCCGAGGCCGCCCGGTGGTTCCCCCAGTAATGTCTAAAAATGAACCTAGTCCCATTTGGGCAACATTTGGCCACTCGGGATGTCGATCAGGACAGCCCAGGGCAATCCAATAGCCGTCCCCATGACGGGCCGGATTTGGCGCAAAACGTCAATTTGTCGAGGCGGATCAATGTGATTTGGGTAGTCCGGTCCCAAATCAAAAATCTCCGCTCGTGGCTCATTCGCGCCACCAGGCGCCAACCCCCATCAAACCGCGCGGAGCAATATCATGCGCCCTGCTGGCGGGCGCGGGAGGCGTGGGACTGCAGCGCGCGGATCCGCTCGGCCAGCGTTCCGCCACCACCCTCGGAAGCGCTGCCATGGGCGGGGGCGCCGCTGCCCGTAGCACCATTGGATGGTTTCGCCGCGACCGCTGGCTCCGCCGCAAGCATGGCCTCGATCGGCGAATTCGGTCCTTCGAGCTGCATCGCCAGTTTGGCGACTTCGGCGGCGATATCGTTGATACGCTCCCGCAGCAGTGCATTCTCCATGCGCTCGGTCGCCCAGGAGCTTTCCGCCTGCTGCTGGATCGCGTTGATGTCGCGCTGCAGCTTGGCGCGTTCGTCGCGCGCAACCCGAAGCTGTTCCTCGGCTGCGGCCTTCTCCGACTTCAGCCTCTCCAGCGCCGGCCATGTGCCGCTGTTGGTGAGATTGATCTCGTCGCGCAATTCCTTGTTGCTGCGCTCAGCGGCTTCTTTCGCCTGGCGCAGCTGATTGTTCTCGTAGTCGCGCTCGGCGAGCAGCTTTCCCTGTGTTGCAAGGCGGGCTTCGAGGTCGTTGACGCGGTTGCCGAGCAACTCGGCTTCCTTGACCTGGACGATCAGCTGGCGATCGAGATCGGTAACCCGCTGGCTCAGGTTCTCGACCCGGCTGCGTGCATCGTTGAGTTCGCGCGTCGCGGCTTCGGATTGGCCGCGCTCTTGTTCGAGCCGCGCTTGCGTGGTGGCGAATTCCTTCTCGGCATCACCGACGCGGCCTTTCAGCGCCTCGATCTGGGTTCGTACCGCGACCAGCTCGACCTGACGGCTTTCCGCCATCATCGAACGGTCCGACAACTCGGTGTTGATTTTCGCAAGCTCGTTCTGTTTGTCGCTCAGGGCCTTTTCCGCCTGACGTAGCGATTCGGTCCTGGCGGCGAATTCTTCTTCGGTGGCGCGCAGCTGTTCCTTCATCGCCTTCTCGCGCGCTTCCAGCGAAAAGATCGTGGCGTTCTTCTCGCCGAGCTCGAGCTTCATGCGATTGATCGCGTCGGATTTCTTGCCGAGTTCGGCGAGCTGGCTGGTGGTCTTGTGCTTGAGCTGGTCGACGTTCATCTCCAGCCGCCGCGCCGACATCGCGAACTCCGCGCGCAGCTGGTCCTTGTCGGCCTGGATTTCCGCCATCGACAGCGGC
>DASQOU010000275.1:0-2504 GCA_035644295.1 Bradyrhizobium sp.
ACCGGGCACGATGCGCAACTTGCGTTCGACCACCCAGTCCTGCAGCGCCTTGAGCCGCATGACGTCCATGCCTGGCGGCCCCGTCAGCTCGTAGCGAAAGATCTCGCTGATGCCCCCGGCGGGCGAGATAACCGGCAGGACGCCGGCTGGCAGCACCGCGTCCTTCAGCCGGTTGAGGGTCTGCTGACGCACAAAATGATAGTCGCGGCCGTATTCGAACTGCAAGCGGATGAAACCGAGCCCATATACGGTGTTCGAGCGGATGAACTTCAGACCGGGCGTGCTGGCGACCGCGACCTCGATCGGAATCGTAATGTAACGCTCGACCTCCTCGGGGGACTGGCCCGGTTGCTGGGCGATGATCTCGATGATCGGCGGCGCCGGGTCGGGATAGGCCTCGATGTTCAGCGTCGCGAAAGCAGCAAAGCCAAGACCGAGAAAGGCCGCGAACGCTACCAACACCAGCAGCCGCCGAGAGAGGCAAAACGCAATGAGACTACGCAGCATGAATAGCTCCGGCGCACCGAATCATTGACGCCACTCGTTATCGACGAAAATCGCACCTCGCGCGACGACCAACTCACCGAAATCGAGGCCGCTGCGAATCTGCACCAAACCGTCTTGCTGGATCCCGGTGTCAACCACGCGGCGTTTGAACAGCATGGGCTCAGCCTCAACCCACACGGTCGCAAGGTCGCCCTCGCGAATTACCGCCTCGGTCGGCACCGCCGCGGTGGTTGATGCCTCTTCGGTCGCGATCTTGAAGCTCGCGAACATCTCGGACTTGAGTGCACCATCCGGATTGCCAATCTCCGAGCGGACGACAACACGGCGCGTCGTCAGGTCTGAGGCCGCGCCGATGGTGCTGATGCGCGCCTTGAAGATTCGGTTTGGCGCAGCGGAAACCCTGACCTCGATCTCCTGGCCGATGCGCATAAACGCAATATCCTGCTCGAAGACCTGGGCCTTCAACCACATCGTCGACAGGTCGGCGATCGTATACAGGGCATCGCCGGAATCGGCCCTGACATATTGTCCCGGCCCAACCTTGCGCGCGATGATGGTGCCGTCGATCGGGGCGGTAATCCGGGTGACGCGGCTGAGCGCGCCGTGCTGCTCGAGCTTCGAAATTTCTTCATCGGTGCGGCCAAGGATCCGCAGGCGGATGCGGACGGCTTCGAACGCCGTGTCGGTCGATCGCATGTCGTTCTCGGCGGCGGCGAGTTGCGCCTCAGCCTGCTGCAAATCCTTGAACGGGGCAGCCTTGCCTTCGTAGAGATCGCGGGCGCGCTTCTCGACGATCCGTGCCAGGTTGAGCTGGGAGTGCGCTTTGTTTCTGGCAGTCTGAGCGGCGATGAAATCGTTCTGCGGTGGCACTTGCTCCGGGCTGTCGATTTCCAGCAGCGGATCGCCGCTCCTGACCTGATCGCCGACCTTGGCGATCAGACGAATAACCCGACCGGAGAACGGCGTCAGAACGACCGTGCTGGCGTCTTCATTGAACGCTATCTGACCGATCGCCGATCTCTGAACGCGGAACGCATGGGCCTCGACCTTCACCACCTGGAGCTGGTGCATCTGACCGCCGACGACACGGACGTAATCGGTCCCCTTCATCGGGTCTTCGGCCGCCGCAAACGATGTTGTCAGCGCCATGGCGAACAGCACCGCCATCAGACGATGCAAATACGTTGCGGCAGCGACCGACATGGCCATGAACCGACAGCCCTCCCATGCTATCCTTCCCAGAATTTGGCGTGCCCGTTTGCGCCTGTTGCACGCTCCGGCATGCCTACCGGCGTGCGCAACAATTCCCTTTTTCAGACTGTATCACCAGGTCGGATGCAGGACCAATACCAACCGCGATTGAGGCTGTTGGCTTCGATTGGCTAGCCGTTCGACCAACGTTCGAAAGACAACCACGGTCACATCGATTCCGCCAGTGGCATCTGCTGACATCATCGAAGCGCGCTGGCGCGCGGCTCGGGCTGGACGCCGCGCCACTCCTGGACCGATGCCGCCGGCATGTATTCGGTTCATGCGCTGGTGGCCCCGGACGGAGACTCTTCAAGCTGGGACTCGACCGGGCCCGATTTCAGCGAGATCGATTCCCAGACCGCGACGACGATCATGATGGCGGTGGTCAGGATCGACAGCATCAATGGCGATAGCCCGCTTGCGAACCAGGCCAGCCCACCGAGCGCGACGATGCCGGCGATATGGGATAGTTGAAGCCAGCCCCGAATGACGTGCTTGAAGAGGATGGTTCCGACCAGAAACAGCAAGGGTCCGCCGATCGCGCTGAGTACCGTCCTCAGGTCGGAATGACCGTCGGGATGCTTCAGCACGAGTTCATCGGCCACCGCCGAGACGATGATGCCGGCCACGATCGGCATATGCAGGTAGGTGTAGGCCAGCCTTGCCAGTCGCCCCGGTTCGCTGGATTTTGAAATCTGTTCGGACCCCGCCTCGGCCCCCTTGTGGAAATAGATCCACCACATCGC
>DASQOU010000276.1:0-4026 GCA_035644295.1 Bradyrhizobium sp.
AGACCGACCTGGTCCTTGCCGTTGCAGGTGCACCCCGCGACGATCTCATTGCGGTAGCGGAACGCGTTCGGCAGTTCGGAATACGGCTTTCCGGTCTCCGTTGCCGCATTGTCGATGTTGCTGCCGTAAACGATCTTGGTATCGCTGGCGGGGCAAAAACTGTTGCAGGATGCCGCCCGGCTCTGACGGTCGGGTCCCGATATCGGGAAATAGCGGCCGTCGCAGGTCCGCACGCAATAGGCCAGCCCACCGCCGGAATAGCCGGCGCGTGCAGGTCCATCGCCTTGTGGACCGATCGGGCCGCCCTCGCGGCCAAACGGCATGAAAGGAGCATGCGGGCGGCCGCCTCCGAACGCGCCGAACAGCGCGGAGAGAAAGTCTTCGGCATACGCCGGGAGGATCACCGCGCACAACGACGCCGCCACGCCCAAAGCCACCCAAGTGCCTGATCTGCTGCCTGATCTGCGCTTCATGTTCGGCTCCGGCAGGTTCACGCTCAATACAGCGACGACATCGAAAGGTTCATCGCCTGGCGGCCCGAGGACGACGTCGTCGTCACGGATCGCGCCGACGCCGGACGAACCGGGATCGCCCGTGCTTCCAGCCCCCCGGCTTCGAGGCGCGGCGAATTCTTCGGCAGCACCACCACCCTGGTGCCGACATCGACGCGGCTGAACAGGTCGGCGACGTCTTCATTGGTCAGGCGGATGCAGCCCGAGGAAACAAACTTGCCGATGGTCGAGGGATCGTTGGTGCCGTGAATACGATAGGCGCTGGAGCCGAGATACATCGCGCGCGCGCCCAGCGGATTGCCGGGACCGCCCGCCATGAAGCGCGGCAGATAGGGCTGGCGCGCGATCATTTCCGCCGGCGGATGCCAATCCGGCCATTCCGCCTTGCGGCTGATGGTCTGCACGCCGGACCAGGTAAAGCCCTCGCGGCCGACGCCGACGCCGTAACGAACGGCGCGGCCCTGGCCGAGCACGTAATAGAGCGCGGTGTTGGCGGTATCGATGATGACGGTGCCGGGCGCTTCGCGGGTGTCGAACGCGATCACCGCGCGCCGCAGCCGCTCCGGGACCACGCCGGAGCCATCGCCTTCATCGCTCAGCGCCGGCTGGGCCGGCGCGACCATGATGCTGTCAGACGGAAATGAACCTTGCGACGCGGCGGCGTAGCCGAGAACCTGCGCGCTCGCCGCACTTGAGAGAAGGGCGGGCGCCAGCAGCAACGCCCCGGCCAAGATCAGCGCGCTGGTCGCGCGCGGCGATTGCCTGCAATTGCCTGTGAGGTTCTGTGTCATGTGCCGCCCCGATGATGCGCATCACGCTGATGCTCTGCACAATAAACGTCACCAAGGCTCACCAGTTCCGTCGCCGGTGAAATAGACCTGATGCTGTCAAGAAGGCTTCGCTCACGTCTCCGCGATGGAACTTTCATGACAGACGCGGGTTGGAGCGAACTTGAGTCCGGCAGCGTGCCATCGCGACTCCAGCCAGATTCGCCGTCGCGCGGGGAGAGAGCCAGTTGCGTGTCCTTCCCAATGAACGTGGGCCTAATGAACGTGGGCCCAATGAGGCGAGCGGTACGCCATTGCCCGACAGTAGGAGCGAGCAGCCGCCGGTCATTCGCCGTGCCGAGGTCGTTGCCTTCGCGCTGGTCGCACTCCTCGTCATCTGTGTCGTCGCCGTTCTCTACGCCGCGAAGGCGTTCTTTCTGCCGGTCGTGATGGCATTCGTGGTCGGCACAATGCTGTCGCCGGCTGCCGGATTTCTCGAGCGGCATCACATTCCCCGCTCGGTGTCGGCGGTTTTGATCGTGACGGCGGTGGGCGCCGCCGGCGCCTTTATCGTCGGCCTGATCTCCTCGCCGTTGATGGAATGGAGCAACCGCCTGCCGGAATTGGGATCGCTGCTGAAGGATAAGCTGCACGTGTTCGACCGGCCGCTGGCGCTGTGGCACCAGCTTCAGACCATGCTCGGCGGATCCGACGGACTCTCCTCGCTTCAGATGCCGAAATTCGACTGGGTCCAGCCCGCCATCGAATTCCTGTCGCCGACCTTCAGCGAGTTCCTGTTGTTCTTTGCGATCCTGGTGCTTTTCATTGCCAGCTGGAGAGATCTGCGCCGGGCACTGATCCTGACGTTTGCCGATCATGCCACCCGGCTGCGCACCTTGCGGATTCTCAACGAAATCGAGGGGCATCTCGCCGGCTATCTGATCACCGTGACCATGATCAATCTTGGCGTCGGTGCGGCGACCGGCATCATCTGCGCGGTCACGGGCATGCCGAACCCGGCCGGGCTGGGTGCGCTGGCCGCGACCTTGAACTACTTTCCGATCATCGGCCCGGTGGCCATGTTCGCGATCCTGACGGTGGTGGGCGTAATCGCATTCTCCACCATCGGCGCCGGCCTGATCGCGCCACTCGCTTTCGTCGGGATTATCTTCCTCGAAGGCCATTTCATTACTCCTACCATCATCGGCCGCCGGCTCGAGCTCAACGCGCTCGCGGTGTTCCTAGCGCTGGCGTTCTGGACCTGGCTGTGGGGACCGATGGGCGGCTTCCTGTCGTCGCCGCTTTTGATCGTCGCCCTCGTGCTGAAAGATCATCTTATGCCGGTCGATTCGCCGCAGCTGCCGCCGGACTGATTGGGTTCGGTTGGCGGAACTTCCCGCGAAGCGAAGCGTTTGTTCCGTACCTCATTTCAGTATCTGGGAGCTTTTGATGTCGAGTACGAACGGCGAAGCCGGAATGCGAAATATGACGGACAAAGCGACCTATGAACGCCTCGAGAAGGATGTAACAGCCGTGAAAAACGATATCTCCGCCCTGACCGACCAGATCACCGACGTGCTCAATTCGTTCGCCGGCACCGCCAAGAAGCAGGCGCGCCGCGGCTATAAGGAAGCCCGTGCGAATGTCGACTCGGCGGTTGACGATATGTCGGAGCGCGGCAGCGCCATGATGGACGCCGCCCAGGACGCCGCCTTGTCGATCGAGGAATCCCTGGAGGATGTCATTACGCAGCGCCCGCTTGCGACCGTCGGGATCGCGCTCGGCCTTGGCTTCCTGATCGGCGCGACGTGGCGGAGGTAAAGGCAGGATGACAACAGGCGTCTCGTTCGCGACCGCCGCGATTGCGACTGGCGGCGCGCGATGCGCCGCCAGTTCGTTTGATGATGCTATTTTGAATCGAGGCGTCCCATGTTTGCGCGAATGATCGATGACTTCAAGGACCAGACCGGCACGGCGCTGCGGCTGACATCGCTGGCGGCCGCGGTGGCCTTGGCCTTGTTCGTCACCACATCGTTTCTTTGCGCCGCGGCCTTTGTGTTCGTGCTGCAGAAATATGGCCCGGTCGAAGCCTGCCTGACCGGGGCCGGCATCTTCTTTGTGGTCACGCTGATCGCAGCCGGCTGTTACATGGTGCGCAAGAATAGGGTGAAGGCCCGCGTCGAGGAGAACGCCAAATCCGCCGTGCAAACCGCACTGGCCGATCCGATGCTGGTTGCGGCCGGCATCCAGGTGATCCGCGCCATCGGCATCAAGAAGCTGATCCCGATTTTGGCGGTAGGTGGATTGGCATTGGGGTTCTTGGCCAACCGCAACAGCACGCCCGACGAAGCGCCCGCGGAGTGATGTGATCGCGATATTCTGCGCGCTCTAATTTCCGATTCAAATTTCAAACAGCAGCCGTCAACTCATTCCGTCATTGCCGGGCTCGACCCGGCAATCCATCTTCTTCGAAAAATGGTCTTGCGAAGATTGATGGATGCCCGGGTCAAGCCCGGGCATGACGAGTGTCGACATCCTAATTCCAGATACACGTTCGCGACCTCGCCGCGCAAAGCGCCCGAGCCGTTGATAGATCTCTCGCCCTCAGAGGGCGTGGGGAACGCCGGATGCCCGTTGCACCCGCGGTCTCGTGTGCACTTGGTAGTGGTAGAACGCACACGAGTAACAACGAGTACACCGGAATCACCCGGCATTCCCGCACGCAATGGTTTTAACGGTTTCCTTCG
>DASQOU010000277.1:0-6816 GCA_035644295.1 Bradyrhizobium sp.
TTCCAGCCATTTCGCGCATGGCTTGCGCGCAAGCCTATCCGGCGCGGCCGGTGCGCATTTTCGTCGGGTTCGCCGCTGGCGGCGCGCCCGACATCGCAGCGCGCCTGATGGCGCAATGGCTGTCCGAACGCTTCGGCCAGCAGTTCATCATTGAGAACCGGCCCGGTGCCGGCGGCAACATTGCCACCGAGGCCGTGGTGGATGCGTCCGCCGACGGGTACACGCTGCTCCAGGCGGGCCTCCAGAACGCGGTCAACGCGACGCTGTATGAAAAGCTCAAATACAATTTTATCCGCGACGTCGCGCCGGTCGGGAGCATCAGCCACGAGAATTACGGCATGGAGGTGCATCCATCGTTTCCGGCCAAGTCGGTCCCCGAATTCATCGCCGACGCCAACGCCAATCCCGGCCAACTCAATATGGCGTCGCCCGGCAACGGAACCGGGCCGCATATGGCCGGCGAGCTGTTCAAGATCATGGCCGGCGTCGACATGGTGCACATTCCCTATCGTGGTTCGCCGCCCGCATTGACGGATCTGCTCGCCGGACAGGTGCAGGTGATGTTCAGTCCGCTGTCTTCGTCGATCGACTACGTCAAAGGCGGCAAGCTGCGCGCGCTGGCGGTAACCACCGCCGCCCGATCGGAAGCGTTGCCCGACCTCCCGACCGTGGGCGAGTTTGTGCCTGGCTACCAGGCGAGCGGCTGGTTCGGCATTTGCGCGCCCAGAACAACGCCCGTCGAGATCGTCGACAGGCTCAACCGGGAGATCAATGCCGGCCTCGCCGATGCAAAGCTGAAGGCGCGGCTTGCCGACCTCGGCGCCACGGTGTTTGCCGGTTCGCCGTCCGACTTCGGAAGGCATATCGCCGCGGAAACCGAGAAGTGGGGCAAGGTGGTCCGGGCGGCCAACCTCAGGGCCGACTGAAGGGCGCGGCCTCGATCGATGTCCGGTTCCGGAGGCACCACGCGGCCGCAGTCCGTGGTAATATGGCGTCCGTTGACCCGCTTACGGCCGCACAGGGAGGGTACGATGACGACCGCGACAGAAGGCGGGGAACTCACGCAAGCCGGCCCAGGAACGGTGATGGGCGAGCTGATGCGGCAGTACTGGATTCCAGCCGTGCAGTCATCGGAACTAGAGCGCGACGGGGCGCCGATCCGGCTGATGCTGCTTTGCGAGAAGCTGATCGCGTTTCGCGACAGCGCAGGCAGGGTCGGCGTGATGGACCATCGCTGCCCGCATCGCTGCGCCTCGCTGTTCCTGGGACGCAACGAGGAAGGCGGGATCCGCTGCATCTATCATGGCTGGAAATACGACGTCGCCGGCAACTGCATCGACATGGCGAGCGTGCCGCCGCACCAGGATTTCAAGCACAAGGTGAAGGCGAAGGCCTACCCGGCCGTTGAGCGAGCCGGGGTCATCTGGGTCTATATGGGATCGAGCGCCAAGGCGCCGCCACTGCCGGCATTTGAGATCCTTGACGTTCCCGATGACGAAATCGCTGTCACCTTCATCCAGCGCGAATGCAATTATCTTCAGGCGCTCGAGGGTGAGATCGATACCTCGCATTTCGGTTTCCTGCACGCCGGCCACGTCGACCCGGACGACGTGCCCGAGGATGATCCGGTCTACCACACGATCACCAACCGTGCGCCCGAGTACCATATCGCCGATACCGCCTGGGGCACGCAGTACGCGGGCTACCGCGCGGCGGGTGCGGATAGCACCTACTGGCGCTTCGCGAACTTCCTGTTTCCGTTCTGGAGCCAGGCACCCAACGGCGAGTTCGGCAGTCACGTGCATGCGCGCGCCTGGGTGCCGCTCGACGACGGCCACACCATGTTCTGCTTCCTGCGCTGGAAGCGCGGCGTATCGGCGCTGACGCAGCCGCAGCCTGCCTTCAAGGACGGCACGCCGATCGGCGGCACCGGGCGCGGCAACAAGTTCCTGCCGAACACGACAGACTGGCTCGGCCGTTGGCGGCTCGCCGCGAACCCGAGCAACGACTGGGGGATCGACCGCGCTGCCCAGCGCAGCAACGCGATCTACAGCGGGATCGACGGCATCCACCTGCAGGATCAGGCCATCACCGAGAGCATGGGGCCCATCACCGACCACGCGTTCGAGCATCTCGCGCCATCGGATCAAATGATCACACGCACCCGCCGGCGCCTGCTGATGGCGGCCCGTGCGTTACGCGACAAGAACATCTTGCCGCCCGGGGTCGAGGACGCCGAGGTGTTTCGTGGAGCGCGCAGCGGGTACTTCGTCAGCGACGACAAAAACCCCTGGCAGGAGGTCTATGTCAGACAACTGGATGCGGCGTTGCACCCGCCGTCGACCCCATTGCGCGCCGCGGAGTAGGCGGCTGTGCGCCGGTGCGACTCTCTCGTCTGGTAGCACGATGAAGAGATTTGAATCCTGATCCCCCGAATTCGAAAGAGGCGCGAGTCCGCGCCTGGCACCTTTGATGCGGGCAACCACCGGACATTTACGCGTGACCAACCCACGGCCTCTTGAAACAAGCGTTGGTTAGGAGAAGGAAATGACGGATTCAAATCGCACCGTTCTCATCACCGGAGCGGCGCAGGGCCTTGGTCGAGCGATGGGCATCGGGTTGCTCGAACGAGGCTTCAGTGTCGCTGCCGTCGATCGCGACGCGAACGGTCTCTGCGCTCTCAGGGAACAAGTCGGCGCCGGACCGAAGCTCGAGGGGTTCGTCGCGGACTTGACCGATTTCGACGCCGCAAAACTGGCTGCAGAAGTGGAGCAGCGGTTCGGCCGGATCGATATCCTCATCAACAACGCCGGTATCGGGCAGGGACAGGTGAGGCCGGATTATCACGCTCATCCGCCCAAGTTCTACGAAGTGACGCCAGGCCAATGGTCCCGGGCAATCGCGGTAAACGCAAACGCGATCTTTCTTCTCAGTCGCGCGGTGGTCAAGCCGATGATTGATCGGAAGTGGGGTCGCATCATCAACATCACGACCAGTCTCGGGACCATGTTGCACGGTGGATCGACGCCGTATGGGCCGAGCAAAGCCTCGGCGGAGGCGTTGAGTTCTGTCATGGCCGCCGATCTCGAAGGCACCGGCGTGACGGTCAACGTGATCATACCGGGTGGTGCGGTCAACACGCCGATGATACCGGCAGAGGCTCCCTTTGCCCGCGATGCGTTGCTGCAACCCCAAGTGATGCTCCCGCCGCTGCTATGGCTCGTCTCGCCCGCGGCCGATCACGTGACCGGGAAGCGGTTCCTGGGCACGAGCTGGGATGCTGAACTTGGTTCCGATGCGGCGGCGGAGAAAGCGGGTGCTCCCATCGGATGGAAGGCTCTCGCGGTACTCCCCATCAGGCCTGCGTTCTGACGGACGCACCGCGCGGTTTCGGCTTGCACGATCAGCTCCGCCATTGGCACCCTTGAGACATGCCGACGGACACTGAGGATGTCCGCTTATCGGGGTGGACCGGAAGTCACCGTCGGATAGTCAAAACGACGCGAATGACCCAACTCGGACATTCGCACAAGAATTTAGAATTCCTCCAGTTTAGAAGGCCTCTTTTTGCCTGCCGGCTTTCGAACCGCTAACGCCTGTTATTCCTATCAAAGGGGATGAAGGCGATGCGGAGGCGGGCAGGGCAATGGCGCTCGCTGGGATTGATGATATCTTGTGTCTTGTTTGGTTGCGCCGGTGGTGCGCGAGCACAAGATGCCAGTTCCTGGAAGGATATTGAAACCAAATACATCTTTGGATTCACTACCGGTTCCGGCATTGGCCTTGAGGGCGAAAAAGAATTCACGATCGATACCATCGGCCGGTTCGGCAAGCGCGATGGTCACTACGCTGCGACCGAGACCAAGTATGAGTTCGAATTTACGCCGTCCCAGTTCATCCAGATTGAGTTTGGCGCGCTCGGAGCGACCCATAATATCGGCGGCGTGACCGATCTCGATGACCGGAGCCAGTTCGCATTGAGCGGAGCTTTCGCGGAATTCCGCTATCTTGCGCTCGAGCGCACCTCGAGCAATCCACTCGCAGTAACGCTGGCGGTCGAGCCGACGGTGCGGCGGATTGACGAGACCAGTGGCGAGCGCGTGCGCAATTTCGAACTCGAAACCATCATCAACGCCGATCTCGAACTTATGAGAAACCGCCTGTTTGCGGGGTTCAACTTGCTTTACGAACCTGAGGTGACGCGGACCGCGATGGGCGATACGTTACGCGAAGCCAAGTTTGGCGGCTCGGCGGCACTGTCGCTCCGGATCGCATCGAATATCGTTGTCGGTGGTGAGGTCTGGTATCTGCGGCACTACGACAGCATAGGCTTGTCGGCCTTCAGCGGCGATGCCGTGATGCTGGGACCAACGCTCTATATCGCGTTCACGCCGAAAATGTTTATGACCGCTGCCTGGAACACCCAGGTCTGGGGACGCGAGGTCGGCAATCCTGTCTCGCTCAATCTGGCCGAGTTTCAGCGCAATCGCGCCCGACTCAAATTCGCTTGGGAATTTTGATCTTCCTCAACATTGGAAAAGCTGACATGTGTCTGCTGCAAATATGACGATGAGAAAACTGACATTAGCTGCTATTTGCGTGATCTCGACGCTTGCCGTGTCTCCGTCTCAAGCGCAACAGGCGACCGAGCTTCATGTGACCTATTCCAAGGGCCAATTCCAGCCGAGCGAGTTGCGCGCGCCCGCCGACAAACCCCCGTCACTTTCCGAGTCAAGAACCTCGACGCCAAAGCCATGGAGTTTGAAAGCAAATCGCTGCGGGTCGAAAAGGTAGTGGCCGCCAACAGCGAGGGGGTCATCAATGTGCGGGCGCTGAAGCCCGGTCGCTACGAATTTTACGACGATTTCAACGAAAAGGCGCGCGGCGCCCTGACCGTGCAGTAGGCGGGCGCTGGTGCTGGCCGCACTCATCATTGTTTTTCGCGAGGTGTTCGAAGCCGGATTGATTATCGGCATTGTGCTCGCGGTGACCGGCTCGGTTCCGCATCGCAATCGCTGGATTGGCGGCGGGGTGCTGGCCGGCACGGCCGCAGCCTGCGTCGTCGCTGCGTTTACCGGTGCCCTGTCCCGGCTATTTGAGGGCATGGGGCAGGAGCTGTTCAACGCGGCAATCTTGGGCGTCGCCGTGACGATGTTGACATGGCACAACGTCTGGATGGCGCATCACGGCAGAGAAATAGCTGGACAAATGCGCGCGGCCGGGCAGGCGGTTGCGGACGGAACGAAGTCGCTGCTTGCGCTGGCTGTAGTGGTCGGTGTTGCTGTTCTCCGCGAGGGCAGCGAGGTCGCGCTGTTCCTGTATGGCGTCGTCGCCTCTGATGGTGGGTCGGCTGCCAGCCTCGCGATTGGCGGGTTCATTGGTCTGGCGCTGGGAGCTGCCGTTTGCCTGCTCACCTATTTTGGCCTGATGCGCATCCCGCCGCGGGCGTTGTTCGCTACCACGACCGTTCTGATCACCTTGCTCGCGGCCGGCATGGCGGCGCAGGCCGTGGCATTCCTCGAACGTGCCAATTGGCTCACGCCGCTCGATACCGCGGTTTGGGATAGCGCATGGCTGCTTTCGGAGACGAGTATCGCCGGCCGGACGATGCACACGTTGATCGGTTACACGGATCAGCCGACAGAAATGCAGATTTTGGTCTATGTCGCCGTGCTGCTCATGACCGTCATACTAATGCGACTGACGGGATCGCAACGCAGTGACCGCGTCATCGCAATCGGCTGACAGCCTAATACGTTGCGATAGTTGGCGCAGTCGGATGCGTGCTGTTTGCACGTTTGAGAAATGCTAACCGGCTCGGAAATTGTCCACTTATCGGGGGAAGACCGGAAGTGATCGGCGCGCGATCAAAACGACGCGAATGACCCAAGGCGGACATCGAGCCGGTGGCCGGACGGCACACCGATGTGATCGGATATTTTTGAGGAGGGAATTGTATATAAAAGGCTGATTTTGGCAGGCGAGCGCGGAACGGCGACTGGCGGAAGACTGGCGGCGGATGTCGCCACGCGCCATGGCTGCGCATGTCTAGGGCGGGGAAGAGCGGCGCCCAATTCGCTTCTAGTTGATTGACTTGAGTCAGTTCACGGCGCGACGCCCGAAACGGTGCGGCGATCAATCGCAAACCTGGACTCGACGAAACTGCCAGCCATATCCATCCCAGTAGCGCTCCCGAACCAGACGGCAGACCGGCTCTTCGACATAAACCGGCTCCGGCGCATAATAAACCGGCGGCGGAGGCGGAGCTGGCCGTGCTGCCAGGGCGCCGCCGAGCAACGCCCCGCCGATAAGTCCGCCTACTACGCCGGCGGCGATTTGACCGTTCTCGGCGCTTGCAGGCACCGGCAGCAGAAGCGGACTCGTAAGAAATGTAACTGCCACAATAGCTGAAGCGATTTTGCCCATCACATTTTCTCCACGCCGCCTTACACGGCCGTTGTTCGAACTATCATACATTCCGCGATTAACGCTTTCTTAAGGCTGCACGCGAGCGGGCAAATTATTTTTGGAAGCGCGTTCTCGGTATTGTTCTGTAGCATTCAGTGAGCGCGCGCTCCCAATTCGTCCGCTTCTAACCCTCTTCATCTCGTCATCTCGGCGAAGGACAAGGTTGACCGTTTGGAAGCGTGCACGGCCTCGCTGCCGCCGGAGGCGGCGGAGCCGGACGCGCAACAGGAGGCGGCGGTGGAGGCGGCGGAGCCGGGCGCGCAACAGCAGGCGGCGGCGGTGGCGGCGGAGCCGGGCGCGCAACAGGAGGCGGCGGTGGCGGCGGAGCCGGGCGCGCAACGGGAGGCG
>DASQOU010000278.1:0-5262 GCA_035644295.1 Bradyrhizobium sp.
CGCACCGACGCTGTGGCGCGGACAGGTTCAGGTGATCGAGGGCGCCGGCCACGCCACGCAATGGGAGAAGGCTGAAGCCTTCGATCGGATCCTCGACGAGTTCGCGTCGAGTCTTTGATGCGGTCATGCGCAAATGGCGGGGTCAAATCGGCCTGGTGACTTCGAATACGTGACGATCGAGAGCTGAGGCTTCGCGCTTAGCTGCGCCCTCGCCACTCGGCACGATCGGCTCTCTCCCCCACAAGGGGGGAGGGAACGGATAGAGCCTCGCCACCTCGCCTAATCCCACCCGTCGCCCGCGAAGCCGGGGTTCGCATAGACAATGCCGCCGTCGACCGCGATGGTAGCGCCGACCACGTAATCTCCCGCGCGCGAGGCGAGATAGATCGCAGCTCCCGCCATGTCCTCATCGCTTCCGATGCGCCCCGACGGTACCCGCTTCGCCACCTGGTCGGCGTTATCGCGCGCGGCCTTGTTCATGTCCGACTTGAACGGCCCCGGTGCGATCGCCGACACCACGATTTGGTCGTGGATCAGTTTGGCCGCCATCCGTCGCGTCAGGTGAATGAGTCCTGATTTGCTGGCGGCGTAAGAGTACGTCTCCAGCGGATTGACGAAGATACCGTCAATCGAGGCGATGTTGATCACCTTGGAGGGTTTTGCGGCGGTGGCGGCGGCGCGTAGCGGCGCGGCCAACGCCTTGGTGAGAAAGAACGGCGTCTTGAGGTTGAGATTCACCACCTTGTCCCAGCCGCTTTCCGGGAATTCATCGAAATCCGCACCCCACGCCGCGCCCGCATTGTTGACGAGAATGTCGAGCTTGGGTTCGACCTTCTTGATCTCGGCCGCCAGCATTTCGATGCCGGCCATGGTGGAAATATCGATCGGCAGCGCGATGCATTCGCCGTTATATTCGGCCGTTAGTTCTTTCGCGGTCGCCTCGCAGGGACCCGCCTTGCGCGCCGAGATATAGACCCTGGCCGCGCCCTGGTTGAGAAATCCCGCAGCGATCATCTTGCCGATGCCGCGCGATCCGCCCGTTACCAGTGCTGTGCGGCCATGAAGCGAAAACAGATCCTTGAACATGCGTTCCTCCCTGGCTTTTGCCCATGGTTCTGGGCGCGGGAATGAAGGGAGTCAAGGAAGAGGAATTATCTCCGCCCTCATCCTGAGGAGGCGCCAACGGGTCGCGCGAACGCGCGCCCGATGACAGGCTCCGCGCCGTCTCGAAGGAGAGGGCGGCCCATCCTTCGAGACGCGCACAAGAGTGCGCTCCTCAGGATGAGGGCGGAGCAAGCGCCAAACGCAGCTACGCCGCGTCGATGCGCCGGAAACCGTTCCACATCGCGGTCGCGGCGCCCGAGGTCAGCACCGGCAGGATACGTTTGTCCTGATAATTGCCGTTGAGCGAAACCCGCGATAGCGCGGTCAGATAACCAGCGCTCTCGGGAAAGATCATGCCCGGCCGCGTCGTCACCGCGGTCTTGAAACCGGCCGCCTGGGCGAGGGCGAATTCGCGCGGGCCGGCCGCGAATTTGTCGCCATAGGGATAAGCGAGATGGCCGACGGGACGTTGCAGGGCGCCTTCGATCCGCTGGCGGCTCACGGCCATTTCCTCTCTCGCAATCTCGGCGGGTTGCTTGGCAAGATTGCAATGTGTAACGGAATGCGCGCCGATGTTGACCAGGGGATCGTCCGCGAACGGCTTTAGCTCATCCCAGGACAGGCAGACCTCGCGGCAGATCGCGGCTTCGTCAACGCCGTGACGCGCGCACAACGCATTGATTTCGCGCTCCAGATCATCGCCGCCCGGCAATCCCCGCAGCCAGTCGTGCAAGCGATAGAATGCAGCCTGTTTGGCGGCCGGCGTAGCGGTTTCGAGGCGGGTGGCAACGCCGCCGATCTCGGCCTCGATCGAGGAAGCCCTGGCGATCGCCATCTCCAGCGCGATCCACCATAAATGGCCGCTTCCTTGCGCGAAATCGCTGGCGACATACACCGTGAACGGCGCATCGAACTCACGCATGACCGGAAGCGCGAAATCCCTGTTGTCGCGATATCCGTCGTCAAACGTGAAGCAGGCAAAACGCCGCGAAAAGTCGCGTTCGATCAGCCGCCGATGCGATTCGTCCATGGTGATGATGTCGATGTCGCGCGAGCGAAGATGCACCAGCATCGCGCGCAGGAATTCCGGCGCCACTTCGAGATGACGATTGGGCCGGAATTCGCCGTCGCGGCGCGGACGGACATGATGCAGCATGAAGATGGCGCCGGCGCCGGCGAAGATCGGACGAAGCAGATGATGCGCACCGGTGAAGTAAAGCGCTTCCAGCCCGGCGCGGATGACATTGTTGCGTAACTGCTTCATCAGGACCGGTCGGCTGGTTTGGATGGGTTTTCGAAGCTAGCGGCAGACCCCTGAAGAAACGGTTAGTCGAGCCCCCTCGCTCGCTCGACCAATCCCGGCCATTTCCGCTTTGACAGTCTCGCAAGGCTTTGTTTTCTCTGTGTTTTCGGTGCTGCCGGGATGCCGCGCGGGTTCACGAATCTCGGAAAAAACGGATACCAGGTCCGAATCCGAAGTTTGCACCGCCTGCCGCGGAAGGCCGCTGGAAAGCTATGAATCCAGTTTGGTTTTAGTTCAGAAGCTCTCTTGACGGACTGGCCGCGAATTGAAGAGAACTTCTGAACTTCCAAACGAGGCTCCGCAGGACATCGAATGCACGGATTTTTCAGGTGGAGCAGCAAATGGTGGCCGGGCACTATTCCATTGGTCATCTTTTGGGCCATCGCGGCGTGGATGAATACCGGCCCGCTGGAATCCGACCTCGCCGCCCGTTCTACCGCCGCTCTTAAGGATACCGTGCTCGACAAGAGCAGGGTGGCGGTCGCCGGCCGCGACGTCACCTTTGCCGCGGATGCCTTTTCCGAAGAGGGCCGCCGCGGCGCGCTGGCCGCGGTGGAAGCGGTGCCCGGCGTGCGGCTGGTCAACGACGAAACCCGTCTCATCCCTGAAGCCAAGCCGTTCGTCTGGTCGGCTGAGCGCGACGTCGTCAGGGTCACATTGTCCGGCAGCTCGCCGCTGCCGTCGAGCAAAGGAAGATTGCTGGAGGCGGCCCGTGCGGCTCTCGGCGGCGTCGAGGTGCTCGATCAGATGAATTTGTCGCGGGGGGCGCCGCCGCGTTTCGACAATGCGGCGCTGCTCTTGCTCGACCAGGTCGGGAAACTGAAGGACGGCAAGATCACGATTTCGGATAACAAGGTCAGCCTTTCCGGCATGGCGCGCGATCTCGGTGGCCGGGAAGCGATCGCGGCCGCGCTGAAAAACTTGCCCGAAGGTTTTTCAGTCGCCGCCAATGAGGTCAAAGCACCACCTTATATCTTCCAGGCCTACAAGGATCCGGTCGCGGTGACGTTGACGCTGACCGGCTATGTGCCCGACAATAATGTCCACGCGGCGATTGTAGCGGCTGCGGGGCGCAAATTCTTCAGCGAAAAGGTGGTCGACAATCTCAAGGCCAGCCTCGGGGCGCCATCCGGATTTGCCGCCGCGGTGGTGCTGGCATTGGGGGGGTTGTCGCGGTTATCGACGGGCACGCTGGTGGTGTCCGACCGCGAGGTGAAGCTTTCGGGCGATGCATTCTATGATGCGGCCCCAAGCCAGATCCGCAGCAATCTGGTCAGGGATTTTCCACAAGGCTTTCAGTTCAAGCCGGACATTTCGGTCAAGCCCGCGGCCGCGCCGGTGGATGCCACCGTGTGCCAGCAGCTGTTTTCGGAGCTGCTCGCGAAGGGGACGATCCGGTTTGAGTCCGCGCGCTCCACCCTTGATCCGGATTCCGCCGGCCTGCTCGATCGCCTGATCGAAACCGCGCTACGCTGTCCGACCGTCAATATCGAGATTGCGGGGCACACCGACACCGCTGGCGAGAATGCCGCCAACCAGGCACTTTCCGAAAAGCGTGCGCAGGCCGTCATGGATTATCTGGTCAAGGCCGGATTGCCCGCGGGCAGATTCACGGCGCAAGGTTATGGCAGCACCCAGCCGGTCTCGACCAACGATACTGACGAAGGCAAGGCGCAGAATCGCCGCATCGAATTCGTGGTGAAGGAATAGCGATGGTCTATCTGGCGACATTTCACTGGGGCTGGTTATTGGCATCGCTGTTGCTGGGTCTTGCGATGGGCTGGATCGCCGTGGTTCAACGCGGACAGGGCGTGTCGAAGCTCGTGGCGCGGGGGCTTTCCGTGCTGGTGGCCGCCCTTGTCGCCGCAGCAATTGCCCGCGTCGTTCCCGGCCGCGCCGGTTATTGGCTCGATCTCGGTCTCGTCATGTTCGCGCTGTATCTGGCCGGTTGCACGGTGGGATCGTGGCTTCGCAACTGGGTGCTTTCTGGCCATGCGAAGGCGGCCTGAGATTCTCCGTTGTTCGGAGCTGTTGATATGTCGATCACGCTCGCAGCGCATTATCGGATGTTCGGTCACTACAACGTCTGGGCCAACGGCCGGCTCTACGAAGCCGTGGCGCGGCTCTCGTCCGAACAATACCGCGCCGACCGCGGCGCCTTCTTCAAATCGGTCCACGGTACGTTGAACCACCTCTTGGTGACGGACCGGATCTGGATGCAGCGGTTTACCGGTGCGGGCGACGCCCCCGGCCGGCTGGACGCAATCCTGTTCGAGACATTTGACGAACTTCGCGCCGCGCGCGCGGCCGAGGACCGGCGAATCGTCGGTTTTGTCGATGGGCTCGACGACGTACGCCTCGCCGGGACCATCAAGTACCGCCGCGTCTCTTCGCCGCAGGAGTTCGAGCAGCAACTGGCGCCTGCGCTGGCGCATTGGTTCAACCACCAGACCCACCACCGCGGGCAAGTCCACGCCTTGCTGACCGGGCTGGTCGGTGAGGCGCCGGAACTGGATTTGTTGCTTTTTCAACGGATGTCGGCAAAACCGGCCGCCTGACATCACGAAAACTTCGCTCCATTCTGCGCTCGCTCGCAGCCGTGGACTTTGGGCCCCGGTGCCAGCGCAGAAATACGATGGATTCCGTCGTCCCCGTGTCCCCTAATATATTGAAGGAGCGCGTTTTATTCGTATCAAGCGAATTCCACTCGGCCGCAAAACAAGCTACGACATGAGGCCGGGAGCAGTCAGGCGCTGACGGCGGCAAAGTCCGCGCGGGCGCCATCGTCGTGGGATCGTAGTTCGAGGTCTAGATGCTGGAAGCAATACGCAGGGCGATTTCGTTTCTGCGCCACA
>DASQOU010000279.1:0-29328 GCA_035644295.1 Bradyrhizobium sp.
GCAGGCGGACGACAAAACGAAGGCGTTCTTCCATAACCGAGCTCGCTTTCCACGGCATCCATACCTCCCGCTTGCAAAAAAGCGAAAAGTGTAACCCATGTGTCCGGTACGAAATGTCACCTATGTCTCGGGCCGCTCAAACCAACCACTTAGTGCAAATTGTGCCTTAGCCAGAAAAGCCTTGTGTCTGCACTATGTCTACAATCCAATTACCGCCCTCGCCGGCCGCCTTTATGCGCAGACACAAGCCGAATAGCCCTGCCAGGACTCCAGGAAGGCCGCTGGTGAGTCCGGAATTTCCCGGCTTCATGTTGCCGGCCGATCAGCGCCAGCGCACGGGTCGTCACGGCTGTAGGGGCGGCTCACGTGTTTCGTGGAGGAAGTAAGCGTCATGTTTGAGGTGGTCTTGGTTCTCTTTGGTTTTGGGTGCGGATATGGAGTTCGAGAATGGATATCGCGCCGCCGCCGAGCTACCGCGCGAGAAGAATTCCTTGCGCGGTTAGAAAGAAAGCAACTGCAACCGGGCTCGGTCTCGATGATCGAAACCATCTCACCTGATCTTTCGCTGACGAATGATATTCCCGATCAGGATCGCCGCCGGCCGCCGTTGGCACCTAGCCGGTAACATTGGGCTGAAAAAAGCGCTGATTCCTCGATGCGCCATTTTGGATGGGACCTTTAGAGCCCCGCGCGTTTTGAGGCCTTAGACCGGGGGCGACCGCGAACCCGGAGCTTTTTGAGTAATGCGTAATATCCCTCTCGACCTTCAAAGAAGGTTTGAACGGCAATGGGCGGCCGGATTCTTACGCTGGGACCCGCCGCGCCCCAAAAGCGCGGGCATGCAAAGCGGGATCAAGCCGATCCTGGCAAAGACAAAAAGAAAAAGAAAACCCGCCGGGCTGAAGCGGCGGGCTTGAGGTCTGCACCGGCGGTGTGAGCGCGGGATCTGAGCCCGCGCCCGTCTTCATCGTCTCAACCTTCTGGGCTTTGTACCGAGCCCCAGCCTTGCGCCGGTGCGGTAGTTAGCGGAGCTCCTCCAACCGAAAAAGGTCCCATTGGTTTTAGCGGCCGAGCTATCCTTTTGCGCGCCACACTGGATAGCCGGGCGCGAGCCCGCCCTTTTGGAATGGAGGACGTTATCTCCGTCGTTATTGCTTTTTGCAACGAGTCAACCTTCACCATCAGCGTCGAAAGCTGAGCAGATATCTTCTTGATGTCGACCTGTTCGTCCGTAATGCTCTGTCTCAGGGCAAGAATCGTAGTTGAATCGTGCTGAAGCAGAGCAGTGTTTTGTTGCAATGAGGATCCATTCTCCAGCAGCGCGGCAGCGTGTTGCTGCTGGGCCGACTGAATATCCTTCAAAGCCGCGACAACTGACTCGGGTATTGGCGCTAACGCTCTCTCGTGTGGAAGTAGTTCGGCCACCAAACCGCTGACATTTGGCAAAGCAAAATCGGAAGGCGACATTGTATAGACGGCCGCAGTCGCATTTAAGCCCAAAGCGAACACCGACAGCGCCAAAATCGACTTTCGGCTGGATTTCTTGCTCGGTGCGGCGGGCTCGAGTTGTTCGGTTTGACTCTGCGTTTCCGATGTCTTGGTCATCTGCATTGACCTCAAATGAGTGAGTAAAAAGAGCCGCCGCTGGATCGTCCATGCGACGGCTCCTTACGCGTTGCTCACTGAAACTGCGGTGGATTATGAGCTGATCAGATTAATTCCCGGTTACGCTTTCTGACCGATCGGCGCCGGCGCTTCATGATTGCTCTGCCCGAAGCCATCCGCCGCCCGGTCGAGCTCGGGCTGAAGGCGAAGGGAAAATAGGCACGATCGGCGGACGATGGATGTAAGGTTGATGTAAGCGTCCGTCTGTAGGCTCGCGCTTGATCGGGAGGGGCTTAATGGACGAGATCGAACTCGCGTTTGGGCTGGCATTCGGTCTTGGCGTAGGCTGCGGGTATGGCATTCGCTCCGCAATATCCGCTCTAAGGCGACGGAAAGCCTACCGATTGCAACACGCGCGCACCCAAGCAGAAATCGATGCTGCCGTCTCCATTGAAGGGGTCTCTCGATCTAACGCACGCTCACCAAGGATCGGGTGAAGATCCGTTGACCAGCCAACGCCATCGATGGGCCATCTGGCCATGGGCATGGCTGGCTCTGGAAGTCGTCGCCACAATTGGTTGGTTACTCGCGATAGGCTGGATCGCGGTCAAATTCGTTGTATGGCTTTGGGGCTAGTAGACCCCAAACCGCTGGACTGCTTGCACGCTGCGCAAAGCATCATGCCCCATAGGGCAAGGTTGATTTCAAGTGCGAGCTGCATTTGAGATTCTCCGCTTAGTGGGATTCAACCATGCTTGGCGGGTCGTTAAGCGCTCTCCGATGAAGACCGCCCCAGCGATCGATTTAATCCCCGCCAGAAACGGAAGGGTTTTCATGCCCGAGCAGAGTTTAAAGCTGCGCCCGCACCCCCCGCGACTTGTGTACCCACTCCGAGGAATGCCCAAGCCTTGGCGGCTTCACTCTCGGCCCGGTCGGGGCAATCATGGGCGACGCCCGACCTTACCCGCCGGCCGCAAAAGATCACGTTCGGAGAAATGCGCTTGTCAGGCGAGCGGCCATGGCTGAATCAATTATCTTTTAGGAACCAAGAGCGGAATTCTCGACCATACTTGGTATTGCGCGTCACCGGAACCAAAGGGAGAAACGCATGACCAAATTCAGACTGATTGGCGCTGCCGCAGTCGTTTTTTCTGTGCTGGCGGGACCCGCAATGGCCCGGCATGTAAGCGCCGGTCCAGGCCACCCTGCCCAGAGTCTTTTTTGTGCGACCAGGGAAGCGGGAAATCCCCACAGCAAGTATTGCGATTACATCGAATGGTCTAAATGGCGACAGCGAGGCGGTTGGGACAGCACGCTCGACAATGCTTGCTGGCGTGACCCTGGCTATGTCCCGGGAGAATGCAGCTTCAATGAGCGGGGCCAAGTATTATTTGGGGCACACCCATGAGGTGATCAAACGCTAATCTGCCGTCAGGATATTCAGATGAAAGGCATTTCCGTGGCAAGGCCGCCTCAGTTGGCGGCCTCTTTCATTTGCTGCGCTCCGAACCGAGCAAGCCCAACGAAACCATTTTCCAGTGCCGACGAAACGAGCATGAAATGATGATCCTCTATCAACGCCTCAACCGGGGCCGAGATTATGGAGATCGCAAATGGCTGCTATCGCAAAGGTTCTATCGCGCACGTTTCCCGACACCAGGTTTGATGTCGAGGTCCTCAGGACGATTGCTATGTTTTGCGGAGTTAGTCTGACGATCTATTTTATCGTGGCATCGTACGGCCTGGATTTGAGCCCGGGTTTTTTCTAGAGCGGCGGATCGACAAAAGGGGCGCGGACCTGAGCCCGCGCCCCTTTGCATTCCAGCCCTACCCAAACAGCGCCGAATCCCCGACTCACCTGCGGCCTTCTTAGAGGCAATAGGCGGGGCTTTATCTAGGGCTTCATGGGCTCAGCTTGCGCAGCGCCTCCTCGGGCTTTACCGCCTGGCGCCTGGCGGTCGCGGGCGGCGATCAGTTCTTTCGCGAGCTTCAACCGTTCATCGGCCGTCATGGCTGGCGCCGCCCGCTTCGGCACCAGATCTTCTAGCGGGGGATAAACGCTTGCTTTCGGGACCGGCGGTGCCTCAGCCCGCGCGTTCATCAGTGAAGTGGCACAGCCGCCGAGCGAGAGGCTCAACAACATCATCGCTCCCACAGCGAGCGCCGTTATCTTTCGCTCATTCGACACATACGCAACACCCATGGATGGTCATTCCACGAGCATTGCGTGCCAATTATGACCATCAGCCGGGGCCCGATGCGGTTCCTCATTAGCGCCAGCGCACGGCTCGCCGGCCCTGCATCCGCTCATGTCAAAGAAACGGCCCCAGCATGGGGGCAAGCTGAGGCCGCTCTAGTTCGGTGGCGCTCTGGACGGCCGAGCGCACCCGACTGTTCCAATGGCACGCGAGCAGGATTTGTTCCCATGGTGCGATCGGGGCGGACCTTTATTGGAGCGCGCGCGTTGAGGCCCTGAGACCGGGGCGACCACGAACGCGGAGCTTTGCCATGAGCCCCATTCCTCTTCACCTTCAGAGAAGGTTTGAGCAGCGCTGGGCCGCTAGATTTGTCCCGGCGGATGCGGCCGCGCCCAAGAGGATCGGCCCCAAGCCCACGGGCAACCGCATACCGCCCAAGACGACGCGGGTTGCCGCTGGCGACCGACGAAACCGTTTTCCCGCGTCGACAAAACCCGCCTGAACAAAATGCACGGCCTCGCCCAATAGGGGCGTGGGATGGGCGGGTTCAGGCCCTGTCACTGGCTGGAGACTGCCTATTCATTCCTAAAAGGGCAGCTTGGCCTGGCCCCCGTCCCAATCGATAACCTCAAAAAGCATTCCGCGCCTGAGCATTTCGGCCTCGAGATCAGCGGCGTGCTCTTTCCAGTCGGGGGTTTCCCTGACGCGAAACCTTGGTTCATCGCCAAGACCGGCACGCGCATCGTCGGACGCGAGAGCGCCGCGTATACCCTCGTACATCATGGTCAGGCTGTCGTTCGTGAACGCTTGATAGTTCATCGGCCCCTACGAAAAAGCCGCCGCTTGATCGCGCTTGTTACGGCGCCCTCGTCATGCGCGCGCCAGCGATGATACATCAACCGCCGCCACATGAGCGCCGCGCGGCGGGCAATGTTATTGCCGGAATGATGGAGAACCTCCGACTGCAATTGAGCTCGTCCGATCACCTGTCTCCGGCGGCATGCAACCGCGGCAGATGATCAGTTTTCTTCTCAATTTATCGTCGGCGGCGCGGTTAATACCATCCAGGAGAGCAGTCCATTCCTGCGAGTATGGTTTTAGCCTGGAAAGCTCATCCTCGCCTGGAGAATTGCCTCTAGAAAACGCGTCCTCACTTGGCTTTCGAACTTTTACCGGTTTCACGTGGTTACGTTTCGGAAGGGGACCGAGCCCATCCCAGTTTGCCAGCGCATTGGTCGGAGGTTGGATGTAGCGCCCGCTTTCGGCGCAGCCGCTGAGAGCCAACCCCGCCACGATCACAAATAACAACCGTCTACTCATGGCCAAGACTCGCGTATCTCGAATCCGCGCGGGTGGTCTGATAGCTAGCCCGGTTGTGGTTAATTTTTTCTTGGCGCCCGCTCGCGCCAGAAGCGGAAGTCGCAATCGTTTGTAATGCGCTTGGAGGCCGCTAAGCCGAGCCCTTGAAGGTCGGCTGGCGCGGGTGCACGCAATCCCTGAAGTCATCGAAATCCTTCCACGCGGGCTCAGGTGGGTCGCAGCCCGGCCGCGGCGCGTAGATCGAAGCGTCGATCAACTGCATCGTCGGAATGTAACGCGGACAATTTGGAAAGATTGCTCGCGCGGCGACACGGACGATAAGCTGCGCGCCGACGGTCTGAGCCAGGAGCGGATCTTCGCGACTGACCGTTGCCGTTCCATTGACGCGCAGGCGCTGAGGTTTTCCGTGCATGGCGATGAACAGCATTCCGACTTCCGCATTTATCAGAATATTGCCCAAGCTTTTAAACATGCCGTTGCCGTCGTAGTCGGGGAAGGCCAGCTCGGACGGCCCGGTGATCGCCACGAACCCAGGTAGGCCGCCCTTGAAGGAGCAATCAGGCCGCCCCTCGGCATCTGCTGTCGCGAGAAAGAAATACGGCGCGCTCTCGATAAATGCCCGGTCGTCGGGGGTGAACCGTGTGCGTGTAAATTTTTCCAGGCGGTCGGAAATCCGGCGGCTGTCGAACTGATCCTGCAGCCGGCGGTTCCCTTCATGGTACATGATGCTATCGCTCATCAATTCTCTCCTCGTCACACTTCAGAGGGGGCAGATGTTCGACGTCCTTCACTTAGGTATAGCGCTGATTGCGACGTTTTCCTCCGCGGAATCTCTCAACCATTTTTCGAAGCTTTTTCGTCATGGCCGGGCTCGTCCCGGCCATCCACGTCTTTCTATGCTTTAAGCGCAGCTAAGACGTGGATGCCCGGCACAAGGCCGGGCATGACGAGTTCGCCGGAGAGCCCAGCTCTATTGGCCGCATTTTGAGTCAGACTCTGAGGGCGGCTTTCACAATTCTCCATCTTCCGTTCAAGAGGAAACCTTACTTGGATTTTTCGTCGGTGATTGTAAAAGCTTGGACGAACGAGAAATCCTCCGGCTGGGTGTCATCTGGGGTCCGCCGGCGTGCCCTGGAATGCGGCTTAGGCCTGCCTAAACGCAATGGCACCCGCCAACGATCTCGGACGCGTCCGAACGGCATGCCCGTCATTGCCGCTCTGCACGATCCACTGACCGTTCTCGTGGCCGACGATCTTGCCCACGTGGTGACGCCAGACCACGATGGCTCCGACTGATGGGCCTCCTGCATCCGATCCATAGTGAGCCCAGGACCGGGCGAGGTTATACGACGGGCCGGGGTCGCCACCAACCTGTCCGCGCATAAACCACCCACACCATGCGCCGGGCCGACCCGCATAATGATGACCATAGTGGTGATGGTGCGACCGAGCCTCTGCGCTCGATCCAATCAAACAAAGCACCGCCGTGGCAGCCATGAGAATACGCATACTGGATTTCCTTACTGAGTGGGAGATCGCGCCGGGGCGATCAAGAAGCCGCTGAGGGGCACCAAAAGTGCCATGCGACGTGGTTTGGCGGAGTGGATAAATCCGCACTACGGGCTTTAAAAAACCGCGTGCGGCCAAAATGGGGCATTTTGGCCGATGGCACCCGCAACAATGGGATGCTCTAGGCCCCCATTTGCATGGCTAGGAAGATCGCCGCCTCCTCGCCACTATCGGGCGATGCGGGCGACGGCCCATTAGATCTGGCGCGGCCTGCATCGTGCGCCACGGTGCGTCCAGGCGGCGCAGCCAAGCTTTCCAGCGTAAACAAGCGGGTTTGATTGGGGTGTCATGTAGGCGCGCTAACGTGGCTCCACGGGACGACTTCCCCAAGTCCGGGCCCGACGGTGGCAAGCTGTCAAGCGACCATCATCCGCTTGGCGGCTTTGTCCATCGAACAGGAAGTAATCGCGTAAGCAGTACAAAATCAGCGCCGCCAAAGCCAAGAGACATTCTTTGGAAATCCGCCGAGGACCCGTTGTGGCTCCGGTATCAAGAGGTCGTCCGCCTTCGCAGGGCAGTTCAAGAAGCCGAAGCCGCAGCGGATCAGTCTTCAAGGAAAGGCGAAAATCGGTGACAGCTCCCAGGCGGCACTGATGCTGACAGGCCCAGTTTTCAATTTCCCGACTCAGCAGAAGGTGGCATCTTGGGCGTGGGGTAGGTCAAAGCGAGGTCCGCGATGACCAGAGGGGTCACTTCCAAATTCGTCGTTCCGACGGTGTTCGCCATTGCGCTGGGGATCACGATCTCGTTCGGCGCCGTCAAATATCTCGTCCCCGTCGATCAGGCGGAGACCAATCACTCCGTCGCCGACAGCCGCGGGATTGCTGAGGTGCCAAACCCCCAGCTTTCGCGGGTTCGCTTGTTGCTTTCCAGTATGAAGTGAGCCGCGACTCGCGCGATAGAGGCGGCCGGCATCTGCTTCGCGCCATCAGAGCAAGGCAACACACCATAGGCTGGCGCCGCCGCGCCGTATCGACTTGGGAAAAGCGATTCGGGGACGAAGTGCCAACGCTACTTCGGCGCCGGTGTTTGATTGGCCTGGATATGAGGCCCGGTCTGGATTCGCCGAATGACGGTCGCGAAATCCTCCTCGAAACTTACGAGATGCTCGCGGCCGAATAGAATTGCCGAGCCGGTACCCTGCCCGGGTTGGACCATCAGGATCTCGTCGAGGTTTACCAGGACCTCTCGTGTAGGCGGTCCGGGTCGTTTCAGCACGATGAAAGTGGCCATTCTGTTCTCCTGTGGAAAAGTAGACGATACAACGGCACTAGAGTTCCGCCAGGGCTAAAGCCGGAGGTAGAGGAACAATTCCGCGCGCGCAGGTGTTGAGGATTCTGGAACCCGGGCTTCCGATGCAAAGATCCCTCACCATTGCGATGAGGCCTCATGCTGACACTGGCCGTGGCTGGCTGCTCCGGTCCGAAAGGCGACAAGGGAGATCAAGGGAGATAAAGGCGATCCGGGCCAGAACGGAGCGCCGGGCCCGCCAGCACGGGCCGGTCCTCAGGGACCACCCGGCAAGGACCGCGGGTCACCGCCAGGAAGGCACCGATTCCACGGCTCGCTCACACATTGAGCTTGGCGGGAAAATCAGCCCGTACACCATTTTGAAGCTCGTGCAGTCGGCCCCACTGCGCCAGTCGGCGAGTGGCCGATGTCTCGGGTGCAAAAATCGATGACTGGTGAGGGTGCGGCGATTTGCTTTGCTGCCAGGCGCGCCATTCAACCGGCTTGATTTGCATCGGCACGCCCAAATCAACGTTGATCCACTCATCCTCGTTGGTATGCCTGCAGGGAAACGGCATGATCGTTGTCGCGCCGTCTTCGGCGACGCGAAGTTCAAGATCCTGATTGTAGGGGGCGGTCGAGGCCGGGTGCCAGCGGGACACGAGATGCTCTCTTAGTTTCTCGATCACCGTGTTACGCATCTCACGCGACCCTTACTCTTTTGGAATTGCCGACGGTGTCGACCGGTCAGAACCCGGCCCGCGCCCGTGAACGCCTCCCGATCATTGCGATCCGGCAACTTGGCCAAAGTACGGCGAGTCCCGCGGCCGCCAAAAAAAATGACACCGCCGCTACGCCGGGCGGTCAGCCTCCTCGGCGCCCCAGAGGGGTGTGGCCAACGGACGAAACCATTTTGCGGTCGCGACGAAACCGGCCTGAAACGAGATCTGCTCGAATGGCATCGGTCAAACAACGGGGTGCGATCATGTTGGAAATCATCATCAACCTATTCTACCGCCAGTCCTGCAGGGCCGCGCTGTCCGCCATTCGAAGGCAGCACCGTATCTGGGCCTGATTGTTGCGACGCGGTCCGTACACGCCGCACCGGTCGAATACGATTGCGAACAAGTCCCCCCTTCCCCAGGTAAAAAACAAAGCCTGCCCCGGAGCACATCCGGGACAGGCTTTCGTTCGGAAAACGCGCCAGGTCACGCCTGGCCATCTCGTTTTAGATCTTGATGCGGAAACCCGTCATCATTGACACCGTATCGACGCTCGTTCCGGTGCCGGCGAAGGGACCCGATCCCGGGAATCCGGGGAAGCTGGCTTTCGCACCCGGCGTGCCCGGGAATCCGGACGCAAGGCCGTTTTGCACCTTTGCGTAGGTGATGCCGGCATAGAGGTCGACGTGCTTGGTCAGGAAGTAGTCGGCAAGGAACGAGACCTGGTCATACGATCCGGCGCAGTTCGACTTGCTGGCGCCCCCGGCCACGCAAGCGGCGCTATCGGCGACGAACGAATTCTGGTTCACGTGATAATAAGCGCCGATCAAATTCAGGCCCCAGGCAAACTCGTATTTTGCGCCCGTCCAGAAGAATTGCAGGACCCTGTTGGTGGTGAACGCATTGTTGTCGGGCACAATCGGTGCGGTCGTTGAGACTGTCAGCGGATATCCGCCGGCCGCCTGTCCGAACACAACCGGACTATTCGGATTTGCCTGTGTGAGATTGGTGTAGCCCGCATAGAACGTCAGCTTGTCGCCGGGGACTTCGGCCCTTGGCGCCTTTGTGGGCAATCCAGCCACCGGAACTTTGCCGAACTCAAAGGTGTACTTGGCCATCAGCGACCATCCCGTGTTGTCCGCGATGTTGGCGGCAAGGGTCTGGCTGCCGAAGGCATCGTTGACCGAGCTCTGCAGGTTTACGGCGCCGCGCTCTTTCTCAAAGAGGGCCTCGGCGGAAAAGCCACCGTAAGATCCGCTGATCATGGCGCCGTAGCCCTGACCGAACATGCCGGTGCCCGAGCCGCCGTTGCCGTACATCAAGCCAGCGGTGATCGGCCCATATTCGTAGACGTATTTGGCGGAACGATCCCAGCGGGCGGCTTGTGTGCTGCCAATCCCAGCGTCGGTGCCGGAGTAACCGAGCAGCGAGAACGCGTAGGACAGGCCCATCGGATCGTAGATTCCGATGCCATCGAGCTCGAACGTGTTCTGCCGGCCGACCGTCAACGCGCCGAATTGTTTGTTGCTGAGACCGCCATAGATCTGGCCGTTGAACGCCTGGCCGCAGCGTCCGCTGTCCGCATTCGAGGTTTGCTGGTTGTAGGGGACGCCGGCGTTCTGAATGAAGGAACTGCAGCCGTCGGAGAGTTTTCCGGTCAGGGGATCGACACCTGTATCCGCCCGGCCGACGGCGTTCCAGCCAAGCACGACCGGTATATCGAACTTCATACCAATTTTCGACTGCTCGAGGCCGCTATGGGCGATCGTCGAGATGTGCTGACCCGTGTAGTTCCTGGTGGTCGTGAACGGAACGAATTCGAGGCCTGAAACCACGTTTCCGAGCGGGCGACCGTTGGTCTGGTAGGCATAACCAAGGTCGAGCGTGGCGTAGAAGGTGACGCCCCAGAAGGTCAGACTATCCGGAAGCGGGTCCTTGAAATTGGCCGGACTGAACTGGAACGGAGGCTTCGACGGAAGCAGGTCCGCGTCCGCGGCGTGCGCGTTGGCCACCAGGCTCACCATAGCGAGCGCAAATACGAGCGTTCGTTTCATCACCATATCCCCCAGATTGACCCCTGAACCGGCAGGCTATTGAATCCTGCCGGATTTTCGCTGTATCCCATCGGACATAGCGTGGGCGGTACAGGTCACAAAGTGTAATTATGCAACACTGGGAAACTAAATCGATTTGTTTCCCCTATCGTCGCATCGGGATTCCAAACAGAACTCGGCGGTGCGACGCGGACATGACAGTTGCCGTTGACACTTCGGTAGCACCCGCACTTCCGTAATTCGCAAGGCAGGATGCGCGTGATGCCGTTCGGCAATGGCAGGGAGGGCTATGTCTGCGGGAGAAGGCCGAACCGTAACAGGCGGGATTTGGCCGATTGGTGATCGGCTCGCCGTTCAAGTTTTTCTTCGAACGCCCATATCCGCCCGCAATGCATGAAGCTCCTTGCGAGCGGCGCTTTCCGCGGAGCGTTCGATTTTCCGGTAACGTGCCACGAGCGATACGCCAAATGGCGTAAGGACAGCGCCGCCGCCGTTCTTGCCGCCCGCCTGCCGCTCGACGGCAGCGCGGCGGCAGATACGATTGATCTCGTCCACCAGGTCCCAAGCCCGCTTGTAGGACATGTCCATAGCCCTGCCAGCGGCCGAGATCGAACCGCAGGTACGGATATTCTCAAGCAGCTGGATTTTGCCCGGCCCGATGCGGCCTTCGGTGTCCAGATCGATACGAACACTCAAGGACGGAAGCGATGCCGCGGACGACTTTCGCATGTTCGGCTGACTCATGTTCGTTGATCCGCGATCACTTTAGCCCTTGCCGATCCGACGCCCCTCAATAGCAACTGCGCGGATCGACGGGAACGTACTGTCCTGAGGGATATCGGTAATAGCAATTGCCTTGCGCCAGATAGTAACCGGGACGCTGGGCGGCCTCGGCGCCGGAGATGGCGCCTATGGTGCCGCCGGTAATCGCGCCGACAGCCGCTCCGCTCGGCCGGCCCGTAAGCAACCCGCCCAGCAGTCCACCGACAATTGCGCCCCCGACCGCGCCAGCTGCGGGGTCCGGTGGCGGCGGCGGCGGTGGGGGTGGCGCATAAGCAACGGGCGGCGGCGGATAACCGGCCACAATGGGCGGTCCATCCGGACCATCAAAATCCTCCACGACCTCGAGGTCAGACACATAAGCAGGCGGTCCCTCGAGCCGCTGCGGGTAGAAATACCAGGCGCCGCCGACATCCCACCACCAACCATTGCGTCCGTTGTGGGCCTCGTACCGCCAGCGCCCGCCCTCCCAGGACCGGCGACCACGATAGACATGCCCGCCAAAATTACGCGCTTGCAGGCCGCCGCGCGCATAGCGTCCGTCCTGCGGCCCACGGCTCGGCGCCTGGCCGGCGCGTGCAGGACCCGGGCGGGCCGCCTGGACCGCCGGCTTGGCCTGCCCTTCCCTCATGGGCGGCTTGTTCGACTCTTCCGCCTGCGCTGACAGCGCAAAAGCCGTCAAGCCTGCCACCAATGGGAGAACAATCCGAGAGCGCCTGGATTTGCTCATGTTCGACAAGACCTCCACTACGAGGTGAGGATTCTAAAAGGCATATCGGATCCGCGCCACCCCAAAACCCACGTCGATCACTGCCGTCCGCGCCACTGCGGACGAGGATAACCGCTGGCCTTGCTGAAAATCCCTGAGATCGCCGCCTTTTGCGCCGGATTTCCCGCGTCTTCATTTCTTCGTGTTGCCATCCCCGGGGATCGCCTTGTAGAGCTAGGTTCGACGGCAATGGGGAAATGACATGAAAAGAATGCTTGCGCTGATCGTATTGCTGCACGCCGCAGGAGCCTTTGCGCAAAGCGCCCCTCCGCCGCCTGGCGCCAAGCCGCCGGCGCAGGCGAAGTCCAAGCCGCATGGGCCGCCGAAGTCCATGGCCGAAAAGCTCTTGGCCTGTCTCGAGATTGACGACGAAACGAAGGATCGGCTGGATTGCTACGACGCCATCATTGCGCCGAAGCCCAAGCCCAAGTCGGCCCCCGCGAACGGGGTGATCGACTGCCGCTACGTGAAAGAGGAAGACGAGCGGTTGAAGTGTTTTAATGGGTTTGCGGAAAAGATTCCGAAGTTTTCTTCGCGCTAGCACCTGCTTGCGACCCGAGTGAACACCACCACATTTCCCAGGACTTCGAGACCGCCCGCGGGCGGTCTCTTCGGTTTTGGGGACTTTGCCGTTTCGGCCGGTCCTGTTGATAACCCCTGCCGGCGATTTCCTGGCGGCGTGACAGCAGCCGGCCGCGTGTTATCGACGGAAGCCCTGGACTGACCCCGGACGGAACAACACCATGCGGATTACCCTCGTCGGTTCCCGCCATTTCGGCGTGACGATCCTGGAAATGTTGCGCCAACACGGTGTCGACATCGTCAGGGTTGTCGTTGCCGATGCCGACGATCGACTGGCGACCGCTGCCCGCGCGGCCGGTATCCCGGTTGCCGTGCAGGCCAATCCGAAGATTGTCGTTGCCGCGGAGATCGGTGGGGATACCGACCTTATCGTCACCGCTCACAGCCACGCCCGCATCAGCAAGGAAGCGCTGGCCGCAACGAGGCTCGGCGGTATCGGCTATCATCCATCGCTGCTGCCACGCCATCGCGGGCTCGCCGCGGTCGAATGGACGATCCGGGAGAAAGATCCGATCGCCGGCGGCACCGTCTACCATCTTGCCAATCGCATGGATGCCGGCGCGATCGCAGCTCAGGATTGGTGTTTCGTCAAGAAGGGCGAAACCGCCCGGGAGCTGTGGGAGCGGGCGCTGGCGCCGCTCGGACAGAAATTATTGGGCGAAGTCATCGACTACGCCAAGCTCCACGACACCCTTCCCGGCAAGCCGCAGGACGAGCAATTTGCCACCAATGCGCCCAGTCTGGTCGACTGAGATTTCCCGAACACGGCGGGACACGAATCCGACCTGATTTCCATCCTCCACGGGATACCGGCGACTCCCCCGTCCCAGGCAAGTAATTGTCTTGTTGAGAGCTTTAGGCCTTGGTGCAACGCATCAAAGTTTGAACACATTGTCCCGAAATATGGCCTTACCACGCAAATCGGGGACCTCCATCATGCGCAATCGCCGCGTCTGCCAAGCTTTTGGCTTCGTTCTCCTGGCTGCCTCCGCTCTCGGCGTTGCTTCCGCCTCGGCCCAGACGCCCTATGACGGGTTGTGGAATGTCACGATCATCACCAAAGCGGGCACGTGCGAACCGTCGGTGCGCTCGACGCTCACGGTGACGGACGGAAAGATTTCCGCGCCAGGCGCCGACGTCTCAGGCAGTATCGGACGGGAAGGCCTTGTGCGAGTATCCATCAATGGTGCATATGCGAACGGCCAACTCAATGGCAATGCCGGATGGGGGAAGTGGAATGGAGCATCTGCGGGAGTACCGTGCAGCGGCCGATGGGAAGCATCACGGCAATAGAGCAAGCCAACAGTCCCCTGCGCTGGCGTTGGCGCGGCGCCTGATATTCGCCGTCGCCGCGTTGCTGATCGCCTCGATGTGGGGCTCTTCGAGCTACGCGCAGTCGGGGCCATTTGCCGGCATGGCCGGCAACTGGTCTGGCGCGGGCACCGTCACCTTGGACGACGGATCAACCGAACGGATTCGCTGCCGTGCTGCTTACGCGGTTGGCGCCGGCGGTAATGGCCTCCAGCAGACCCTGACCTGCGCCAGCGACAGCTACAAGTTCAATATTGTCACCAATGTCATGGCGCAGGGCGCCGCGGTTTCCGGGACATGGAGCGAAACCAGTCGCAACATCAACGGCGCCATCGAGGGGCGCTCCGGCGGCGGCAATTTTCAGGTGGTAGCGACGGCGCCCGGGTTTTCCGCCGCCATCTCACTGACGACGCGCGGCAACAAGCAGTCCGTGGTGATCAAGGCCGAGACCCAATTCAGGGGCGTCAATATTTCGTTGTCCCGCAGCTAGGCCGAGAGCCGATAGCGCCTCCAGATCAGTTTCCGCCGGCAAGCCGGCGGAAACTTCCAGCAGGAATTTGGCCTTCGCGCTTCCCGCCTACGCGGTTGGGACAAACGCGGTGACTTCGATCTCGACCTTGGCGCGGGCGTCGACCAGGCCATCGATGTAAAGCAGCGTCGAGGGCGGGAAATTTCGCCCGAGCGTCTCGCGCCAGGCCGCGCCAATGCCTGAACCTGCCGCCTCGTATTCGCTCCGGCTGGTCAGATACCAGGTCAGGCGGACGATGTGCTCGGGACCGGCGCCGGCCTCGTTGAGCAACTTCACAATCCTTCGCAGCGCGACGCCGACTTGCCCGGCCAGATCGGGTTGATATTCGCCCTTCTCGTCGCCGCCGGTCTGGCCGGCCAACACGATCCATCGGCCCGGACCATCGACCGCGACGCCATGCGAGAAGCCGCGCGGTTTCGGCCAATCGGCCGGTTGCAAGATGCGCATGAGCAAGTCCTCCACGTGTGGGCGGGATCATCATTGCGGAATGGCCGCGCGATCGGACGACCAATCCCTTGTTCCCGGATTTCATTCGAACTATTCGCGCCCCAGATGTGCACCGCACCTCTGGGAATGTCGAGCAGGAAGTCATGACTTCGATAGTTCGGTGCATGCGAATCGCGATTGATGCGCGCGCATCACTGCGTCAGCATATTTGCGCGTTGCAAACCGGTTCGATGTCGTCGATACCGGCCTGCCACGCCGATCTTTCCCACGCCCTTCAAAACATGTCACGCATCCTCCCCTGATGGACCGAACACCTTCCAAACCAAAGGCTGCGCTGTGGATGACAGGCTGGCTCAGCCTGATGCTGATCGTGGCTATCGCCGGCCGCGAGGCGACGCGCGAGCTCAATGTATTCCAGATCATGGAGCTGCGCTCGGTCCTCGGCCTGGTGATGCTGTACCCGCTGATCCGCTTGTCCGGAGGCTTCGCGGCGCTGAAGACGTCGCGGCCGTTACAGCATGTGATGCGCAATCTCATTCACTATGCGGCGCAACTCGGCTGGTTCTTCGCGCTGACCCTGATCCCACTGGGACAGGTCGTCTCGATCGAATTCACGATGCCAATCTGGACCGCCATCCTGGCCGCGAGTTTTCTCGGCGAACGCATGACGATCTGGAAGATATCGGCGGTTGCGCTCGGTCTTATCGGCGTCATTGTTATCGTTCGCCCGGCCGCCGGGGAGGTCAATCCGGGCCAGCTGATCGCGCTGGCGGCGGCCGTGGGATTTGGCACGTCGGTGGCCATGATGAAATCGCTGACCCGGACCGAGACCACAGTGGCTATTGTGTTCTGGATGCTTGCGATCCAGTCCGTGGCCGGCCTTTTCCCTTCGCTCTACGTTTGGACATGGCCATCGCCGTATGTCTGGTGCTGTGCCGTCGTGATTGCCTTCAGCGGTACATTTTCTCACCTCTGCATGGCGCGCGCGATGCTGTACGCGGATGCCACGATCGTGCTGCCGATGGACTTCCTTCGCGTTCCCCTGACCGCCGCCGCGGGCTGGCTGATTTATTCGGAGCGGCTGGATGCTTTTACCGTTCTTGGCGCGGCGCTTATCCTGAGCGGCAATCTCTTGAACCTGAAGCCCCCCGCTCGGGCTCCGCTGCGGGTCGGAAGCTGATCCGGATCATCCGACCCGAATCTATTTTGTGCAATCCGCGTAACCTTCGGTCAGCTTCACCATCTTGTCGGCGCCCGAGGTCAGCCGGCACATTTCCACTTCCTTGCCCGCCGGAACGGGTTTGACGCAGGTGATCTGTGGATTGTTGTCGTATTTGGTGGTGGAGAATCTGCAGGTCACCATGCAGGAGGCGCTGCCGTTCAGCGAATTCGTCATCATGACGCTGGCGACTTCCGCCCCCGGCAAGATGACGCATTTGAACGGGACCGTTTCCGCAGATGCCGGTGTCGACAGCAAGGCGGTGATCACTGCAAGACGGGAAATAGCTGACCGCGCCCCCATGAGGTTTGCCAAGGTTATTTGCCCGCCGCCCTTCTCAGTGCGTCGTTGATCCGGTCCTGCCAGCCCGGCCCGCCCTCCTGGAAGTGCGCCAGCACGTCTTGATCGATCCGCAATGAGACCAGTTCCTTCACACCCGGAAGGGCCGCCTGCTTCGGTGGCGCCTCCGCTACCTTCGTGGTCACCTTCTTGAACACATTCTCGGCTTCGGTACGCGCATCGTTTAGCGTTCGTGGTCGTCTTGGTTGATCTGGCAAGGCTAAATTCCTTCGAACAGGGCTGTCGATAAATAACGCTCGGAGAACGAGGGCACGATGGCGAGAATGGTCTTGCCCGCATTTTCCGGGCGCTTGCCGATCGAAAGCGCCGCGGCAATTGCTGCACCGGAGGAGATACCGCCCGGAATACCCTCGGTACGCGCCAATGCGCGAGACATATCGAGCGCGGTGGCGCTGTTGATCTTGACGATCTCATCGATGACGGAACGATCGAGGATTTCGGGAATGAATCCAGCGCCAATTCCCTGGATCTTGTGCGGGGAATGCTGGCCACCTGACAGCACCGGGCTCTCCTCGGGCTCGACGGCGACGACACGCAGCGAGGGTTTACGCGGTTTGAGCACCTGCCCCACCCCGGTGATGGTTCCGCCGGTTCCGACGCCGGCGACGAAGACATCGATGTTGCCGCCGGTATCGTTCCAGATTTCTTCCGCCGTGGTGCGGCGGTGAATTTCGGGATTGGCGAGGTTCTTGAATTGTTGCGGCATGACAGCATTCGGGGTGGTGCGCACCAATTCCTCGGCGGTTGCGATCGAGCCTTTCATGCCCTGGGCCGCCGGCGTCAAGACGATTTCAGCGCCAAGGAACGCCAGCATCTTGCGCCGTTCGATCGACATCGATTCCGGCATCACCAGTTTCAGCCGGTAGCCGCGCGAGGCAGCCACGAACGCCAGGGCGATGCCGGTGTTTCCCGATGTTGGTTCGATCAGCACGGTGTCGGCATTTATCACGCCGGCCTTTTCCATCGCCAGGATCATGGCCGCGCCGATGCGGTCCTTCACGCTCGCTGCGGGACTGAAATATTCCAGCTTGGCGAGAATGGTCGCGCTCGACCCGTGCTGCTGCGGCAGTTTTTGCAAGCGGACGATCGGCGTATCGCCGACGGCCTCCACAATGTTGTCAAACACGCGACCCCGGCCGGGACGGTACGCTGCGCTCAAAGCCGAAGATACGTCCATGACCTACTCCTCTGACCGTGCTGTGGGTAGATTTGACGGCGCTTCCTCCATTTGGAGGCAGCACGAGCCCGAGTACAAGCCGGAATTGTGCGAGTCAAAAATTCGCTGCATTGCAAAATTCGAATTCGATCAAGTAACTTAAAACCAACGCAATTATGTTGCGATATCGTCAAACAAATCAGCGTATGTTCGGCTCACGGTTCAGATCGCAAGGAGGTCACGATGCCAGCAGTTGCTGAAATCCCGTCGACCGTTGCGCCTAACCCGGATCCCCGTGGTTGCGATCTGCCTACCTGCCCTGTCTGCGCGGATTCAATGGTCGCTGCAGAGGCTTCGGCCTTTCTGTCGGACAACATTATCAGCTATCTCTGGACCTGCGATACCTGTGGTTATGGTTTTGTGACCAAGCATTCAGCCAAGCGTTTGGTGCGCAACTAGGTTTGCCTTCACTAAAGCTTGAACCCGTAAAATTCAGAGCGTTGACATAGGTCTGCTTTGGAGCGCGGCGGCTACGGTCGCTCTTCGCCGATCAAACCTGAGCCATGCCGCCGTCGGCGAAGATTTCGCTCCCCGGCTTTCGGGAGGACCTAGGGAAAGGCGCTGGCTCCACTTTGCGAGTGGGGCACCGGATATACGAGCGACGTTGAGGCGATCGTGGCACGCCGCAAAGCTCGCGAGCGTTGACACGCGGCGTCTGCAGCGATCGGGATGAAAGCGGACGTAGCGCGGACGCCGTCAAACAGACGCGAATGATCCACAGCCGATGTGGGCTATTGCAGTAACGTGAATCGCTACCATAGGCAGTGGCGCGCAGGGCGTTTTTCTTCATTTCTCACTCGCTGCCATGTCGTAACCTGCTATAACCTGCCATTCACAGCGCGTAGTCCTTATAGAGGGCACATGCAGCGGCGCAAATTCATCACGCTTATCGGTGGTGTAGCGGCGAGCACGTGGTCACTCGCGGCGCATGCGCAGCAGTCTGACAGAGTGCGGCGGATTGGCGTGCTGATGGCGCATACCGAGAGCGACCGGGAATTTCAGGCATACTTGGCTGCATTCCGGGAGGGCCTCAAAAGGCTCGGGTGGACTGAAGGCCGCAATATCCAGATCGACACTCGCTGGGGCGCACTTGAGGACGCGGAAGTCAGGCAACGATCGGCGAGGGAACTCGTCGCTCTCCGACCCGACATCATTCTTACGCAAAACACGCCGCCGACCGCTTCAATGCTGCAACAAACTCACACCATCCCCGTCATTTTTGTCATCGTTGCCGATCCGGTCGGCAGCGGCTTCGTGGGGAGCTTGGCGCGGCCGGGCGGTAACGCAACCGGTTTCACCATCATGGAGCCAACGACTGCTGGCAAGTGGCTTGCGCTGCTCAAGGAGATCGCACCGCGCGTCAACCGCGCCGCTTTTTTGTTCAATCCGAAAACGGCACCATATGTCGACTATTATCTGAGCCCGTTCAAAGCGGCCTCAGGATCCTTCGGGATGGAGGCGATCGCCGCACCTGTTCGCGATACGGCCGAACTCGTTAGCGTCATCGCGGCGCAGGCACGCGAGCCAAATAGCGGACTGATCGTGATACCGGATGGCTTCCTAAACGTTCATCGCGCTGAGATCATCCTGCAGGCTGCTCACTATAATCTTCCTGCCGTCTATCCGTGGCGTTTCTTCGCTGAACAAGGTGGCCTGCTGTCCTATGGAAGTGAGCAGCGCGATATGTTTCGGCTTGCCGCGAGCTATGTCGATCGCATCCTCAAGGGGGAGCTGCCGAGCGAGCTTCCGGTCCAAGCCCCAGTCAAGTATGAGTTGGTGATCAACCTCAAGACTGCCAAGGCGCTCGGCCTCATCGTACCACCTGCGCTGCTCACAAGCGCCGATACGGTGATCGACGAATAGAGACCCCGGCAGTGGCGCATCAGCGCGGGGCGATATCACCCTTTGCCCATTCGGCGCGCGTGCGTTGGCAAAAGCCCTCGAACGTTCCCGTTGAAATCGCCGCCCTGATGTCGTGCATCAGGCGCTGGTAATAGGCGATATTGATCTCCGACAGCAGCATCGCGCCCAGCGTCTCGCCAGACTTGACCAGGTGATGCAGGTAGGCGCGCGCATAGCCGCGCGTGGAAGGCCAGGAGCTTTCCTCGTCGAGCGGCCGCGGATCGTCGGCGTGGCGGGCGTTGCGCAGATTGATCTGGCCGAACCGCGTGAAGGCCACGCCGTGACGCCCGTTGCGTGTCGGCATCACGCAATCGAACATATCGATGCCACGCGCGACCGCTTCCAGGATATCGTCGGGCGTGCCGACGCCCATCAGGTATCGCGGGCGCCCCTCGGGCAGGATCGGGGCGACCTCATCGATCATGGCGAGCATGACCGGTTGCGGTTCGCCGACCGCGAGGCCACCGATCGCATAGCCGTGAAAACCGATCTCGACGAGGCCACGGGCGCTGGCCTGACGTAGTACGGGTACGTCACCGCCCTGTGCGATGCCGAACAGCATGCAGCCCGTAGGCGCAGTCTCGAAGGCACGCTTGCTGCGCTCGGCCCAGCGCAAGGATAGCTGCATCGCGCGTTCGATATCGCTGCGTTCGGCCGGCAGCCGTACGCACTCGTCCATCTGCATCGCGATATCGGAACCAAGCAGCCGCTGCACCTCGATCGAGCGCTCCGGCGATAATTCGACCATGGCGCCGTCGATGTGGGAGCGAAAGGTCACCGCCCGCTCACCGACCTTGCGCAGTTCCGACAGCGACATCACCTGGAAGCCACCGGAATCCGTCAGCATCGGACCATTCCAGCCGGTAAACGCCTGCAAGCCCCCAAGCGCTGCAATGCGCTCCGCGCCGGGCCGCAGCATCAGGTGATAAGTATTGCCGAGCACGATATCGGCGCCGGCGTCCCGCACCTCGCGCCAGTGCATGCCTTTCATGGCGCCCGCGGTGCCGACCGGCATGAAAGCAGGCGTTCGGACCACGCCATGCGGCGTATTAAGCCTGCCCGTGCGCGCCCGCCCGTCACGGCCGAGCAATTCGAAATGATTGGCTGTTGTCATCGGATCGACCTATCACGAAACAGCAGGCAGGCATCCCCATAGGAATAAAACCGGTAGCCGCTCTTGATGGCGTGCGCATAAGCCCGTTTCATGGTCTCAAGGCCGCTGAATGCCGATACCAGCATGAACAGCGTCGAACGCGGCAGGTGAAAATTGGTCAGGAGAATATCGACCGCGCGAAACCGATAGCCCGGCGTAATGAAGATCGCGGTTTCCCCGCGGAACGGCGCGATCGTGCCATCTTCCGCCGTGGCGCTCTCCAGCAGGCGCAGCGAGGTGGTGCCGACGGCAACGATGCGGCCACCCTTGGCGCGCGCCGCGTTCAGCGCCTCGGCGGTGTGGCGCGAGATGTCGCCCCATTCAGAATGCATCTTGTGGCCGCCGGTATCGTCAGCCTTGACCGGCAGGAAGGTTCCTGCCCCGACATGCAGCGTTATCCGTTGCATTCCGACACCGCGCTGGCGCAGCGCCGCTTCCAGTTCGGGGGTAAAATGCAGTCCTGCGGTCGGCGCCGCGACGGCACCCTCGGCAGCGGCGAACATGGTCTGATAGTCGCAAGTATCGCGCTCGTCGGGTGCGCGCCTGGAGGCGATGTAGGGCGGCAGCGGCGGGCTGCCGAGATCGGCGATGGCCTGCTCGAGCACCGGCCCGTGAAATGAGAACGAGAAAGTGACCTCGCCGTCGTCGCCCTTATGCTCGACCTCTGCGTCGAGATGGCCGAGAAGGCAGACCTTGGCCTCATTGCCAAAACGAACCACGTCGCCGGGCGAGAGCTTCTTGGCAGGTCTAACCAGCGCCTGCCAGCGCGAACCGTCGAGCCGCTTGATCAGGGTTGCCTCGATCTTCGGCTCGGTGTCACGGCTGATGCGTCGGCCTTTCAATTGGGCTGATATCACCTTGGTGTCGTTGACCACGATCTGATCGCCGGGCTCGAGCAAAAGCGGAAGCTCGGCAACCCTGCGGTCACGCAAGACCGCATCGGGCTGCACGATCAGCATTCGCGCGGAATCGCGCGGGCTCACGGGGCGCAGCGCGATGCTGTCGGCGGGAAGTTCGAAGTCGAACAGATCGGTGCGCATGGGCGCGTTGCGGTCCAGCATTGTCGGAACGTCATTCCGGAGGCCACGCGAAGCGGGGCAATCCGGAATCTCGAGATTCCGGGTTCGCGCTTTGCGCGCCCCGGAATGACGGTTAGCGTTTAAGCCGCATCAATCGCCATATGGGCCTTGATGATCTTGTCCGGGTCCTTCACCGGCTCGCCGCGCTTGATCTTGTCGACGTTCTCCATGCCCGACGTCACTTTACCCCAGACCGTGTATTGCTTGTTGAGGAAGGAAGCATCGTCAAAGCAGATAAAGAACTGGCTGTCGCCGGAATCGGGACTCGCCGCGCGCGCCATCGAAGTGGTGCCACGCACATGCGGTTCGTTGTTGAATTCAGCCTTGAGCTTCTTGCCTGACCCGCCGGTTCCGGTGCCATGCGGACAGCCGGTCTGCGCCATGAAACCTTCGATCACGCGATGGAACACGATGCCATCGTAAAATCCCTCACGCACCAGTTCCTTGATCCGCGCGACGTGGCCGGGCGCCAGGTCCGGCCGCATCTCGATGGTGACACGTCCCTGAGTGGTTTCGAGGATCAAAGTATTTTCGGTGTCAGCCATGCTCTTTTCTCTGCAGGTTGGGGTGGAAGTTTCCGGTTGCGAAATTGTATGGCGAACGGCCGGCCGGCAACGGCGCCGGCCATCCTTTCAGTAAATGGCATCGGCGTGCAGCGTTGCAATGTCTCCATCACCGCGATCCGATACATCAGCCGGTCGTTGTCGTCGGCCCGTTCCGATTCATAGGTGATCCGGGGGTGGCCTAGGATTTCGCCGGCCCGGTTGAAGCTCACGATCACGGTGATGTCGATATCGGGATGGGCGCGTGGCGGCGGCTTCCAGCAGGTTCTCAGCCTAGCAAATACGTCGCGAATGGTATCGACCTGCGCCGGTTCCGCCGGCGCGGAGGTTGACCACACCAGCAGCAGCGCTGCCACACACCGGATCCGCAGAATGCGAGGCCGGTCCACCGCCGGCTACTTGATGTCGGATGCGACTTGCACCTTCACCATCTTGTCGGGATCGGTCACGCTGCCGCCTTGCGATCCCGGCGGCGCCTTCTTCAGTTTATCGACCACATCCATGCCCTGCACCACCTCGCCGATCACGGTGTACTGGCCATCGAGGGGAGTTCCCTCTGCGAACATGATGAAGAACTGCGAATTGGCGGAGTCGACGCTGTCGCCGCGCCGTGCCATGCCGACAACGCCGCGCGTGAAATGAACCTTGGAAAACTCCTGCTTGAGGTTCGGATATTTCGAGCCGCCGGTGCCATTGAAATTCTGGCCGTCGCCGGTCTGTGCCATGAAGCCGTCCATCACGCGGTGGAACGGAACGTTGTTGTAATAGCCCTCTCGCGCCAGCTGCTTGATACGCTCGGCGTGCTGGGGTGCGATATCCGTCCTCAGCTTGATGACGATACGGCCCTTGGTGGTGTCGATGACGATCGCATTCTGCTTGTCGAGAGCAGCGGGAAGCGGTTGTGCGATTGCGGGCGCGGCGCAGATCAACGCGGCGAGAACGGCAAGAATTCGAATCATGAAGGCTCCAACTGAGAGATAGAAGGCTAGCGGGTGAATTTGGCCTTGAGGCGCTTGGCGACGGCCTTGGGGACGAAGTTCGAGACGCCGCCCCCCATGCCGGCGATCTGACGCACCAGTGTGGCGGTGATCGGGCGAACGGTCGGCGAGGCCGGCAGGAAAACGGTGCGGACCTGCGGCGCCATGGCCTCGTTCATCCCCGCCATCTGCATCTCGTAGTCGAGATCGGTGCCGTCTCGAAGGCCACGGATCAGGATCGTAGCGCCGGCCCGCTGCGCGGCGGTGACGACGAGGTCATCGTAGGTGATGGCCTCAAAGGCACAGCCGGCCTTTGCCGCGACCGGACCGAAGACTTCCTGAAGCATCTCGAGGCGCTCTTCCGCCGAAAACAACGGCGCTTTTCCGGGATGGATGCCGATGGCAACGACCAGCCGGTCGCACAGCGCGACGGCCTGCCTGACCACGTCCAGGTGGCCGTTGGTAACGGGGTCGAATGAGCCGGGATAAAGCGCGATACGAGGCATAAAACCGTCTACCCTGCCCGGGCCTGGGCCGCAAGCCGATCCGGTTGCCGCAATCGATGCCGCTCGCCGGGACTATTTCTCCTCGTCCATTGAACCAACGCCGGACCTGCAAAGTCTCATTCAAGTGGGCTTTGTTTCGTCCCAGGCCGGGGCACGAAACAAAACTGTGCCGGGATGAAACCAGTTTCGGAATTAGCGAAGAACTCCGGAAACCGGCGCTTTGTATCACTGGGCCAACGAATGATGGGCCAAAGGCCCAATGCAGGGGACCGTCATGATCAAAGCTCTTTCGGCCATCGCTATTGCTGCGTTTGTCGCTGCTGCCCTGACTGTGCTGCCCGGATTTGCTCCGCAGGTCGAGGCCAGCGTGCCGCAGGCACTTGCCAAGGGGGACCGGCTGGACATCCGCCCAGCAGGTCGCGATTGCTCGCAGCAAGCCTGGCCGCATTTCGAAGCCTCCTGCCTGCACGTGGCGGGCTCCACGACCAGGATTCGGGAAGCCCGCCTGGTCACGGCCGACCGCCGGCCATAGCGAGCTGCTGGCTGGTCACAGCCGACCGCACGCGAACAAGCGGGCTCAAAATGGCAGGGCTGATCTGATTCAAAAGGAAGCTGGGACTTGCGATGGCCTCCATTGCCGCTCTCGGTTTCGACTTAGGCCCGCAGCCTCGTTTCGTTGCGGATGCACCTTCCTAGTGGCTTGAATCCGACGTTTGGTAACCCGGCCCGGACCGTCCTCACTGCCCGGGGAGGGACTGCAGGGGGTGGGCAGACGTGAGCGCTCCGGGCTGCTACGTGTACAGAATGTCCAAGGCCGACACTTCGTCGTTTAGAATGAACGATCTTTCGGATAAAGCTCGAGCTGAAGTAGCGGACTTGCTGGACGTCCAGCTGTCGCCGTTGGGACTCCGTGCAATCGAGGCGCTTTCGCCCCAAATTGGGGAAGCAGTACTTGATGTGGGCTGTGGTGCTGGCCAATCAGTCCTGCAACTTGCGGACCTGGTGGGGCCCAGAGGGAGGGTCACAGGAGTCGACATCGCTCCGCTGGTGTTAGAGGTCGCACGTCGCCGGGCAGTGGGGCGCAGCCAAGTGGACTTCATCGAGTGCGATGCGCTGAAGCTCGCGCTTCCCGAGCGCAGCATCGACTGTGTCTTTTCGCGCTTCGGGGTGATGGCTTTCCGCGACCCTGTCGCTGCGTTCTCAAACTTCCGGCGAATGATGAGACCCTCGGGTCGGTTGGCCTTCGTCTGCTGGCGATCGCTGGACGAAAACGAATTGGATTTACTTCCCCTCCAAGCGGCCGGGCTTGAAGAATGGCTCGACCCGACGCCATTCAGCTTCGCAGACCCCGGCTACATCCGAACCACGCTTCAGACAGCTGGTTTCCGACAGGTCACGATCCAGGCGCACGACGAGATGGTCTCCAGCGGAGATTTGGACGCCACGATTGTGGTACTGCTGAGCGTCGGCGCGCTTGGCAAGATCATCCGAGAAAATCCGAATGTGAGGGCGGCGGCGGAATCCCGCGTTCGGGCAGCTCTAGCGGAGCGAGGGAATCAAGCCGCTGTAGCGTTGAACGCGGCAACTTGGGTTGTCACCGCCCGGCCGTAGTCCAGTCGGCAACGCCCGCTAAGGCCCGTGAAGACGCCATGCTGCCGGGTTAGGTATTCGGCACTAACCATCGCGACGCTGACGATGCTAACTGGATGCACCAGTGCACCAAAACGGAAGGCGCGCGGCCTAGCCGCCGTTGCCGTTCTCGGCTTCCTCGCCGATATGTTCGACCGAGACCACATGCTCGTCTTCGGCGGTGTCGAACACGATCACGCCCTGGGTCGAGCGGCCGGCGATCCGGATCCCCTCCACCGGGCAGCGGATCAGTTGACCCTTGTCGGTCACCAGCATGATCTGGTCGGAGTCCTCGACCGGGAACGAGGCCACCAGCTTGCCGTTGCGGTTGTTGACCGACATCGCCACGATGCCTTTGCCGCCACGGCCGGTGGTTCGGTATTCAAAGGATGAGGTGCGCTTGCCGTAGCCATTCACCGAAACCGTCAGCACCACCTGTTCCTGCGCCGACATCTCGACATAACGCTCGGAACTGAGCTGAATGGTGCTGGCGGTTTCTTCGGCATCGGCTTCGGCGGTCTCCTCGGCCGCGGCGTCGCCGGCCACGGCACGGCGCATTTTCAGGTAGGCAGACCTCTCGTCGGAGGCCGCCTCGACATGCCGCAGGATCGCCAGCGAAATCAGCTTGTCGCCTTTGGGTAACGCAATGCCGCGCACGCCCATCGAGGTGCGCCCCGAGAACACCCGCACATCGGTGACCGGGAAACGGATGCACTGGCCGCCGGCGGCGGTCAGCAGCACGTCGTCGCGCTCGGTGCAGATCTGCACGTCGACAATCGCCTCGTCGGCATCGAGCTTCATGGCGATGATGCCGGAACGCCGGACGTCGACGAAGTCGGACAGCTTGTTGCGGCGGACGTTGCCGCCGGTGGTCGCAAACATCACGTCGAGATTGGCCCAGGAGGATTCATCCTCGGGCAGCGGCATGATGGTGGTGATGCGTTCGCCCTGCTCCAGCGGCAGGATGTTGATCATGGCCTTGCCGCGGGCGTTCGGCGCCGCCATCGGCAGCCGCCAGACCTTTTCCTTGTAGACCTGTCCGCGGGAGGAGAAGAACAGCACCGGGGTGTGGGTCGAGGCCACGAACAGGCGGCTGACGAAATCCTCATCGCGGGTCTGCATGCCCGCCCGACCTTTGCCGCCGCGCCGCTGCGCGCGATAGGCCGACAGCGGCACGCGCTTGACGTAGCCGGCGTGCGAAACCGTGACCACCATATCCTCGCGCTGGATCAGATCCTCGTCCTCGACCTCGCCTTCCTGCTCGATGATGACGGTCTTGCGCGGCGTTGCGAATTCCGACCTCACGTCGGCAAGTTCGCTCTTGATGATGGCCTGGACGCGCGCGCGCGAGCGCAGGATGTCGAGGTAATCGGCGATTTCAACGGCGAGCTTGTCGAGCTCCTCGGAAATCTCCTCACGTCCGAGCGCGGTGAGCCGCTGTAGCCGCAGATCGAGAATAGCCTTGGCCTGCTCCAGCGACAGCCGCGCGGTGCCGTCGGCGGCCAAGGTGTGGCGGGGATCGTCGATCAGCGTGATCATCGCTGCGACATCCTTCGCCTGCCAGTCGCGCGACATCAGCGTTTCGCGCGCGGTATTAGGATCGGGCGAGGTCCGGATCACGCGAATGATCTCATCGATATTGGCGACCGCAATGGCGAGACCGACCAGGATGTGGGCGCGGTCGCGGGCCTTGTTGAGCAGGAACTTGGTCCGGCGCGTCACCACCTGCTCGCGGAAGGCGATGAACAGCGTCAAGAGGTCCTTCAGGTTCATCACCTGCGGCCGGCCGCCGTCGAGCGCCACCATGTTGGCGCCGAAATTGGTCTGCAGCGGCGTGAACCGATAAAGCTGGTTGAGCACGACATCCGGCACCGCATCGCGCTTGAGTTCGACCACGACGCGGAACCCGTCGCGGTCGGATTCGTCGCGCAGGTCGGAAATGCCTTCGATCTTCTTCTCTCGCACCAGCTCGGCGATGCGCTCGACCATGTTGGCCTTGTTCACCTGGTAGGGAATTTCCGTGACGATGATCGCCTCGCGGTCCTTGCGGATGGTGTCGATCGTCACCTTGCCGCGCATCACGATCGAGCCGCGGCCAAGGTGATAGGCCGAGCGGATGCCCTGCCGCCCGAGGATGATGCCGCCGGTCGGGAAATCCGGCCCCGGGATGATGTTGATGAGCTCGTCGATCGAGAGCCCGGGATTGTCGATCAGCGCGACGCAGGCGTCGATGACCTCGCCGAGATTATGCGGCGGAATGTTGGTGGCCATGCCGACCGCGATACCACCGGCGCCGTTGACCAGGAGATTCGGGAATTTGGCCGGCAGTACCGTCGGCTCGCGATCCTTGTCGTCATAGTTGGCCTGGAAATCGACGGTGTCCTTGTCGATGTCGTCAAGCAACGACTGCGCGATCTTGGTCAGGCGGGATTCGGTGTACCGCATCGCGGCGGGCATATCGCCGTCCACCGAGCCGAAATTGCCCTGCCCGTCGATCAGCGGCACGCGCATGGAGAAATCCTGCGCCATGCGCACCAGTGCGTCATAGACCGACTGGTCGCCGTGCGGATGATATTTACCGATGACATCGCCGACGGTGCGCGCCGACTTATTGTGCGATTTGTTCCATTCGAACCCGTTCTCATACATCGCGTAGAGAATGCGGCGATGAACCGGCTTGAGGCCGTCGCGCGCATCGGGCAGCGCGCGGGCCACGATCACGCTCATGGCGTAATCGAGGTAGGAGCGCTTCATCTCGTCGAGGATGGATACGGGACGAATATCCGAGGGCGCCGGCGGCTCTCCGGGTTTCGTATCTTCAGTGTCAGACAAAGGGGAAATCCGGTCAGTTCTGGTTACGAATCATATAGCGCATCAGGGGCATTGAAACCACCCTTTACTGAACTACGGAAGCGCTTTTTCCCTTCGTTTTTCCAGTGACTTAGGCAGCGGTAAGGCCAGCGCCGCAGGCCTCATGAATCGGCCATCGGAGCCGTCCTGGCGGCGGGCTCTTCCAACCCGGATTTGGCTGTGCGGGAGATGCCGGCGAGGGACTCCGCTGGCCGAACGCCACGGTAGGCATGATCCGTTCGCGAAAGCCTGACGGAAATCGCGCGCTTACCCACCAATCCTCGGAATCGAGATCAGGCCACTAGAACGGAATATCGTCGTCCATGTCGCTGTTGCGCGCGCCGGCCGCCACCGCGCGGCGCGGTGCAGTGCTCGACGGTCCGCTGACGCCAAAATCACCGCCCTGATCGTCCGATCCGAAACTGCCACCAGCCCCGCCACTGCGGCCTTCGAGCATGGTCAGGTTCGAGTTGAACCCCTGCAGCACCACCTCGGTCGAATATTTCTCGACACCGCTCTGGTCGGTCCATTTGCGCGTCTGCAACTGGCCTTCGAGGTAAACCTTGGCGCCCTTCTTCAAATATTGTTCGGCGACCTTGCAAAGGCCTTCATTGAAAATCACGACCCGGTGCCACTCGGTCTTTTCCTTGCGCTCGCCGGTAGCCTTGTCGCGCCAGCTTTCCGAGGTGGCGACGCTGAGATTGGCGATCGGACGCCCATCCTGCGTGCGCCGGATCTCAGGGTCCTTGCCGAGATTT
>DASQOU010000280.1:0-2556 GCA_035644295.1 Bradyrhizobium sp.
ATCTCGCGCGCAGATGAGAGCGGAATTTCGTTCTGGCTGCCCGGCCTATACGGCAGTCTCTCGGCAACCCCCACGACGCCGGGCTGGTCCGTCGCCGCGATCTATTACCACACCACGGTGAACGCATCGGGAGCCGCGGCAGCGGCGCGCGAAATCCAGGTCGGAAGATTCTCCCCGACCATCAATGTCAATTTAAATCTGAGTTTGGCTGGCCAAGGCGATCTCGGAATCTTCGCTCCAACTTACACTTTCGCGACGCCAGTGCTCGGCGGCCAGGCATCGATGACTTTGGCCGGCATATACGGCAGAAACTCCGCCAGCATTGCCGGGACGTTGACAGGGCCTCTCGGAAACACTTTCACGGGATTCCTGCAAGATGCCCTCGTCTCTTATGGAGATTTGTATCCGACGTTCAAATTGAAGTGGAACAGCGGCGTCAACAATTACATGGTCTACGCTGCCGGCGACATTCCGGTCGGCGACTATAATCCGAATCGTTTGGCCAATATCGGCATCGGTCACGGCGCCATCGACCTCGGCGGCGGCTACACGTATTTGAATCCGGTGACGGGAGATGAATTCTCCGGCGTCGCCGGCTTTACCTACAATTTCAAGAATCCGGACACGCAACAACAGAGCGGCATCGATTTCCATTTCGACTGGGGCGTGTCGCACTTCCTGTCGAAGCAGGTGTTCGTCGGCTTCGTCGGCTATGCCTATCAGCAGATCACCGACGACGTCGGCCAACCGGCGGTGCTCGGCGGCTTCCGCTCGCGGGTTCTCGGCATCGGGCCGCAACTTGGATATATTTTCCCGATCGGGGACAACCAGGCATTTCTCGGCGTGAAGGGCTATGGCGAATTCGACGCCGCCAACCGGCCGTCGGGCTGGAACACCTGGTTGACGTTCGCGATCTCGGAGGCCGCGCCGAAAACGGTGACGCCAACCAGGCACATAACGAAATAGGCTACGCCCGCCTCTGCCCGCGCAGCCACACCCCGAATGCGATCACTACCGCGCCCGCCAGGGCGAACCAGGTGATGGCGTATTGCAGATGATCGTCCTTGAGATGGACCTCGAGCGGTCCGGGTTTCGGGATGCCGCTCGCAGGCACCGGCTGCTCCAGATCGATGTAGAACGGCGCGACCTCTTGGCCATCCCCGCCCCAGCCGAGCTCCCGCGCCATCGCCAGATGATCCCGCGTGAACCACAGCCGTTTTGCGGGATTTTCCGGCGGTGTCAGCGCGCCGGCCGCCTCGGGGAAGCGGATGTAGCCTGTCAGCGCCACCGGCTCATGGGTGATCAGCGGCGCCACGGCGCGGTCCTGCAGGCTGCGATCCTGCATCGTGTTCTGCACGAAACCCGCATTGATCACGACGGTCTCTCCGGTCGGCTGGCGCGCCGGTATGAAGGCCCAGGTGCCGGGGCCGGAAACATCGTCGCGCACGGCCGAACCGGAACTGTAGACCATCGCATCCGGCCGGCGCTCATAGCGCGCGACAAAACTGACGCGGCGGAATTCGTCCCGGTCGGGCGTCAGTGCGTTCCATTGCGTCGGCCCCGGCAGCGATCCCGGTGCCGCCGCGAGGCGCTCGGTCAAGGCCGCGATCAATGCGTGCTTTTCGGCCCGCCGCTGCAACTGCCACACCCCAAGGCCGACGAACACCGCCACCATCAATAGCGTGAACACGCCAAAGCCGGCGACGCCGCGCCGTCGTCCGCTTATCTCAATCATTTCGGATCGCGATCGATCAGCTGGCCAGGTGCTGCCTTGTGATGAAACTGCAGCGCGATCAAAAGCGACTTCATCGCGCGCAATGGCAATAGCGTGGTCGCGAGAATCAGCGGCAACCAAAGCACCGCGTGCAGCCAGAACGGCGGTTGGTATTTCACCTCAACGATCAGCGCGCAGCCGACCACGATGGCGCCGGCAATCATGATGATGAAGACCGCAGGCCCGTCGCCGGTGTCGATGAAGGCATAGTTGAGACCGCAGGCCTCGCAGTTCGGCCGCAGGTCGAGGAATCCCGCATACAGCTTGCCCCTGCCGCAGCGCGGACATTTGCAGGCGAGGCCGCGCATCGCGCTCTCGGTCACCGTCGGGTGCGTCTGGTCTGGCATTCATTTTCCTTTTCCCCGCTCCTTGAGAGAGAGGTAACTATCGGCTCGTGTCCCGGACGCGGTGCAGCGTTCTCCACGCTGCTCCGCAGAGCCGGGACCCACATGAAGACAAACTCGATGGGCCCCGGATCAGCAGCGCACCGCTACCGCGCTGCGCAGCATCCGGGGCACGGCACACCAACCAAAAAGGGCGGCCCCGCGGCCGCCCCCCTTGTAGCATAGTGGTCTTTTGTATCGACAGATCAGTGCGCGCCGTGGGCCATGGTTTCCGCGCCGTGACCCCAGACATAGATACAGATGAACAGGAACAGCCAGACCACGTCGACGAAATGCCAGTACCAGGCGGCGAATTCGAAGCCGAGATGCTGGGTCGGGCTGAAATGCCCGGCATAGGCGCGGATCAGGCAGACGATCAGGAAGATGGTGCCGACCAGC
>DASQOU010000281.1:0-2181 GCA_035644295.1 Bradyrhizobium sp.
ATCAGGTAAAGACCTCGAAGCAGATCTTCAGCTTCCGATACAAATCACCGCGCCATTGGCTCGAAATCTTCAAGACTTATTACGGCCCGACCAACCGCGCATTTGCGGCACTGGATTCGGCAGGACAAGGCGCCCTGGAGGCGGAGATCATCGAGCTGCTGGAGCGGATGAATCGCGGCGGCAATGACACTCTTATTGTGCCGAGCGAATATCTCGAGGCCGTCGTAACGACGCAGTGAGAAGTAGCCGAGAGCGGTTTTTAAGACGGCATCAAGGTTCACCAAGCACGTCCGACCGCCTGCAGGATCGCCGAGAGACAATCTTGCAGGCGTCGAACCAATGGCGCCGACGCCGCGATGTCGATGAAGACGACTATCCCCAGAAGCAGGAGTTGCTCATGAGCACAGCGCATGCGATCGAACCGAACAGTCCATACGTTGATTTCTGGAACGCGGTGCTGGTTCCCAAATTCAACGCGTGGCGACATGTCCTTGTTGGCGGCCTTGGCCAGCACAGCGCGATGGTATTTCCGGCGCTGACGCTGCGCAGCGGCGACCATGTGCTGGATGCCGGATGCGGATGGGGCGAAACCGCGATTGAGATTGCTCAACGCGTCGGGACTTCCGGCAGCGTTGTCGGGATCGACTGCTGCGGTGCGTTTCTCGACACGGCGCGTGCGGATGCGCGTGCCGCAGGTTTGGCCAACCTGACATTTGTCGAAGCGGATGTGCAGACCTACGCGTTTGAGCCGGTATACGATTTCTGCTTCTCCCGCTTCGGAACGCAGTTTTTCGAAAACCCGGTTGCTGGCTTGCGCAATATGCGCTCAGCGCTCAGGCCCGGTGGAACCATGACCATGATTGTCTGGCGCGGGCGCGCCGACAACCCATGGCTGACGCTATCGAAGGACGTCGTGTTGCGTTACCTGCCGCCGGTGAAGGAGCGCGCCGCAACCTGCGGACCGGGACCGTTTTCGATGGCGGACACCGAGGTCGTGACCCAACAGTTGCGGATCGCGGGGTATTCGAACGTCAGGTTTGAACGGATCGATGCCAAAGTCATGGTCGGGCGCGACGTTGACGAAGCCGTAGCCTTCCAGCTTGCGATCGGGCCCGCGGGTGAAGTCTATCGCGAGGCAGGCAGCGAGGCGGAACGCAACCACGACCGTGTCGTGGCGGCTTTGAAGGAAGAGCTCAGTCAATTCGCGCGGCCGGAAGGCATCATGATGGAGTCAAGCTCCTGGCTGGTCACCGCTCAAAACCCCTGATGCGTTTTCCAGTGCGGTGGCCAACATCCTTCGAGACGGCGCGGAGCCTGTCATCGGCGCGCATTCGCGCGACCCGTTGGCGCCTCCTCCAGCGATAACGGCGAAGCCGTTACGCGGGGATGAGGCCTTAAACCCTCATGGTGAGGAGCGCGGCAACGCCGCGCGTCTCGAACCACGAGGCCATGGATTTGCGATCATGATTCGACCTGGCCTAAAAACCCCTAGAGAGGCGACTTCGCGCGCTCCGTATCGATGGCTTTGGGCGAACCGAAATTCTTGCGCAAGGTCGGCTTGTGAATCTTGCCGGTGGCGTTGCGCGGCAGGGCATCGACGAACCGGATGGCGCGAGGCCGCTTGAAGCGCGCCAGATTGGCTTCGCAGTGTGCTTGAATCTCCGCTTCGGTAATGGTGTGCCCCGGCTTGACGGCGATGATCGCCATGCCGGTTTCACCCCATTGGTCGCTGGGGATGCCGATCACTGCGGCCTCCGCGATCGCCGCGAGCTGGTGCAGAACGTTCTCGACCTCGGCCGGATAGACATTTTCGCCGCCGGAAATGTACATGTCCTTCCAGCGGTCGACGATGGTGTAAAAACCTTCTTCGTCGATCCGCGCCGCATCGCCGGTATGCAGCCAGCCGTCGGTGAAGGAAGACGCGTTGGCGTCCGGCCGGTTCCAGTAGCCCGGCGTCACATTCGGCCCTTTGACCCAGAGCTCGCCGAGTTCGCCAACCTCGGCGTCGGCTCCGTCGGGGCGAACGATCCGCACTTCGGTATGCAGCACCGGCTTGCCGGAGGAGCCCGCCTTGCGCACGGCGTCCTCGCGATCGAGCGTCAAGACCGCCGGGCTGGTTTCGGTCATGCCGTAACCCTGCTGCAGGGCGACGCCACGCTGTTCCCATACCTTCAATAGCGG
>DASQOU010000282.1:0-2344 GCA_035644295.1 Bradyrhizobium sp.
ACCGGCATCGGTGCGCCACCGACGCCGCCAATCAGAAGGCGGCTGAAGTCGGAACTGGCAAAAGCCGGATGCTGCGCCATGAACTGGTAGATCGAGGGCACGCCGAAAAACACGTTGATGCCGCGCGCGGGATCGCTGATCAGTTCGAGCGCGAGGCCGGGATCGAAGGCGCGCATGATCAGCACGGTGCCGCCGGAATGCAGCACCGGATTGGTGTAGCAATTGAGCCCGCCGGTGTGGAACAGCGGCAGCACCGTCAGCAGCACCGACGACGGCGAGATATAGGCCGGGCCGCCGAGATTGACGCAGTTCCAGAACGTCATGCCGTGGGTGATGATCGCGCCCTTGGGCTGGCCTGTGGTGCCCGAGGTGTACATGATCGTCGAGATGTCATCGAGGGTGATGACTTCCGCCTTGTCGAGCGGTTTTGCCGACGCGATCGCCGCCTCGTAGGAGCCATCAGGGCCGAGCTGAAGCACTGAGGAGACCGCGCACAATTTGGCGACAGTGAGCGCGACCTCCGCGAGTTCCCCGTCATGGATCATCAGCTTCGGCGCCGCATCGCCGACAATGTATTGAAGCTCCGGGACGGTGAGGCGCGTGTTCAAAGGCAGGAACACCGCGCCGATCCGTCCGCACGCGAACTGCACCTCCAGCGTATCGGTCGTGTTCAAGGCCAGCACAGCGATCCGGTCGCCGCGCGCGGTCTCGAGGCGGTCGCGCAGATGCGCGGCGAGACGCGAAATGCGGGCGTCGAATTGCGCGTAGGTGAGCCGGCGTTCGCTGGCAAGGTCGATCACCGCCGGTTTGTCCGGCGTGCGGCGGGCAAAATGCGCGATCCAGTCATAGTGACGAACCGACAAAATCTCCTCCGAAAATCCAGCGGTCTTGGGCCGCATGATCTGCTGATCTTACGCGGTTTCGCGCCAGTTGGGGCGCCGTATCGGGATGCTGTCTTGCGTTGAGTGGCTGGCGCCAGGAGGTTCTCCGTCAACGACGGCTGCTGCGTGGGTATTCCGCGAGCAATGGCCTTGCCGCGACCTGCACTTCAGCTGATGGCCCTCATCCACGTCGAGAAGGCTTCGATGACAGGCGCCTGCGGATTATGGGCCATCGAGACCAGATAAAACCCGTAGCCGGGCAGGGAGAGCGGATGCGCCTTCACGAGCAGCCCACTCCTCAGTTCATTGCTGACGACCACGTCGCTGCAGATCGCAACCCCTTGTCCGCCAACAACGGCGTCAATCGCGTGCAGCTCCTCGCGGAAACTCAGGTCCCAGACCTTTTCGAGGGGTTTGAAATCGGGATCGATCGACCGCGCGAGCGCCAGCCATTGCCGCCAGGTCGGCGCTTCCGGATCGCGGTTGATCCAATCATAGTGGATCAAAGGAAGACGCAGGAGATCTGCAGCCCGCTCGATCGGGCGATAGTGCTCCAACAGACGCGGGCTACAAACGGGAACGTACACGTCCGAAACACCTCGTGCGCCACGAAGTCGAGCGGCGGCTTTCGTGCATAACGGATCGCTATGTCTGCGGCGCCCGCTCTCACATCGAGTACAGCATCGGTGCCGATGATTTCCAAAGGGACAGTAGGGTTTTCTTCACGCCATTTCGGCAGTTGCGGGACCAGCCATTTGCTGGCGAATGCGCTCGGGCTCGTCACGCGAAGCGGCGCTTGCACATCCTCTTCTGCCAACAACGCCACCGCCGACGCCAGCGCATCGAAGCCATTGCGCAAGGCCGGATAGAGGCGTGCCCCAGCGCCCGTCAGGAGCAAAGGCCGCGGGCGCCGCTGGAACAGCTTTACTCCGCAGGCCTCTTCCAACTGTCGTATCTGGTGGCTGATTGCCGTCGGCGTGACGCCGAGCTCCTTCGCGGCAGCGGCGAAGCTATGATGCCGGGCAGCGGCCTCGAAGGCATGGAGAGCTCGAAGCGGCGGAAGCTTCCTCATGCCATTAGTGTAGATGAGGTTTTCTCATCCAGCACCTGAATTCTACGCTTTTGCAATGGTTTGGCGCTCCGTGAGATGATGGCATGGGCATTCATAGCCAAGGGAGACGATCGATGAGCTATCGGTTCGAGGCTGGGCGGATCTATCGGATGCCGACGCATTTCGGACCGGCGCCCGGACCTCGCCAATTGCCTGATGACGTCGTGGTCGACCCGAAGCGCAGTCCACGACGTCTCTCCGTCGCGGCGAACTTCCTGACCGATCCCGTGGTGCTGGAACAGCATCTGCCGGAAGGGTTCACCCTGGCCGGCGAACCGGTGGTCACGGTCGAATTTCATCACATGACGGACATCGACTGGCTCGCGGGGCGTGGCTACACGATGATCTGGGT
>DASQOU010000283.1:0-44308 GCA_035644295.1 Bradyrhizobium sp.
CTGCCCGCCGACCATCGTGAAATGGTCCTGATGCCCGTTGAGATAGGCCATGAACACGATCCCGGTCTTGTAGAACCGCGTCGGCGCCTGGAAGATATGGCGTGACAGCGGCACCGTCGGCCCCAACACATCGTGGAAGCCGGCCGCATCACCAGCGGCGAGCCGCGACAGCGCATAGGAGGCAGCCGGCGCGATCGCATCGAAGATGCCGAGCAGCGCGTGCGAAAACCCTTGCTCGTCGCCGGCGATCAATTCGGCATAATTGAAATCGTCGCCGGTATACATCCTGACGTTCTTGTCGAGCCTGCGGCGCATGTCGATCTCGCGCTGCTTGTCGAGCAGCGAAACTTTTACCCCATCCACCTTGGACGCATTCGCGTTGATGACGCCGACCGCGACATCCATCGCCTGGTCGAGACTCGGCGTTCCCCAGTAATTCGCCAAGGCCGGATCGAACATGTCGCCGAGCCAGTGGATGATCACCGGCTCCGCCACCTGCGACAATACGCGGTCATAGACTTTGGCGTAGTCGTCCGGGCTGCGGCCGATTTTCGCGAGCGCCCGCGATGCCATCAGGATGATGCGTCCGCCCGCCTTTTCGATCTCCCCGATCTGCTCTTCGTAGGCGCGGATCACGTCGTCGATATGCTTGGCGTCCTCCGGCGCGAGATGATCGGTGCCGGCTCCGGAAAACACCAGCGGGTTGCCTCTTGCCTTTGCCGCCCGCACCGAGCGCTGAATCAATTCCAGCGAGGTCGGCCAGTCCAGCCCCATGCCGCGTTGGGCCGTGTCCATGGCTTCGGCAACGCCGAGGCCGAGATCCCAGATGTGTTCGCGAAACGCAATCGTCCTGTCCCAGTCGACCGCAGCCGCCAGCCACGGATCGACATTGGCGAGCGGATCGGAAACCACATGGGCTGCGGAAAACGCCACGCGGTTCAGCGCGCCCTGGAGCTTTGCGGGAAACGTGCGCGACGCCGCGAGCCGGTAGGTCTCGATCGATCGGTTGGCGGTCGGCAATTTCAACGACAGCGATGAGCCGGGCAAAACCGGTTTGTTCATGCGGTGGCCTCCTCACACCTTGATCGGCGCGACGTCGATCCAGCGCCGCTCGCGCCAGCTTTGCAGCGCGCATTCGGCAAGTTGCACGCCCTTGGCACCTTCCAGCAGCGTGTATTTGTACGGCGCGTCCTCACAGACGTGGCGAATGAACATTTCCCACTGCTCCTTGAAGCCGTTGTCGTAGGTGGCGTTCTCTGGGACCTTCTGCCAATCGGCGTAGAAATCATGCAGGCGTTTTTCGTCCGGATTCCATACCGGCCGCGGCGTCGCCTGCCGCGCCTGAATCACGCAATCGGTGAGGCCCGCCACCGCCGAGCCGTGGGTGCCGTCGACCTGGAAGGTGACGAGATCGTCGCGATAGACCCGCGTTACCCAACTCATATTGATATGCGCGATCACGCCACCCTTGAGGCGGAAGGTCGCATAGGCGGAATCATCGGCGGTCGCCTTGTATTTCTCGCCCTTCTCATCCCAGCGCGCCGGGATATCCGTCGAGCCGAGGCAGCTCACGCTTTCGACCTCGCCGAACAGATTGTCGAGCACGTAGCGCCAGTGGCAGACCATGTCGAGAATGATGCCGCCGCCGTCTTCGCTGCGATAATTCCACGACGGTCGCTGCGCTTCCTGCCAGTCGCCCTCGAACACCCAGTAACCGAATTCGCCGCGCACCGCGAGCATGCGGCCGAAGAAGCCGGAATCGCGCAGGAAGGCGAGCTTCTTTAGGCCCGGCAGGAACAGCTTGTCCTGCACGGTGCCATGCTTGAGGCCTTTGGCGTTGGCGAGCTTCACCACCGCCACCGCCTCTTCGAGGTTGGTCGCGATCGGCTTCTCGCAATAGACATGCTTGCCGGCATTGATGGCTTTGGTCAACAGCGAGGGCCGCGCCTGCGTGGTCGCGGCGTCGAAGAACACGCCGTCGTTCCTGTCCGCCAGTGCCTTGTCGAGGTCCGTGGTCCAGCGCGCGACGCCAAAGCGCTTGGCCAGACGTTCGACTTTGTCCGCGTCGCGGCCGACCAGGATCGGATCGGGCATGACGCGATCGCCGTTGCCGAGCACTACCCCGCCCTGGTCGCGGATCGCGATGATGGAGCGGATCAGATGCTGATTGAGCCCCATGCGGCCGGTGACGCCGTTCATGATCACGCCGAGGCGTTGCGTCGTCATGGCAATTGCTCCTGGAGGGCTTTTGTTTTTGGTTGTTGAAGCGCCGACATCGTCGACCACTCGGGATGAACGGATGTGGCAAAGCCAGGCGAGGTCAGCGAACCCGTCAACAGGTCGCCATCATGGATCGCGAGCCGAATGGAAGTCCTCGCGCGGGTGTAGAGATCGGGATGCGCCGCTAGAAACGATTCTGCTTCACAGGCCAGCGAGTCGCCGAAGCCATCGACATAGTGATGGCCGTTGCGCTCGGCGTGGGTGACACCGATCAGCGCACCGAGTGCCAGATCCTGTTGCACGCCAAGTCCGGCCTGACAGGTCAGGTCTTCGGCCGTGACAAAGAAGGCTCCCCCCTCCGCGCTCCATTTGGCGGCGCGCGTCGCATTGACGATCGCCTTGTAGATGCCCTTGCACGATTTTGACGAAATGCCGCGATAGCCGAGCGCACGCGCCGACGGGAACGCGTCATAGGAATCGTCGGCTTCGTCGATGATAAAATCACGCAATCCCAGCGCGCCGAGTGGCGAGGCCCGCGTGATATCGCGGGGCATCGGCTGTTCGACATAAAGTAGTTTCGCCGCGACCGGTTGAAGCGCGCTGTCGCGATCGAGGCGCTCGACCAGCGTGCTTAAGGCCGCCAGATCGGCATATTGCTCGTTGGCGTCCAGCGTGACGCGGTAGTCGTGCGGCAGCGTCGCGAGTTCGCGTCCAATGCGAATCAGGCGCGCGGCGTCAGCTTCGGGATCGCCGTTGAGCTTGAGCTTGAAATAGCGGGCGCCGGCATTTTGGTTGGTATCGACGACGCCGCAGGTACCCTCGATCCGGTCATCGAGGCCGACCGTATGCCTGATAGCAACGCGATCGAGCCGACGGCTTCGCGCCAGAAATTGCGCGACGTCATCGTCCGCAAGGTCAGGCGACAATTGTGCATCGATCCCGGCGACATTCCCGGCCATGCCCTCGAAAAAATTGGCGCCGATACCACGCAACAGCGCGTCCAGGATCGCCTTGTCGATCTCCGCCGGCCCGTAGGCGGCAGCGAGCGGCGGGATGTTTTCCTTTGCACACGCCTCGACCTGCGCCGCGATACGTGACGCATGCAGGCCGAATGCAGTCTCGAAGCCGGAACTCGCCAGATAAAGCCCGCGCGCGATTTCAAGCGAACGCCTGAGTTCGTCCACGGTTTGCTCGGGCGAAAGCTCGGGGCGCTTGTCGAACCATTTCGGCACCAGCAATTCGGCGCTGGCGCCGACCGAGCGGCTCCTGCCCTCGATCTCGATTTCGGCGCGCACGAAAGCCTGCGGTGCGGCGTTGATGACCACAGCGCCAAACCGGAACGGCCGGATGAACCGCACCGGTCGCTCGAAAAGCGTAATGTCCCGCACGGCCAAACGGAGCGGCATGGTTTAAAACCTCAATCCAGCGCGTTTTGGGTGAAGAAATGCCTGCGGATGCGCTGCACCAGCTCGGTGAAAACAGGATCGGCCATGGCATCGAGCGAACGCGGGCGCGGCAGCGGCACGTCGTAGATCGCGGCAATCGCGCCGGGCCGCTCGGTCATGACCAGCACGCGATCGGCGAGAAACACCGCTTCCGGTATCGAATGCGTGATCAAGAGCACGGTCTTGCCGGTTTCGCGCTGAATCCGCATCAGTTCGACATTCATGCGCTCGCGCGTCATGGCGTCGAGCGCACCGAACGGCTCGTCCATCAGCATGATCTTGGGATCGTGCACCAGGGCACGGCAGATCGACGCCCGCTGTTGCATGCCGCCGGACAATTGCCAGGGCAGCTTCCGCTCAAAACTCTCGAGTCCGACCAGCTTCAACAGCGCCTTCGCGCGCGGCAAATATTCCTCCCGCGACAGCCGCTTCATGTCGATCGGCAGCATCACGTTGTTGAGGATGTTGCGCCAGGGGAGCAGCAGCGAATTCTGAAACACGATGCCGACATTGCCGTGCGGTTTTGTCACCGCTTCGCCTTCGACGAAAATCTCGCCGGTTGAGGGCGGCAGCAGGCCGGAGATCATCTTCAAGAGCGTGGACTTGCCGCAGCCGGACGGTCCGACCACGACAAAGAACTCGCCAGCATTGATATGGAAGTCCAGCGGCCGCAGCGACGGCACGTCGCCATCGCGCGAACGATAGGTTTTCGACACGCCGGACAGTTGAATTCCCGGCGTAGCGGAGGCGCCACTGTCGGCCACGACGCGAAGATGCGCGGCCAATGGGCTGGAGGCTCTGGTCGCTGCGTTCATTCAGTTCGGACCGTGCGATCGCGGCGTTGACGAGTCGTCATTGCGAAGCAAGAAAGCCGTCGTTGCGGGGCGATGCGAAACATCGAACTCCGATGTGCAATTGCACATCGGAGAATCTCGAGATTCCGGGTCTGGTGCTTGCGCACCATCCCGGAATGACGGGGAGACGTCACTTCGGCAGATAATCATTGGTGTAAAACGCCTTCGGATTTTCCTTGGCCTTGGCATCGAGCCCGCCATACTCGACCATCAGGTTGACGGTATCGGTCATGTTCTGCTCGGTCACCTGGAACGGGCGCTTGGCCTTGGTTTCGGGCGTACGGTAGAGCGGGATCGTCAATTCAAAGCCTTGCGTGAGCGTGTCGATCTTGCCGCCCTTCGGATTGGCGTCGAGGATCGATTGCGCGGCCCCCTTGGGGTCCTTTTCGGCGGCCTCGACCGCCTTGGTGGTCGCGGCCATGAAACGCTTGACCAGATCGGCGTTGGCCTTGACGTAATCGGTGTTGGCGACGATGCCCGACGAGATCATGTTGATGCCGTAGTCGGCGAACTTGATCGGATAGACATCCTTGCCGGTGGCGTCCTTGATCTTCATCGACTGGTCCATGACGTAACCGAGCAGGAGATCGGCCTGCCCATTGATCACGGCGTTGAGCTTGGTCTGGCCATCGCCGGCGACGGTGGTGAAGTCGCTTTCCTTCAGTCCCGTCTTCTTCAGGAACAGCGGCCAGATCTGCGTCATGGAATCCGCGGGCGTGATCGCCACGGTCTTGCCCTTGATGTCCTCCGGCTTCCTGATGTTCTTTTCGACAAGACCCATCACCGACATCGGGCTCGTCTGCAGCAACACGCCGGTGGCAATGACCGGCGCACCCTTGATGGCGGCGCGCATCATGGTGGGCACATCGACATAGCCGAAATTGGCGGTCTTGGCCGCCACGGCTTGCGTGGTCGCCGCCGAGCCGCGGCCTTCCTGAATTTCGAGATCGATGTTTTCGGCAGCGAAGATGCCCTTGGCCTTGGCGTAATAAAACGGCGCATGCTCGCCATAGACGTACCAGTTCAGCATCAGCACGACCTTGTCCGCAGCCGCCGCCGGCATCGTCGCGAGCGCCGTCCAGACCAGGGCCGTCGCCAGCGCCGCCATCAATCGCACCATGTCGTCCTCCCGTTGGTATTTCCGCGGCCTGTTTCATCAGGTCGCTTTTCAAGCCTCTTGCCACTCACGCCGCGAAAATAAGTTCCTCGCGCTGGCTGACGTGCCAGGGGATCACCATGCGCTCGATCCGGTCGACAATCCAGAACAAGACGACGCCAAGCAGCGCCAGGATCACCAGCGCGGCAAACATCGTCGGCAGGTCGAAGGTGCCGATCGAGCGCTGCAACACGTAGCCGATCCCTGAATTGGAACCGACGAATTCGCCGACCACGGCGCCGACCACGGCCAGCGTCACCGAAACTTTCAGGCCTGAAAAGATCGCCGGCATCGCGTGCGGCAAATTGACCGCACAGAAAACGTGGAAGCGGCTGCCCTGCATGGCGCGGGCCAGATCGACCATGTCCGGATCGACCGATTTGAACCCCTGCACGGCCGAGACCACCACCGGAAAAAATCCCAACAGAAACGCCGAGATCACTTTCGGAAAAATGCCAAAGCCGAACCAGACCACGAACAACGGCGCGATCGCGATTTTCGGCACCGATTGCGAGAACACCAAGAGCGGATAGACGTAGCTCTCCACTGTCTTCGATCCCGCGATCAGCATCGCCACGGGGATGCCGAACACGGCCGAGAGGAGGAAGCCGCAGATCGTCGCATAGGTGGTGGGCCACGCCTGGCGCATCAATTCCGGCCAGTCGTTCCACAGCACGAGAACGACATCGACCGGCGCCGGAATTTGATAGGGCGGAATCTTGAACAGCCGGATGGTCAAGTCCCAGGCGACGACGATGAAGATCAAAAACAAAAACGGCCGCAGCCACGCCGCGTTCAGCGCTTTCGACAGGCCTCCGGGGCTCTGCGGTTCGGCCAAGTTCCTCTCCCGTGTTGATCGGCTTTGTGGAGAAATTAACCCGTTGGATAATTACTGTCTAGGCAATTTGCAAACTCTACTCGTCATGCCCGGGCTTGACCCGGGCATCCACGCCTTGGGCCAGCAAGAAAAGACGTGGATGGCCGGGCATAGGCGAGCGGAAACGACGCCGTCCTTCCGACGGCTACGGCCCGGCCATGACGGCGGTAACTCAAGCGGTATGATGTACCGAAATGGGCAGCTTGGGGCCCTTATCCTTCCCGAAAGCTGCGAGTGATTTCCCCGTCAGGGCCGCCAGCACCAGCGCGATCATGTGGTCGAGGCGTTCGTTTCTCGCTTCCTCCTTGAGGAGGTCGCGGCCGAAGATCACGCTCAAGGTAGCGCTGTTCGACAGATAGAAGAAGCACAGGGCGGCGATGGAAATGTAGAGCTGTACCGGATCGACCGCGACGACAAAATCGCCGCTTTCGACGCCGCGCCTCACCACGGTGCGGATCATTTCGACGAACGGCGAATGCATCGATTTGACCTTGGTGGAGCGCTTGAGATGGCGCGCGCGCGCCAGATTTTCGGTGTTCAACAGCGCCAGGAATTCCGGATTGCGCAGAAAATAATTCCAGGTGAAGTCGATCAGGCGCGCGATCGCCTTGGGGGGATCGAGGTGCTCGAGATCGAGCCCGCGCTCCTCGACCCGTATCTTTTCGTAGGCGCCTTCCAGCACGGCGAGATAGAGCTCGTCTTTCTTGCCGACGTGATAATACAGCATGCGCTTGTTGGCGCCGGCCTTTGCCGCGATCCGGTCGACGCGCGCGCCGGCAAGCCCATGCGCGGCAAACTCCTGCTTCGCAGCCTCGAGAATGCGTAGCCGCATGCCTTCCGGATCGCGCTGCCATTTTTGCATTCGCTTGGTCTTGATCAAGACTGTCGTCCGTTCATTCAGGAAGACGCATGTAGCACACAAAGCGGGACTAGAGAATGAAGTGTGTCATTCCGGGGCGATGCGGAGCATCGAACTACGATGTGCAATTGCACATCGGAGAATCTCGAGATTCCCCGATGCGCAATTGCGCATCTGAGGTCTGGTGCTAGCGCACTATCCCGGAATGACGAAGTTGGATTGCATCGCTAGAAAGCGGCAATCACTCCCTCCCAGTCCGCTCCAGCAACAGGGTGTGGACGCCGCAGGTGCCAGCGCGCACGCTCATCACCCGCGTGCCCGGCTTGCGGCCGGCGCGCACTTCAGAGACATCGATCCCCGCCGCCAATAGCCGTGTCCGCGCCGCGTCGATGTCGGCGACCCTAAAGCTCAATCCCCACAATTTGTCGTGGGCCTGGTCGCTGCCTGCGACTGGCCGCTTCACCACCTCGACGATCAGATCGCCGCAGCGGAAAAACATCAACTGGCCCCAATCCTGGTGCGAGCGGTCGAGCGCCAGTTCGAGGCCGAGCCGCGCGCCATAGAGCGCAGCGGCGCGCTCGGGATCCTCGGTCGAAACCACGACATGATCGAGACCTAGGATCGGCGCCGCTGAAATTGCGACCGAGCGCGGACGCTCTTGCACCAATTCGAGGAAGAACATCCGGACGCCCCGCGTGCGATCGGTTGCCACGCGGGTGCGCTTCCAGCGCATGGTCGCGCGCGTCATCGCATCATGGCTCTCGACCTCAGTGACCGGGTCCGGCTGCAAGGCGACGCGGTCGAGCCTGCGATGTATTTTTGCGATATCGTCGACACGGAAACAGATGCTGGCGAGCCCTTCGCCGGATGTTTGGATCACGTCGCGGATTCGGTCCGCCGTCGCCGTGTTGCCAGCCGGCGCCATCAGCTCGAGCGACATATTGTCGAGGGTGAACAGCACGGTCTCAGCGCCGTCGCTCGCGCTTCGCCAGGACGGCTCACGCCCGAGCAGCAACTCATAGGCCTTGGCGCCAGCCTTGATGTCCTCGATCAGCGCAACGACATGATCAAGACCGGTGATCACGGGAACAATCCCCGCGTGTTCTTGGCGGCGCGGACTTTTTCAACGCCGATCGCCATCGCGGCGGTGCGGTGCGGGACCTTGTCGACCCTTGCTCGCGTCACCATCTGGTCGAAGGCGCGCTCGAGAATCTGATATTCGCGCCGCATCACCTCCTCTTCTTCCCAGAACAGTTGCTGCAGATCCTGCACCCATTCGAAATAACTGACCACGACGCCGCCGGAGTTGCAGAGGATATCCGGGATCAGGAAAATCTCGTCCTGGCGTTTTTGCAGCACCAGATCGGCGTCAGGCGTGGTCGGCCCGTTGGCGCCTTCCGCCAGCACGCGGCATTTCAGGTTTTGCGCGACACCCGCGTCGATCACGCGCTCCATCGCCGCCGGCACCAGCACGTCACAGGGAAGTGTGAGGATTTGCGCGGGATCGAATGCCAGCTCGTTGGAAAAGCCGGCGATGCTGCCGCGCTCGGTCGTGTGCCGCGTCAGCGCCGGAATATCGAGGCCGGCCTTGTCGTAGAGCGCGCCGGTATGATCGGAGACCGCGATCACCTTGAGGCCGAATTGATACAATCCGAGCGCGGCATAAGAGCCGACATTGCCGAAACCCTGGATCACCGCGGTAGCGCCATTGAGGTCGATCGCCAATTCCTTCATCACCCGCTTGGCAAGATGCGCCACTCCTCGCCCGGTGGCTTCGCGACGGCCTAGCGTGCCGCCCGAGGAAACCGGCTTGCCGGTGACGATCTCGGTGACAGTGCGGCCCTGGTACATCGAATAGGTGTCCATGAACCAGGCCATCACTTGTTCGTTGGTGCCCATGTCCGGCGCCATCACGTCGGTATGCGGGCCGACGAACGGAATCATCTCCTGCATGTAGCGCCGCGACAACCCCTCCAGCTCGCGCTTGGAGATGGTCGAAAGGTCGACGCGAACGCCGCCCTTGGCGCCACCATAAGGCAGGCCGACCAGCGCGCATTTCCAGCTCATCCAGATCGCCAGTGCCGCCACCTCGCCGATATCGACGCTAGGGGCAAACCGGGTGCCGCCCTTGGTGGGACCGAGCGTGAGGTGATGCTGCACGCGATAGCCCTCGAACACCGCGACCGAACCGTCGTCGCGGTGGATCGGACAGGAGATGGTGATGGCGCGTTTCGGCAAAAGCAGCCGGTCGCGCTCGTCAAACGGGATCGACAGGTGATCGGCGATCACGCCGAACTGGTTCACCGCCATGTCGAACACCGGGCCGGAATAGACCGTCATCGTCGCCTCCCTCAATCTCTCCTGGGGAACACAGAACAGCCGCGGGCTGTCGGACCGGCGCGACAGACTGACGCCCATCAACGGTCGTAGTCCCGCCACATGGCCATCTCAAGCGATTAACGAGGCCGCATTGCGAATAATTTCAGCGAATGATCCGCCATAACCGGTGCTAATGTAGGATGCCGCCCGGGTCCACCCTTAAAGCCACGACGGAAAACGCATGCAGGCGCTCTTCATCGGACAAACCTATATTGACGTCACCTTCATTACCGACCACATGCCGACCGGCGACGAGAAGCATGTCGCCTCGGCCTATGCGGTCTCGTTCGGCGGCAACGCCGTCACCGCGGCATTCTGCTGTGCCAAGCTCGGAATTGTGCCCGACCTGATCGCCACCGTCGCCAATGATTGGTTGGGGCGGATGTTTCAGGATATGAGCGCGAAGTACGGAATCTCGATCCATCCGCGCAAGGTCAACTCGTCGTCGCTGTCATTCATCATGCCAAAGGACGGCAAGCGGGCGATCGTACGCTGTCGCGACGACGAGCATATCCACCCCTTCCCGCTTCTGAACCTCGGCGGCTGCCGCGCGCTGCATGTCGACGGCCACCAGCCCGACGCCGCGATCCATTACGCAAGACTTTGCCGCGAGGCCGGCATCCTAACGTCATTGGACGGCGGAGGCTTGCGGACCAACACCCACGAACTGCTGGAATTCATCGACGTCGCCATCGTCGCCGAGCGGCTATGCGAGCAGATGGACCTGACGCCGGAGAAGATGCTGGACTATCTCAAGAGCCGCGGCTGCCGGGTCGGTGGGATCACCCAGGGCGAACGCGGCCTGCTCTGGTATGACGAGACAGGCAGCACCCATACGCTTCCCGCGCTTCCTATTTCGCGCGAACGCGTGCTCGATACCAACGGCGCGGGCGACGTGTTCCACGGCGCCTATGTTTATTCCTATCTCGCTAATCCCGGCAAAAGCTGGCAGGACCATTTCGATTTCGCCCGCGCCGCATCGACCTACAAGATCCAGCGCCTCGGCAATGAGGCGGGATTGCCGACGCTGGCCGACATCGAAGCCGTGAAGAAAGAGTTTTCGGTCGGGGTATAGGGAAGAGTCCGGGTCCGACTCTTTCCGACGATTTGAGAATAATTCCTCTTTTCGTCATGCCCGGCCTTGTGCCGGGCATCCACGTCTTAGCTCTACGCCAAGAAAGACGTGGATGGCCGGGACGAGCCCGGCCATGACGAACTCCACGGGCCCGCTTACGCCAGCGCCGCCTTCAAATCGAAACTCAAATCCGCCGCCTGCTCCGGCTCGATCGACCGGTTCAGCCCCAGTATCTTGCGCCCGAACACGTGGTCGGCGGCGCGGTTGACCGATTCGATGCCGACCAGCTGTCCGGATTTGTAGCAGAAGGCCGAGAACGATCGCACCTCGCGGTCGCCCCGCACCACGACGCGATCATATCCGGTCGTGAGTCCTGCGATCTGCAGCTTGTCGTCGCCCTGGTCGCTCCAGAACCACGGCAGGCCGTCATAGGTCTTGGCGTCGCCAGTCAGCCGCGCCGCCACGCAGCGCGCGTGATCGGCGGCGTTCTGCACGGATTCCAGCCGCAGCGAGCCGCCGAAGCGTGGACTTGCGAACAGCGCACAATCGCCGATGGCCGAGATGTTGGAATCGGCGGTCAACAGCTGCTCGTTGACGATGATTCCGGCCGCGACCGGCAGGCCGGCTTCCGCCGCAAGTTCGACGTTGGGCAAGACGCCGACCCCGACCACCACGAGATCCGCGGGCAGATGGCGGCCGTCGCTAAGACTGACGCCGGCAATGTTGGCGCCATCGCTCTCGATGCTGGTGGCTTGCACGCCGAGATGGATACGGATACCCGCCGCGGTATGCCGCGCCTGGAAATATTCCGAAATTTCGGCCGTCACTGCGCGCGCCATCACGCGCGTTCCGAGTTCGATCACATCGACCTCGACCCCCTTGGCGCGCGCGGTGGCGGCGAATTCCAGACCAATAAAACCCGCACCGATCACCACGACACCCTTCGCCGAGCCGATGCGCTGCCGTAATCCCTCGCTCTCGTCGAGGATGCGCAGATAACGCACATCGCTGAGATTCGCGTTGGGTAGATCAAGCAGGCGATTGCGCGCGCCGGTGGCAAGCACCAGATGCCCGTAATCGAGCGACGAGCCGGACGCGAGCAGAAGCCTGCGCGCGGCGCGATCGATCGAGGCCACGCGATCACTGATCAGTTCGATGCTCTGGTCGCGATAGAATTTATCCGGCCGGAACATCAGGCTGTCCGGCCGGCCCTCGCCCTTCAGATAGGCCTTGGACAATGGCGGCCGCTGATACGGCAAATGCGCCTCATCGTTGATCAGGCAGATGCGCTCACTGTGGCCGTGCTGCCGCAACGAGGCGGCAACCTGGAAGCCGGCGTGGCCGGCGCCGACGATCAAGACCGTTCCGTGTGTCATTGGGTCAGACCGGCACGATGCGAAGCGGCAGGGTGTCGAACCCGCGCAACGTGTTGTTCAGCCGCCACTCCGGTTCGCCCGTCAGTTCAAACGACGCCACGCGGCTCGCGAGCGCCGTCAAAATCGCTTCGGTCTCGAGCCGAGCCACCGCTTGGCCTACGCAACCATGAATGCCGGTGCCGAAGGTCATGTGGCCGGCGGCACGGCGGGTGACGTCGAACGTGTCGGGCCTGTCCCACCGGCGGGGGTCGCGGTTGGCTGCAGCGAGAAACAATAGCACCTTCTCGCCCTCACCGAGTTGCACGCCTGCGACCTCGACGGGCCGGGTCGTGGTCCGAAAGAAGGTTTGCACCGGGGCCTCGAAGCGCAATACTTCCTCGAAGGCGCCGCGGATCAGGTTCGGATTGTTGCGAAGAATGGTCCATTGTTCGGGATAACGCGCCATGCAGTACAGCGCGTTGCCTAACCCATAGACGGTGGTATCGATCCCGGCCGAAAGAAACGAGCGCACCAGCATGCCCGCTTCATCCTCGGTCAACTCGCCGGCATCGACGGCTGCGAAAATCTGCAAGCCGAGCCCGCCTTGCGCCAGCGCCGCGCGGCTGCACCTCGACATGATCCAGTCGCGGACCGGACCCGCATTGGCCATCGCCTTGTTGAACAGATCGTTGCGGGGACCGAACGAATTAAACACCATGGTGCCATAGGGCAGCAGGTTTTCACGGCCCTCCTCGGAGATCCCCACCGCATCCGGGAATACTTTCAGCGGATAGGCTTCGGCGAGATCGGCCACCCCGTCGAATTCGCGCTGTTCGACCAGTTGCGCGATCAGCCGTTCCGCCTCGCGCTCGAACGTGTCCCGCAGGATCTTGATCGCCGCCGGCGACAGGATGCGCGTCAGCACCGCGCGGGTGCGCGTGTGCAGCGGCGGATCGGCCTCCAGGATAATGCTCGGGGGACGCCATGGCGGCTCCTTTCGGAAATCGCTCAAACCGACGCCGGCGGACGAACAATAGGTCTGCCAGTCGGTCAGGGCATCGCGGACCTGCTCATGCCGGGCCATCGCCCATATGCCGTATTGCTTGAGCCACACCACGGGTCCCGCCTCGCGCAGCGCCTGATGATGCGGATAGGGATCGCGCAGGAAGGCGTGCGAAAACGGATCGGCGGTCGAAACCGGACGGCTCAATGTTGCTTGATCGCTCATCACGCCTGCTCCCGTTTCCGGCTACATTTGCGCATTCGCGCTTTGTGTCCTCATCCCCGGATGAGCGCATTTGCGCTCACTCGGGAGGAGCGGCTCTTCGCCGCGTCTCGAAGGATGTGGGCACATTGTGGCCTCATGGTTCGAGACGGCGCAAGCGCGCCTCCTCACCATGAGGGAAATCTACCGGCATTTTGCAGACTTCGCCGGGGATTGTCACCTCCCGCCTTCTGCTGTTTAAATGCTTACTGACGTCTCGACGCAGGGTCATGCCGATGCCGACGCCCGAACATGCTACCGTCTCCTCTCCCGACGATCCGGCCCTCCTCAAGGTCGAAGGCCCGATCGCCACGATCACGCTCAACCGTCCGGCAGCGTTCAACTCCATCGATCTTTCGATCGCGAAAACGCTCGAGCAACTGAGCGCGGAAGTCGAGGCGTCCGATGATATCCGCGTGCTGGTGATCGAAGGCGAAGGCCGCGCGTTCTGCGCCGGCGGCGATCTTCAGACCATTGGCGCGGCGGCCGCGGCCGACACTATTGCCCCTGTCGTCGGCGAGCTGTTGCAGCATTATCATGCCTTCATCACGACCCTGCGGCGGATGCCGAAGATCGTGCTGGCCAGCGTCCACGGCTCGGCCGCCGGCGCCGGGCTCTCGCTTGCCTTTGTCGCCGATCTCTGTATCGCCGCAGAGGACGCCCGCTTCACCCCCGCCTATGCCAGGCTCGGCGTATCGCCCGATGGTGGCGGCACCGTCGGCGTAGCGGCCAGCGTCGGCGCGCGCCGCGCCTTGCAAATCTTTCTCGCCGAAGACAGCTTTTCGGCGGCTCAGGCCTTTAGCTGGGGCCTGGTCGCCAAGGTCGTGCCCGCGGTGGAACTGAAAGCCGCGACCCGGGAACTGGCGCATCGGCTGGCGCAAAACGCGCCCGCGGCGATCGCGGCGACCAAGGCGCTGATCCACCGCGCGCCCGTCACGCCGATCGAGCAACAACTCGACGCCGAGCGCGACGCCATCATCGACTGCATGCACACGGACGAGTTCCGCATCGCGGTGAAGAAGTTCACCGGCAAGGGGAAGTAGGCAGCCGGAGGGCTGGCCACACAGTAAACTGTCATCATCCGCGAAAGCGGATGATCCAGTACGCCGCGCTCTCTCGGTTCAACTCACCGCCTCGGAGTACTGGATGCCCCGCTTTCGCGGGGGCATGACGGCTGATTGTGCTAACGGCTGGTATTCATTGCGGACAAATATACCCCGTCCCCGCGGGCGACTTGAAGCAGCCGACCGATTCCGGAATGACATGCTTCGGCAGCCACAGCACCACCTTGGGGAAGTAGATCGTAAAGCAGATCGTCACCAGGAACACCACGTAGATCGGCAGCGCCGCGCGCAGCGCCTTGCCAAAACTGACGCCGACGAATTTCGAGGCCATCAATAGCACCAGCCCATAAGGCGGCGTGATCAGGCCGAAGGCCAGCGTGGCGATCAGCACCACGCCCATATGCACGCCATTGATGTCGCCGGCTTGCGTGAGCGCATTCACCAGCGGCATGAAGATGATGATGGTCGGCACCGGCTCGATGAAATCGCCGACCACGGTGAACAGCAGCACCAAAAGCAGCATCATGATTTGCGGGTCGCTGCCGGCAATCGAGGTGATCCAGTCGGCGATGACGATGGCACCGCGCAGATAGGCCAGCATCCAGCCGAAGGCGTTGGCGGCGCCGATCGTGATCAGCGGCAGCGAAAAGATCAGACCCGCAAGGCAAAAATCGTAGGGAATTTTCCGAAGATGCCCGCGGTTGAGCGCGGGGATCACCACCGCGATGATCCATATCACCGCGACGACGCCAGCCTCCGTCGGCGTGAACCAGCCGGTAAGAATGCCGCCAAGCAGGATCACCGGGATCATCAGCGGCAATGCGGCATCGCCGGTCGCAAACATAACCTGGCGCAACGGCGCCCGCTGCTTGCGCATCCCGGAGGGGCCGAAGAAATAGCAATAGATCATCAGGCCGAAGCCGATCATCAACCCCGGCACGACGCCGGCCATGAAGAGACCCGCGATCGAGACATTGCCGACCGCGCCATAAACTACCGCCGTAATGCTCGGCGGCACCAATGCCGCGATGGTGGAGGCGGACGCGATGATCGCGGCGATGAAGGCGGGACTGTAGCCTTCGCGTTTCATCGGCCCGCCCAGCGCGCGGCTCATCACGGCGACGTCGGCCGTGGTTGATCCCGACATCTCCGAGAAGAACATGCTGAAGACGACGACGACCTGCGACAGCCCGCCCCTGATATGTCCGACCAGCGACAGCGACAGATTGGCGATCCGCACCACGACATTCGCCGAACTCATGAGTTCGCCGACCAGGAGGAAGAACGGAATAGCCAGCAGCGCTTCCGAGTCCACGCCGTCAAAAATCTTCTGGATAATCGCGGCCAGCGAAACATCGGTCAGCAGCGCGCCCACAAAAACGCCCGCCATCAACGAAAACGGCACGGGCACGCCGAGATAACCGAAGAACAGAAAGCAGAACGACATCAGCGCCAGGATGACCGGTGCACTCACAGCCGCGCCCTCGACTGAAGGCTGGTCTCGACCGGCGGGATTGGAAACTCATCCTCCGGCGGCTCCGGATGGTCAAATCCGTTGCGGATCCCGTTGACGAGTTGTTCGACCGTAAACACCGCGACCAGCACGCCGGCGAGCGGTATCGCCGCATAAAGCGAGGCGATCGGCGTGCCGGACGGCAGCCGGAAGCTGCCAAAGCCCCTCAGGTAGTTGATATAGCCGAACCAGATCAGGCAGAACGCGACGCCGAGCACGACGATGCGGATGATGATCTCGACGATCAGCCGCGGCGTCCCGTGCAGCGCCTCGGAGATCGCGGTCAGGTACAGATGATCGTTGCGGCGGGTGGCGACCGCGGTACCAATGAAGATCGCATAGATGAACAGGGTGGAGGTGACCTCCTGCAGCCACAGCCAGGGATAACCGATAGTCCGCGTGACGATGTCGAACATCACCGAGAGCGAGAAGCCGAAGCACAATAGCCCGCACAGCATCATCAGCGCGAGTTCGAGCCGGTCCAACGCCCGCCATTTCAGGTGATGCTGCCGCTGCAGCACCAGTTTGTCGGCGATGGACATTCTTCAAACTCTCCATAGTCCCAGATCTTCCGCGTCATGGCCGGGCTTGTCCCGGCCATCCACGCCTTGGGTTACGCCTTGAAGGAAGACGTGGATGCCCGGGACATCTGCGCGAAGACGCGCTTCGCGCTTTTGCCCGGGCATGACGACAATTGATGAATCGACCCCATCAATTGATCGCCCGGATCAGGGTCTTGATCTTGTCGGCATGCGGGCCGAGCTCCTTGGCGAGCTTGTCGAGATACGGGTCGGCGATGGTCGTGAAGCCGGATTTGTCAACGTCGGCCACGACCTTCACCCCGATCGATTTCAGCTTCTCCAGCGATTGATGCTCGAGTTCGACCGCTTTCGCAGGTTGGTTCCTGTTGACCTCGTCGGCCGCGGCCTGCACCCAGCCCTGCTGCTCCGGCGTCAGGCTGTTCCACACTTTGTCGCTCACCCAGACCAGGCTGTTGTTGGCCTCGTGCTCGGTGATCGACAGCACGGGTGCCACTTCATAATGCTTGTTGGCGAGATAGACATTGATGCCGTTTTCGGCGACGTCGACCACGCCGGTTTGCAGCGAGGTATAGACACTGCCGAACGGCATATGGACGATCTGCGCGCCGTAGGCAGGAAACATCGTGTCCTCGGTGGGCGTCGCCTGCACACGCACCTTGAGCCCCTTCATGTCATCGATCTTCTTGATCTCGCGCTTGGAATACATATGGCGAAGACCAAGCGTCGCCAGCGCGATGACGCGGGCGCCCTGCACCGTCTCCGATATCATCGCCTTGACGGCCTTCGACACGTCGGGGTCGGCGATCGCCTTGATCAGGTGGGCCTCGGAGCGGAACAAGAAGTGCATCGACATCACGCCGGCCTGCGGCGACAGGGTCGCGGCATTCGCTGAGGAGGAAATGCAGAATTCGACGTCGCCGGATTTCACGAGCTGCAGGACCTGCGGCTCCTGGCCGAGCTGCGCGCCCGGATATTGCTCGATCAGCATGGTGCCCTTGCTGAGCGCCTTGAGCTTGTCGGCGAAGATATCGCCGAGGATTCCATATCCCGTGGTTTTCGGTTGGTCGTAGGCAAAACGATAATGCTTCACCTCTTGCGCTTGTGCGCCTGCGGCGAACAAGACCAGCGCCGCGGCGATGGCCGCAACGATCGCCCCTCGTGAGTTACCCATCCTGTCTCCCCCTGTTTTGATTGTCTCGATCATCCCATCGCGGTTGTTCAAATGTCAATCAAACATAGGATGCAAAGCCTGGGCGAGATGGAAGGCGAAACGCCACGTGCTCTGACCTCATCCTGAGGAGCCGCGCTCTTGCGCGGCGTCTCGAAGGATGGCCCGCCCCATGGTTCTCAAGGCGATGCCAACGGGTCGCGCGAATGCACGCCCGATGACAGGCTCCGCATCGTCCGGAGACGCGCGAAGACGCGCTCCTCACCATGAGGCTGCCGTTTAACACTTTCCGTTACCCCTTCCCCGTGCCCCGCATGAAATCGAAGTCGCAACCCTCATCCGCCTGCAGGATGGTTTCGTTGAACAGATGCGCGTAGCCGCGTTTGGCCCAATCCGGCGTCGCCGGGGGTTTCAGCGCCGCGCGGCGCTTGTCCAGCTCAGTGGTGTCGACCAACAGATCGATGCTGCGTTTGGCCACATCGAGCCGGATCATGTCGCCATTTTTGACCAGCGCCAGCGGGCCGCCGACGGCGGATTCCGGCGTGATGTGCAGCACGATGGTGCCAAACGCAGTTCCGCTCATCCGCGCGTCCGAAATCCGCACCATGTCCTTCACGCCCATCCGCGCCAGCTTCATCGGGATCGGAAGGTACCCCGCCTCCGGCATGCCCGGGGCGCCCTTGGGGCCGGCATTGCGCAACACCAGCACATCGTCGGCGGTGACATCGAGCGCGGGGTCATCGACCCGCAGCGTCATGTCCTCCACGGATTCGAACACCACGGCGCGGCCGGTATGCTGCAAGAGTTTGGGGCTCGCCGCCGAATGCTTGATCACGGCGCCGCGCGGCGCAAGATTGCCATGCAGCACCGCCACCGCGCCTTCCGGCTTGATCGGACTTTTTCGTGCGCGGATGACATCCTGCCCCGGCACTTCTTCGGCCCGGGCGACCACATTGCGCAAGCTCGCACCGGTGATGGTCTTCGCCTCGAGGTCGATCAGATCGCCGAGCTGCGCCATCAGTTTCGGCAATCCGCCGGCATGGTGGAAATGCTCCATGTAATGCGCGCCCGACGGCTTCAGGTCGATCAGCACCGGCACCTCGCGGCCGAGCTTGTCGAACGCTTCGAGGTCAATACGATGCGCGGTGCGGCTGGCGATCGCCGTCAAATGAATGAGGCCGTTAGTCGACCCGCCGATCGCCTGCAGCACCACCTGCGCATTTCTGAACGAGGCCTTCGTCAACAACTCGCTGGGCTTTGGTCCTTTGGCCTTGGCCATGTCGGCGGCGACCTTGCCGCTCGCCTCCGCCAAACGAAACCGCTCGGCATGCGGCGCGGGAATGGTCGCGCTCATCGGCAACGACAGACCCAGGGCTTCAGTGATGCAGGCCATGGTGCTCGCGGTGCCCATCACCATGCAGGTGCCTACCGACGGCGCGAGCCGGGCGTTGACCGCCTCGATCTCGACCTCGTCGATTTCGCCGCCGCGAAATTTTCCCCACAGCCGGCGGCAGTCGGTGCAAGCCCCCAGCACTTCGCCCCTGTGATGCCCGACCACCATCGGTCCCACCGGGATGACGACGGTCGGCAGATCGGCTGAAACCGCGGCCATGATCTGCGCCGGCAGGGTCTTGTCGCAGCCGCCAATCACCACCACCGCATCCATCGGCTGGGCGCGGATCATCTCCTCGGTGTCCATCGCCATCAGATTGCGCAGATACATCGAGGTCGGATGCGAGAAGCTCTCCGCGATCGAGATGGTCGGAAACACCATCGGCATCGCGCCCGACAGCATCACACCACGTTTCACCGCTTCGATGATCTGGGGCACGTTGCCGTGGCAGGGATTGTAATCGCTGTAGGTGTTGGTGATGCCGACGATCGGCCGGTTCAGCGCATCATCCGAATAGCCCATCGCCTTGATGAAGACCTTGCGCAGGAACAGCGAAAAGCCCGCATCGCCGTAACTCGTCAGTCCCTTGCGCAACCCGTCAGCCATCGCTGTATCCTCTAAAATCCTGCGGTCCAGTTATGAGGCCCGCAATATTATTGTCAATATTTGATTATTGGGCGCCCAAATGCCTCGAAATGCGCCTCGGATGGCTGATATTATTGACAATGGAATTCCTCCGTGCTGACTTCCGGCCATAACCCCCACCGGAGCGCCCATGAACAAGCGGCTTCGCATTGGCCTGATCGGCGCCGGCATGGTGAGCCGCCATCATTTGATCGCGTGGGCCGACATCGCCGGCCGGGCGCGCGTGATCGCGATCGCCGATCCCTCCCGCGAAAATGCGACGGGGCGTGCCGATGAGTTCGGGATCTCGAACATTTACGCCGATGCCGAGGCGATGCTGGCTGCAACCGAACTCGACGCCGTCGATATCGCAGCGCCGCGCCAATTCCATGCACCGCTGGTGCGGCTTGCGGCGAAGCATCGCTTGCCGGTGCTCTGCCAAAAACCGCTCGCGCCAAATTTGCAGGAAGCGATCGAACTCGCCGCCGAAGTCAGGGATCAGACGAGGCTGATGGTTCACGAGAACTGGCGGTTCCGCGGTTACTATCGCGACGCGGCCGCCTGGCTGCGCGAGGGCCGCATCGGCAGCGTCAAGCAGGCACAACTCACCCTGCTCACGTCCGGCGTGTTGCCCGGACCCGATGGCTTACGCCCGGCGCTGGAGCGGCAGCCCTTCATGCGCGGAGAAAGGCGCATGCTGGTCGCCGAGGTCTTGATCCATCACCTCGACACGCTGCGCATGTTGCTTGGGCCGCTACAGGTCACTGCGGCGGGCTTGAGCCGAACCTATTCTGAAATGGCGGGGGAAGACGGCGCGGTGATCCAAATGAAGACCGAGCGCGGCGCCGCCGTCACGGTGTTCGCGAGCTTCGGCGCGCATGGATTTCCCGCAAGCCAGGTCGACCGGCTCGACATTCTCGGGGAAACCGGCTCGATCCGGCTCGACGGGCCGCAACTCATTTGCGCGGGCGCCTCGCCTGCGGAGAAACGCTACGACCTCGCCGTCGAATATCAGGGCTCCTACAATCGCACGATCGCACATTTCGTGCAGTCGCTCTCCGACAACACCCCGTTCGAGACCGCGCCGGAGGACAATATCGAGACGCTGCGTCTGGTGGAGGATTGCTATCGCCTCTCCGGCTGGGAGGCGGCGCGATGAAGCCGCAGGCGGCGTTGCCGGAAGCAAACCTTCCCACCCGCGAGGAAGAACAGGCCGAGGTGATCCGAAGGCTCGAAGAAGACATCATCTTCGGCCGCTTCGCGCCGGGTGCGCGACTGGTCGAAGACACGCTGATGAGCCGCTACGGCGCCAGCCGGCATTTCGTGCGCCAGGCCCTATTTCAACTCGAGCGACAGGGCATCGTGCTGCGCGAGAAGAACGTCGGCGCCACCGTGCGGTTCTATTCGGCGGAAGAGGTGCGGCAGATCTACGAGGTGCGGGAAATGCTGACCCGGCAGGCGGCATTGATGATCGCCCTGCCCGCGCCGCCTGCCCTGATCGAACAATTGATCGAGCTGCAACGGCGATATTGTGCTCACGCCGACGCGCAGGACCTGCGTGGCATCCATGAAGCCAACGACGCCTTCCACGTCGCGCTGTTTTCCGCCTGCGGCAATCCTTATCTGGTGGGCTCGCTGCAGGACTACATGAACCTGACGCTGCCGATGCGCGCCAAGAACCTCGCCGACAAGGAAGGCCTGGCGCTGTCGCGCCGCCAGCATGAATTGATGATCGAGTTGCTCAGGGGCCGCGACAGCTGGGCGCTGGCGCAGCTCTGCGTCGATCACATGCAATTCAGCAAGTCGGATTATCTCGGCCGGATCGGCGGAAATTCGCGCGCCTAGCTCGGCGTCTCAACGCTGGTTGATGTCTGGTGGAAATGGGCGAATTGGCCGGCCCGCGCAAACATTCTCGCGCGCATTTACTGCCTCTCGGTAACGTTTCTCGAAGTCGCTTAGCAAAGGAAGCGAAATATCACATAGCTCGCGATGGTCATTGGCGTATCGGGCTATCGCTCCCCATGCCATGGAAAAACGAATATACGCTGCGCAGCGGTCCGATGTCGGAGCGCCCATCATCTGTTGTACTGCTTCTGACGCCTCGCTGCGCAGCCGGGTCAATTCCGGGCACAGCGCCTGTGCATTGGCCGGACCGCAAAATCCGACCAGCGCCATCATCGCAAGGGCTGGGAAATGCGTCTCCACGAAAGGATGTCCTCGCACGGTGGCCAACGACGCGCGATCGGTATCTTTGGATTGCAAACCGTCAAAATACGGCTGATTTGCGACGGTAAGGAACTGACGCGCGAGCGTGGACGCGCGGCGGCGCATCAAATTTGGCCGGTGAGGCCGATCGCTAACGCGACAGTGCCGACCACGATGAGGCTAATAGCCCAAATGGCGTCTAGATTGAACCAGCTCCGCGATACCAACTTCAGGCCGGAATAGCGGTAGACAAGCCAGGCCGATAGGCCACCCGCCGCGATCATCGCGGCAGAATGGATAAAGGAGACGAGCGCTGCCATGCCCACATTGGCGTTGATAAGGGCAGCCGTCGCGGCGTGGCCCGTGTCCAGGTCCGCGCTCCGGCAGAGTCCCAGATAAATCGGCACAAGCATCAGCCCCGCGCCATGTGCAATCGCCACGACAAATGACCATAGCCCCAACTGCGTCGGCCGTATCCGCGCCAATGCCCGCGGATGGCGGCGATCGACGAGCCGGAAAATACCGAACCCGATGACCAGGAGGCTTGCGCCAATTTGGATCTGCCGCTGCCAGGCGACGAGAGCGAATAGCACAGCAAACGGAAAGATGATTACAAGCATGGCCAACAGGTGGCCGAGCCATAGCGGCAAAAGCGCTGCTGCAAGGGCGCGGGGGCTCCTCTCCATTAGTCCAGCCGAGACGGCGAGCGGCCATCCCATACCCGGGTTCACCCCGTGATAGAGGCCGCTCGCGACGACAGCCAACCAAAGTCCAGCAGGTGTCCAATCCGCTCCGCTCAACTCTAAACCGACGGATAGCAAAAAGAGTCGGTCGAACAGTCGCCCCCGTCGAGCCGGATTTGATGCGCGCGGTAGCCATCAGGGAAGCTCACCCAGTAGTCCTTTGCCAACTCCAGTCCGCCGCCCGGCTTCGCGTGGGCCATGACCTCAGTCCCCGGCATTCCTTCGGGATAGAACTGGTCATCCCATGTCGAGTACAACGAATTGGTCCAGTACACGCGCTTGCCGTCGCGGCTGATCTCGACCATCTGCGGGCCGCCTGCATACATCTTTCCGCTGGGATGAGGCGAGCGGCGGGCAATACCACCGATGTGTACCGAGCCCGCGAGCTTCGGCTTCCTCGGATCGGTGACGTCGTATTGACGCATCTCGCCGGTTCCCCAGCACGACACATAGAGAAACTTATCGTCCATGGAGAGATCGATGTCGGTTACCAATGGCGGCACCGCGCCAAAGCCCTGCAAGAGCGGTGGCAGCTTGTCCTTGGGCGCCGGTTCGGCGGGAATGGTCGCCGTCTTCTCGATGTGGAACTTGCCGCCTTCGCGCCACCAGGTCCAGATCGAGCCTTCGAGATTGGTCGTATCGACCACGACGCCGATGAAACCATACTCGCGAACGGGATCGTGGGCGGGCCGCACCTCCAGCGCCATTTGATGATTGGCGCCGAGATCGATGGTCTGGACGTTGCGTCGGGCGCGGAGATCCCAGAAATGGACCCGATGGCCATACTTGTTGGAGAGGAGTTCCTCCGGAACGATTCCATTCTCGAACTGTGGCGGCAATGCCCATTCGCTTGTCACCATGTAATCGCGAGGCAGGTTCCACCAGAAATCATAGTGCAACGTCTGAGGCCCGCGATCGATCTCCCAACGCCCGAGAACCTCGAAGGTCTCGCAGTCCATGATGAAAACGCCGGGCGGACCCTCAGTGCCGTCCTTGCCACCACCACCAAGCGTGCTGACGTAGATACCCTCCGGCCCGCAGTGAACCGTGTGAGGCCGTGAGTAACCGGTCTTCTTGAAGACCTCCTCAGGCTCGATGATCTTGTGAATCTTGGCCTTGGTGGGATCGGGCTTGGTGTCCACGATGTAGATACGGGAGGATCGCATCCCGGGGATGATAAGGTAGCGCCGCTCGACGAAGGCGTGCCCGGTGAGGGGCGACAGCGCGGATGAGCAAGCGTTCCAGCCGAAATGGTGAAACTCGTCTCCCTTGTTGGGCATTGCTACGGTGTGAACAACCCGACTGTAAGTTGGCGAATCCGGCTTCACATCGATCACCGCCAGCGCATCGGGCTTTGAGAAATCCGGGGTGAGCAGCAAAGTGTAAGCAAAGTTCTCGGGCGGCGCTTCCATCGCAAGCTTTGGTGACGCATGAAAGGTGGGGTCTGGCCTCATCGTCATTTTAGTACCTCCCTGTTTGTGTCGTTGACTTCTCGAGGTAATCGAGAATTGCAAGACGACGTGAAGGTTCCGCGGTGTGCAATTTCAGATCTGAGGTTCGTGCTTCGCACGCCCGAAAAGACGCGTGCGTCTGGTGTGGCGGTTAGCAAGTTCTCAGCGTCAGTGGGGCCTGTCCGTCATGAGAAACCTCTGAACCAAATCCCACACTAGAATCATGGATTTCTAGTGTCCTTTCGAATCCGAAGTTCGCAAAAGTGGGTGCTGCAAGGGAGTGCGAACTTCGGATTCGGGACATTAGTACTTCAACTCGATGATCCGGCTGTTGTCGCCGTCGAACTCCATGCCGCAGAACGTGCCGCCCTGGTAGAAGTCGCCGACCGGATCGGGCTTGAGCTTGGCCTGTTCGGCGAAAGCATGCTCGCGAAAATCCTCCGCGTGACCGGTCGGGCGATAGCCGAGGTCGTGGGCGCGGTGATTGTCCCACCACGAGCGTTCGTTATGGGAGGCACCATAGAAAATCTCGAAATGGATGTCGGGGTGATCGAGCCCAATCCGGCATAGCTGCAACAAATCTTCCGGTTTCAGCCAGATCGAGAGCCGGCGGTGGTCGAGCGGCTTGTCGCCGAAATTGCCGATCCGGATGCAGGTGACTTTCATTCCATGCTTGTCGGCATAGAGCGCGCCGACCGCTTCGCCGAACACCTTGCTGACGCCATAGCGGCTGTCGGGCCGCGCCGTCACATCGGTCCCGATCCGGTGATAACGCGGATAGAAGCCCACCGCATGGTTCGAGGACGCGAACACGATGCGCTTGACGCCCTTCTTGCGCGCCGCCTCGAACAGATTGTAGCAGCCGATGATGTTGGACTGCAGGATATTGTCCCACGGGCCCTCGACCGAATAGCCGCCGAAATGCAGGATGCCGTCGACACCTTCGCAGATTGCCTCGACCTGGGCCAGATCCGACAGCTCCGCCGCCTTGAATTTTTCGCTTTTGCCGAGATCGGCGGGGGCCTTCAGGTCGCTCAGCAGCAAGTCCGGATAGATTGGCGGCAACAATTTTCGCAAGCTTGTGCCGATTCCTCCGGAAGCGCCGGTCATCAATATGCGTGGCATTTCTTCCCTCGTTCTGGCGGTGTTGAGTTGAGTATGACGCGGCGCGGGCGGTGCGGCAAGCGAACGCTTCGCAACGTGACTACCATCGTCATACCCCGCACTACCGTCGTCATACCCCGCGAAGGCGGGGTATCCAGTACGCCGCGGCGCTTCGGCTCAATCACGAACGCTGGTGGAATACTGGATCGCCCGCATTCGCGGGCGATGACGCCAGAGGATGCCGATCCGCTTGCCGCCTGAACACGGCAATGATAGCAGACACGACCGGTGAGAAATTCACGCACAGCAACGAGAACAGCAAATGTCCGATAAACCCGCGCGCCCCGGCTGGCAGCCGGCGACGCAATATCCCGATCCGGCGATCCACGCGCTCGATCCGCGCTTTGAAAAATACTGGCTCAAACCTTCGGCCGTGGAGCGGCTGACCACGGGATTGCGCTGGGCCGAAGGCCCGGTATGGGTCGGCGACGGGCGCTATCTGTTGTGCAGCGATATTCCCAACCAGCGCATCCTCAAATGGGAAGAGGAAACCGGCGCGGTCAGCATCTACCGCAAGCCGTCGAATTTTGCCAACGGCAATACCCGCGACCGCCAGGGACGGCTGATCACATGCGAGCACGGCGGACGCCGCGTCGTGCGAACCGAATATGACGGTTCGATCACCGTGCTGATGGATTCCTTCGACGGCAAGCGGCTGAACTCACCGAACGACGTCGTGGTGAAATCCGACAGCTCGATCTGGTTCACCGACCCTATTTTCGGTCTGCTCGGCAACTACGAAGGCTATGTCGCGGAGTCCGAGATCGCCATGAATGTTTATCGGATCGACGGCAAGACTGGAAAGGCCACTATTGTCGCAGAGGGTATTCTCGGGCCGAATGGGCTGTGCTTTTCGCCCGACGAAAAGATTCTCTACATCGTGGAATCGCGCGGCGTGCCGAACCGCAAGATTCTCGCCTATGACGTCACCGCAGGCGGTGACGAGATCACCAGCAAGCGCGTGGCCATCGACGCCGGCCCCGGCACGCCCGACGGCATGCGTTGCGACATCGACGGCAATCTGTGGTGCGGCTGGGGCATGGGGGATGCCGAACTCGACGGCGTCATGATCTTCGCCCCCGACGGCAAGCCGATCGGTCGCATCGCGCTGCCCGAACGCTGCGCCAATGTCTGCTTCGGCGGCCTCAAGCGCAACCGCCTGTTCATGGCCGCCAGCCAGTCGATCTACGCGCTCTATGTGAACACCCAGGGCGCGCTGGGGGGATGATTGCCCATCGTCATTCCGGGATGGTGCGTTAGCACCAGACCTCAGATGCGCAATTGCGCATCGGGGAATCTCGAGATTCTCCGATGTGCAATTGCACATCGTAGTTCGATGCTTCGCATCGCCCCGGAATGACGGGCCCAAAAACACAAAAACGCCGGAGCGGAAATGTCATCCCGCCCCAACGTTTTTGTTTGCATCACTTGCTTACGCCGCGTTGAAGCCCGCGACCGCCTTGACTTCGAGATATTCCTCGAGGCCGAACTTGCCCCACTCGCGGCCGTTGCCGGACTGCTTGTAGCCGCCGAACGGCGCGGTGCGGTCGTTCGGTACGCCCTGCAGATTGACGTTGCCGGCGCGGATCTTGCGGCCGACCCGGCGCGCGCTTTCCACGGTGTCGGCGGAGACGTAACCCGCCAACCCATAGGGGGTGTCATTGGCTATCCGCACGGCGTCGGCCTCATCCTTGGCGCCGAGAATGGTGAGCACGGGGCCGAAGATTTCCTCGCGCGCAATCGTCATCTCGTTGGTCACGTCGGCGAAGATGGTCGGGCGGACATAGAAGCCCTTGTTGACGCCTTCCGGCAGCCCGGGACCGCCGGCAACGAGGGTGGCGCCTTCCTCGATCCCCTTTTGGATCAAGGCCTGGATCTTGTCCCACTGGATGCGCGACACCACGGGACCGATGGTGGTGCCTTCGGCGCGCGGATCGCCCGCCTTGGTCTTGTCGGCGACGCCCTTGGCGATCGCGGCGACTTCCTTCATCTTTGACAGCGGCACGATCATCCGGGACGGCGCGTTGCACGACTGGCCGGAATTGTTGAACATGTGCATTACGCCGCCGGTGACGGCCTTGGCGAGGTCGGCGCCTTCGAGAATGACGTTCGGCGACTTGCCGCCCAGTTCCTGGCTGACGCGCTTGACGGTTGGCGCGGCGCGCTTGGCGACGTCGATGCCGGCGCGGGTCGAGCCGGTGAACGAGATCATATCGATATTCGGATGTTCGCTCATCGCGGCGCCGACTTCGGGGCCGAGGCCGTTGATCAGGTTGAACACGCCCTTCGGCACGCCGGCTTCATGGAGGATTTCGGCGAAGATCAAGGCCGACGACGGCGTGAACTCCGACGGTTTCAGGATCATGGTGCAGCCGGCGGCAAGCGCGGGCGCGACTTTGCAGGCGATCTGATTGAGCGGCCAGTTCCATGGCGTGATCATGCCGACGACGCCGACGGGCTCGCGCACCACCACGGCCGAGCCAACCGGCTCCTCGAAGTGATAGTTCTTCAAGATCTCCAGCGTGGAGGCGATGTGGCCGAGGCCGGCGCCGGCTTGCATTTTCTCGGCCATCGGCAGCGGCGCGCCCATTTCGTCCGAGACCGCAGCACCGATGTCCTTCATGCGGGTCTTGTAGACCTCGATGATCTTCGAGAGCAGCGCGACGCGCTCCTCCCGGCTGGTCTGCGAAAAGGTCTCGAAGGCGCGCCGTGCAGCCGTCACGGCCTTGTCGACGTCGGCCTTGGAGCCGAGCGCAACCTCATACATCGCCTCTTCGGTCGCCGGATTGACGACGGGCGTGGATTTTTTGACGACGGGATCGACCCAGGCGCCGTCGATGTAGAATTGCAGGCGGTTGACCATCACAGACCTCTTGATTTCACGGGCAATGGAGGGGGAACGGAGCGTTCGGCAAGCATCCTTGCACGAAAGCCGCCAAAAATGAACCCGCCATATGCGGGGATGCCGCATTGCAGCTAGGGCTGGATATAATGTAGGCGATGTGAAGGAAGCAAGACCGGCATTTCGTCGAGATGGGTCCCGGCTCTGCGTCGCGTCACTCCGTGCCGCGCTGCGTCCGGGACACGGAATATGGCTTCAAAGGGAACTCTCGTGCCCCGGATACTGTGCAGCGCCTTCAGCGCGTTCACGCGCGTCTGCGACGCGCTATGGCGGTGCGCAGCTGATCCGGGGTCCATGATACGGGGCTAGAATAGACGTTTACGCCGACTACACCGCCATTTTCCGATGCCGCACCGGCGCGCCGGCGGTGAGGCTTTCCGCGGCGTCGATGATGGCGTTGGCGTCGATGCCGTGGTGGCGATAGAGGTCATCGATGGTCCCGGTCTGGCCGAAATGTTCGACACCGAGCGCTTCGACGCGGTGGCCGTGCACGCTGCCGAGCCAGCCGAGCGTGGCAGGATGGCCGTCGATCACGGTCACGATGCCGCAGTCGCGAGAAAGAGGCGCAAGCAGTTTCTCGATATGGCTGAGATGCGCTATCCCGCGGCGGTCGCGCCGCAACTTGCGCGCCGCGGTCCATCCGGCAAGCAGCCGGTCGGCAGAGGTGATCGCCAGCAGACCGATGTCGCGGCGACTCTCACCCAATAGCCCAACGGCCTCGATCGCCTCGGGCGCGACCGCGCCGGTATAAGCGATCACGACTTCGGCGTTTGGCCCCGGCTTGCGCAGCCAATAAGCGCCTTCCGTTATTCCGGCCTGCAGGTCGGGCGTCATGATCCGCTGCGGCTGATCGAGCGTGCGGGTCGACAGTCTCAAATAGACCGAGCCGCCCTCATTGTACTCACGCTGCATGTGCCGGAAACCCCAACCCATGATCACGGCGAGTTCATCGACAAAGGCCGGCTCGAATGACGCGAGACTATCCTGCGCCATGCCGATCAAGGGCGTTGCGATCGACTGGTGCGCCCCGCCTTCCGGCGCCAGCGTGATGCCCGACGGCGTCGCCACCACCATGAAGCGCGCGTCCTGATAGCAGGCATAATTGAGGGCATCGAGGCCGCGCTCGATGAAGGGATCGTACAGCGTTGCGATCGGCAGCAGCCGTTCGCCGTTGATCGTGTGTGACAACCCCAGCGCCGACATCAGGATGAACAGATTCATCTCGGCGATGCCGAGTTCGATGTGCTGTCCTTTCGGCGAGGCATCCCAATTGAAGGTCGATGGAATTTTCTCGCTGCGAAACAAATCGGCCTTCTCGGCGCGCGCGAACAGCCCGCGGCGGTTGACCCATGCTCCAAGATTAGTGGACACCGTGACGTCGGGCGAAGCGGTGACGATGCGGGACGCCAACTCGCTATCGCCGCGCGCAAGTTCGTTCAGCACCAGGCCAAAGCCCTGCTGGGTCGACATCTGTGGCGACGGCGTAAATGAAAGTCGCTCGGGCACCTCGATGACCGGCGCCGTCAGCCGCCGCCTGCCCTCGCGGTTGAACGCCGCGCTCGCGAGAAATGCCTCCAGCGCCGCCGGTTCCTGCGATAGACCCTCGAACTTCTCCCACTCGTGACCGGGCCGGATGTTCTGGAGGCTGCGCCATTTTTCCATTTGCGCGACCGTCATCAATCCGGCGTGGTTGTCCTTGTGGCCCTGGAACGGCAGACCCACGCCCTTGATGGTGTAGGCAATGAAGCAGACGGGGCGATCGTGATCGATGGCCTCGAATGCTTCGCACATGCTGGCCATGTCGTGGCCGCCAAGATTGGACATCAATTCCAGCAATTCGCCGTCGTTGCGTCGCTCGATCAGTTGCGTGACCTGCCCCTGGTCGCCGATTTCGTCACGCAAATGCTTGCGGAACGCAGCCCCGCCCTGAAAGCACAGCGCCGCATAGAGCTGGTTCGGACAGGCATCGATCCATTGCTTGAGCGCTTCGCCGCCGGGCTCGGCGAACGCGGCCCGCATCAGCCGGCCGTATTTGACGATCACCACGTCCCAGCCGAAATTGCGGAACATGGTTTCGAATTTTTCCCACAGACCTTCGCGCACGACCGCATCGAGGCTCTGGCGGTTGTAGTCGACCACCCACCAGGTGTTGCGCAAGCCGTGCTTCCAGCCCTCCAGCAGCGCTTCGAAGATATTGCCCTCATCCATCTCGGCATCGCCGACCAGCGCGATCAATCGTCCCTCGGGGCGATCCTTGGCCCAGCCATGCGCCTTGACGTAGTCCTGCACCAGTGAGGCGAACAAGGTTTGGGCTACGCCGAGGCCAACCGAGCCGGTGGAGAAATCGACGTCGTCGGTGTCCTTGGTGCGCGACGGATAGGACTGCGCGCCCTTGAAGCCGCGAAAATTTTCCAGCTTCTCGCGGGTCTGGTGCCCGAACAGATACTGGATCGCGTGAAACACCGGGCTCGCATGGGGCTTGACCGCGACGCGGTCGGCCGGCCGCAGCACCGAAAAATACAGCGCCGACATGATGGTGACGAGCGAGGCCGAGGAGGCCTGATGGCCGCCGACCTTCAGGCCGTCGACATTGGGCCGGATGTGGTTGGCGTGATGGATGGTCCACGACGACAGCCACAGCACTTTGCGGGCCAGCGCGGACAGCATTTCCAGGCGTGCGGGTTCGGTCGGCATGGCGGTATTCCCTGCACATGGATCCTGGCTGCGATGTTACCGCGGCGTCTTTCGCGAAAAATCTCAAATTTTGGCGACATACCCGAGGAAATTGGGATAAATTACCAAATCATAGCCACGAATCCAGAGTTTATCCCAATGAACGCCCTCGACGCCATCGACCGCAAGATCCTCAGCCTGCTGCAAGCCGACAGCCGCACCACCATGGCCGAACTCGCCGACAAGGTCGGCTTGTCGGTCTCGCCGTGTCATCGCCGGGTCAAGCTGCTCGAAGAGCGCGGCGTGATCACGCGCTACATCGCCACCGTCGACCAGAAATCGCTCGGGCTGCATGTCAGCGTCTTCATCTCGATCAAGCTGGCGCGGCAGAAGGAGGAAGACCTCAATCGTTTCGCCCGCGCGATCTCGAAATGGGACGAGGTGCTGGAGTGCTATCTGATGACAGGAAACCGCGACTATCTCTTGCGCGTCGTCGCCGCCGACCTGTCTTCCTATGAGGCGTTCCTGAAAAACAAGCTGACGCGGCTCGACGGCATCGCCTCGATCGAGTCGAGCTTTGCGCTGAGCCAGGTGAAGTATTCAATCGCGCTGCCGGTGTGAGGGGACAGGCTGCGTCGCCTGTTTTCTTCCCTTCTCCCCTTGTGGGAGAAGGTGGCGCGGACGCAGTCCGCGCCGGATGAGGGGTTTCTATCCGCAGAGACAACCCCTCACCCGTCTTCGCTTCGCGAAGCCACCCTCTCCCACAAGGGGAGAAGGGAGGAAGTGAGGCTCACGCGTTCGGCGACGGCTCACCTTCCATCACCAGAAGCTGCGATCGCCTGACCCGTTCGCGATGGGCGGTGTAGAGGCCGCTGGCGACGATGAAGATGGCGCCGGTCACCGTCCAGATATCGGGCAATTCGCCGAACACCAGGAAGCCGAGGATGCTGACCCAAAGCAGTTGGGTGTACGAAAACGGCGCGAGCACCGAGGCGTCGGCGTAACGAAAGGCCAGCACGACGATCCACTGCCCCGCCGTGGACGCGATGCCGATGAAAACCCCGAAAAGGATATCGTGCCAGCTCGGCGCCACCCAGACCAGCGGCACCAGCGCCGACAAAATGCAAACGCCGGTGATCGACGACCAGGTCATGGTGGTGGCGGCGCGCTCCCTCCCGCTCATCATCCGCGTCATGATCAGCGTGCAGGCCCAGGCCAGCGCCGACACCAGCGGGAAGAATGCGGCGGGATGGAACGCACTTGTGCCCGGCCGCAGGATGATCAGCACGCCGATCAATCCGACCGCGGTCGCAAGCCAGCGGCGCAGGCCGACACGCTCGGCCAGGAAAATGATCGACAGCGCGGTGACGAACAGCGGCGAGACGAAGCCGGTGGCGGAGGCTTCCGCGATGGGAAGAAACCGCAAACCGGAAATGAAAAACAGCGACGACGACAATAATGCCACGCCGCGCATCAGCTGCAAGACGGGCCGCGGCGTACGCAAGGCGAATAGCGGCGAGCCCGGCACCATCGCCGGCACCATGATCAAGGCGAACACCAGGAACCTGATCCAGGCGATCTCGATCGAGGGCAGGCTCGTCGACAGGTATTTCGCGGTGACATCGGAAGCGCCAAGAAACACCGTCGATGCCAGGATCAGCGCGATGCCGCGAAACGGCCGATCGGCGCGCGCGGGTGCGGCGTCGGCGGGCTTGTCTTCGGGCAAGGGCAAGGAAGCGCGGTCCAGCCTGGCGGCTGCGGCGGGTCGGGTCACGGTTGGAACTCGGTCGCTGAAAAAATCGAATCGGGCGAAGCCCAAAAAACGACAATCGCCCTGTCGCGACAAGGCCGGAAAACAGGAGGCGGATATGCGTAAACATAGCGTTTTCGAGCGAAGTGGGGACCGGTTCGCGTAAAGAAAACGCGTCAAAACAAAAGATTAGTGCGCGCGGTGACGCCGCAATGGAACTAAAGCATTGGCAGGCTTCGCGGTTTCGGTCCGCGCGGAAAGGCTTTATCGAGCGCAGCGATTTCGTCTTCGCTCAGCGCAAGATCGCCCGCTGCTGCATTTTCGGCGACGTGCTCCGGTGTCGAGGCCTTTGGAATTGCGAACACGTTTGGCCCGCGCGTCAGGAAACTCAGCGCAACCTGACGGGTCGTCGCCTTGTGTGCGTCGGCGATGTCCTGCAGCACCTCGCCGCCATTGCTCCTTGGCGAAGGAAATTCATTGTGGCCGAATGGCGAATAGGCGACCACCGCCACGCCGTGCTTGGCGCACCACGGGATAACCGCGTGCTCGATCGCGCGTTCCCGCAAATGATAGAGCACCTGGTTGCAGGCGATCTTGCCTTCGCCAACAACCTCCAGCATCTCATCGAGATCGTCAGCATCGAAATTGCTGACACCCCACGAACGGATTTTACCAGCGCTGACCAATTGCTCGAACGCCGCGACGGTTTCGGCCAGAGGATACGACCCGCGCCAGTGCAGGAGATAGCAATCGAGCCGGTCGGTCTTCAGCCGCGCCAGCGAACGCTCGCACGCCGTAATGGTGCCGCGCCGCGATGCGTTGCTCGGCAGCACTTTCGAAACCAGGAAAATCTCATCGCGCCGCCCAGCGATGGCTTCGGCAACCACAAGCTCTGCATCGTCATACATTTCGGCGGTGTCGATGTGGGTCATACCGAGATCGACGCCGCGGCAAAGTGCTGCGATCGCAGCTTTGCGGTCGCCGCGATCGATGTACCAGGTGCCCTGCCCGATCACGGACACTTGCGCGCCGGTGCTGCCGAATTCTTTTTTCCTCAAGATTTCCTCGCGAAGCTCTTCCCAGCCGGAACGACAGCTTCTCCTATCGTCATTGCGAGCGCAAGCGAAGCACTAGCTCCTCGTCATTCCGGGATGGTCCGAAGGACCAGACCCGGAATCTCGAGATTCCGGGTTCGATGCTTCGCATCGCCCCGGAATGACAATCATGGATTGCTTCGTCGCGGAGCCTGTCATCGGGCGGCCCTTGCGCCGACCCGTTGGCTCCTCGCAATGACGGCGTTTTAAATTAATTCGCCGCGGCCAGCTTTCGTTGTTCGGAACCAGAAGCACCCATCTGCCCTATCAGCCGGTTCAATTCGGGAATGCACGAGCCGCAATTGGTCCCCGCCTTGACCCGCAAGCCGATCTCGGAGGCCGAGCGCGCACCCGACGCGATGGCGTCGCAGATCGTGGTGCGGCCGACGCCAAAACAGGCGCAGACAACAGGGCCGACGCTGGCAAGCCCATCCATCGATTTGCCCGACAGCAGCATTTTTCGTTGATCGTCGCTGAGCGCGCCCGCAGTGAACAGCTCCTTGACTACGTTCCAGTCGCCCGCATCGCGCGCGGGGCCGAGGAACAGGCAAGTTTCGATTCCTTCGGCGGCAAGGGACGCCGCGCGGTACACGCCGCCGCCAAAATCCCTGTATTCGGCGAGATCCTGGCCGGCGACCGATCGCAACCATGACGACCATCCCGAAAGGTCGGCGTTGTCGGCGACCAGATAGCCGTAGCCGCCGCCCACCGCCACGCCCGCCCACCAAACGTGATCGGGCAATTCCAGCGGCGCACGCGACAGCGCGAAGCCGCGAAAGACATATTCGTAAGGCGCAATCGACGCCGGCGTCGCCTTGTTCTCGGGCTGACCGGAAAACGGATCGGTGAACGGCGCCACCAGCGCGCCGACCCGCGCGGAAGACGCCGTCGCCTCGCTCCAGTGGATCGGCGCAAACAGCATGCCGCGCTGCTGCCGCTCGCTGACCACGACCTTGAGAATGCATTGGCCGTAATCGGTCACGATTCGGGCAAAGTCGCCATCGACCACGCCGTATCGCGCCGCATCGTCGGGATGCACCTCGACGAAGGGCTCCGGCAGATGCTGGCCCAACCGCGGGCTGGTGCCGCTGCGGGTCATGGTGTGCCATTGGTCGCGGATGCGTCCGGTATTCAGCCGCAGCGGCCGCCCTGCATGGGTTTCGGTTCGAAGTGTCGGAATTTCGGGTGCGACAAAGCGCGCTCTGTGATCGCCGGTAAAGAATCCGCCATCGGCGAAGAAACGCCGCTGCGGCTCGGTGTCGCCCGTTCGTATCGGCCACAGCACGGGGTCCAACGTATCGAACGCCTCGTCCGACAAGGATTTCAACGCCCCGATATCGAAATCGCGGCCGCCATTGTTCTCGAATGCCGACAGAGCGGCGTGTTCGCGAAAAATCTCCGGCGCGGAATTGAAATCGAACGCCGCGCCGAAACCGAGCCGCTTGGCCACCTCGCTGACGATCCACCAATCGGGCCTCGCTTCTCCCGGCGGCGTCAGGAACGCACGCTGTCGCGAAATACGCCGTTCCGAGTTGGTCACGGTTCCGGATTTCTCGCCCCACGCCTGCGACGGCAGCAGCACATGCGCGCCGGCATTGACGGTGTCGTTGGAAAGGACGTTTTCCGAGATCACGAACAGTTCGAGTTTCTTCAGCGCGGCGCGCGCGGAATCCGCGTCCGGCAGCGACACCGCGGGGTTGGTGCCCATCACCCATAATGCCTTGATCTCGCCGCGCCCGATCGCCTCGAACATCTGGACCGCTTTCAGTCCCTCGTGCGTCGCAATCCGCGACGCTTTCCAGAACCGGCGGACGCGGTCGATGTCCGGCGGCGAGAAACCCATATGCGCGGCGAGTTGATTGGCGAGACCGCCGACCTCGCGCCCGCCCATCGCATTGGGCTGCCCGGTCAGCGAAAACGGCGACGCCCCCGGCCTGCCGATCCGTCCCGTGGCGAGATGGCAGTTGAGGATGGCGTTGACCTTGTCGGTGCCCTGCGCCGACTGGTTCACGCCTTGCGAATACAAAGTGACGACGCGCGGCGTTGCCGCAAACATCTGGAAGAAGGACGCGACATCCTGCTCGGCGAGGCCCGTCGCCAGCGCCGTGGCCGCAACGCCGCCGGCGATGCTCCGGGCGCGAGCCATGGCGTCTTCAAATCCGCTGGTATGATTGTCGATGTACTTGCGATCGAGCGCGCCGGTATCGGCGAAGTGGACCAGAAGTCCGGAGAACAACGCGGTGTCGGTGCCGGGCTTCAGCCCCAGAAACAGGTCGGCATCTTCGGCGGAATCGGTCCGGCGCGGGTCGATCACAACGATGCGCGCGCCGCGCCGCTGCTTGTTGGCGAGCATGCGCTGGAACAGAACCGGATGGCACCATGCCGCGTTGGAGCCGACCAGGACCAGCAAATCGGCCTCGTCGAGATCTTCATATAGGCCGGGCACGGTGTCGGCGCCGAACGCGCGGCGATGGCCCGCCACCGACGAGGCCATGCACAGGCGCGAATTGGTGTCGACATTGGCGCTGCCGATGAATCCCTTCATCAGCTTGTTGGCGACGTAATAATCCTCGGTCAACAATTGGCCGGAGAGATAGAGCGCCACGGCGCCAGGGCCATCGCGCGCAATGATATGTGCAAAGCGGTGCGCGACATGATCGAGCGCGTCGGACCAGGCGATTCGCTCCATCGAGCCCTTGCTGCAGCGGACCATCGGATAGAGCAAGCGGTTCTCAAGGCCGAGGGTTTCGCCAAGCGCAGAGCCTTTCGAACACAGCCGTCCGAAATTCGCCGGGTGCTCGGGATCGCCCGAGATCGCCGCGCCGCCGCGACCGTCAGGTGTCGCCAACACGCCGCAGCCGACGCCGCAATAGGGACAGGCGGTCCGCGTGGCGCCAACGGGTCCGCGCGGAGCGCGGCCCGATGATAAACTCCGCGCAGGATCGACGGCGGTCACCGCAACAATCCGGTCATGCCGCCTCTGCCAGGATCGCGGCCGAGCGGCCGAACATCATGTCTTTGCGGATTCTCGCAACAGATTCGCGGCTGCGGATCATTTCGAGGTACCAGAGCGCATCGCCGACTTCGCCGACCAGCACCGCGCCTGTGAGCCGGCCGTCGGAGATCACAAGCTTCTTGTAGGTGCCGCGCCTGACATCGCTCAGCACGATGTTCTCGCTGCCGTCAATCCCCAGGAAATCGCCCGCGGAAAAAACGCTGACGCCGGAGACCTTGAGGTTGGTTGCGACGACACTGCCATCATAAGCGGCCGGCCGGCCGGCCAGATGCTGGGCCAGGACACGGGCCTGCTCGTAAGCCGGCTCGACCAGGCCGTAGCAGATGCCGTGATGCTCGGCGCATTCGCCAAGCGCGAAGATATCCGGCGCACCGGTTTGCAAGGCATCGTCCACGATGACGCCGCGATTGACGGGAATGCCGGCGTCCCGGGCGAGCGCGATATTCGGCCGGATGCCGGCGGCGAAAATCACCGCGTCGGCGTCGATCCGGCGTCCGTCCATCAGTTCGACGCCTTCGACACGCATCTCGCCGAGGATATGCGCGGTATTGGCATTGAGCAGAACGTCGATGCCCTTGGGCTCGACCAGAGATTTCAGCAGCGCCGCCGCCGGTGCATCGAGCTGGCGCTCCATCAAGCGATCCATCAGGTGGATCAGGGTCACCGGCGCGCCCGCCTTGGCGAGCCCGTAAGCGGCCTCCAGTCCCAATAGTCCGCCGCCGACCACCACGACGCGTTTCTTCGAGGCGGCAAGCGTCAGCAACAGGTCGACATCCCGGCTGTCGCGAAACGTATGCACGCCAGCTAGTTCGGCGCCGGGCACGTTGAGCCGCAGCGGCGTCGAGCCGGTGGCAAGTACCAGCCTGGAAAAAGCAATGCTCTCTTCATTGGCGATCTTGAGCTCGCGGCGGCCGACGTCGATCTCGGTGACGGCGCATCCATACTTCAAGGTAACGCCGCGCTCGCGCCACCAGTCGGCGGGCCTGAGCTCGATATCATGGGACGCGGTCTCGCCGGCGAGCACCGAGGACAGCAGCACACGGTTATAGGCAAGCCGCGGCTCGTCGCCGATGACGGCGATCGCGTAACGGCCGAGGGCAGCCTTCGCGAGTTCGTCGACCAGACGCGCGGCCGCCATTCCATTGCCAACGATCACCAGCGGCTCGCTCACGGCGTATCCTTGAGCTTATAAGGGAACGGTCGGCCTCGCCCCGCGAGCGGGGCGAGCTCCGTCGTGTCTGTCAAATCCGTGCTTCGGCAAGACTCGGCGCGCCTGCTTCCGCTGGGCTCTTGCGCAGGTAGAACCACCAGGTCATCGCCAGGCAGATCGCATAGAAAGTAAGATAGATGACCAGCGCCAGCTGCGGGCCGCCGGTGATCGCGATCGACTTGCCGAAACCGCTCGGGATCAGGTAGCCGCCACAGGCGCCGACCGCGCCGATGAAGCCGAGCGCGGCGGCGCTCTCGATGCTGGCCGTTTTCAAAGCGAGCGCCCGGCCCGCTTCGCCCTTGCCCTGGGCTTTACGAAGATTCTCCTCGCGGAAGATCGAAGGAATCATCCGATAGGTCGATCCGTTACCGATGCCGGTGGTGACGAAAAGGATCAGGAACATCGCGAGGAAGCCGGTGAAATCCTTAATGCCCACGAAGTACAGGACGCCAATAGTGGCGGCGGCCATTGCGATGAAATTCCAGAACGTCACGATCGCGCCGCCGACCTTGTCGGCCAGCAAGCCGCCGAATGGACGCGACAGTGAACCCACGAGCGGTCCGAGGAACGCGATCGCGATCGTGACAGTGGGAAATTGCGTCTTGATCAGCAGCGGAAACGCCGCCGAGTAGCCGATGAAGGATCCGAACGTCCCGATATAGATGAAGGACATGATCCAGGTATGCTTGCGCTTGATGATCGCGACCTGATCTTTGAACGAGGACTTGGCCGAGGTGAGGTTGTTCATGAAGAAGGTAGCGCCGACCACGGCGATGACGAGCGGCAGCATCCACATCAATCCGGCGTTCTGGAGGTAAACCCCCGAGACCGGTGCGGCCTGGTAGAGATTGATGAGGCCGACTCCCATCAGAATGGGCGTCAACAACTGGACACTGCTGACGCCGATATTTCCGCCGGCGGCGTTGAGGCCGAGCGCCCAGCCCTTCATGCGGTCGGGATAGAAGAACGAGATATTGGCCATGCTGGAGGCGAAGTTGCCGCCGCCGAGACCTGCGGTCGAGGCCACCAGCAGCAGCAGCCAGAACGGGGTATCGGGCTGGCCGACGAAGTAGGCGAGCCCGAGCGTCGGGATGAAGAGCACGGCGGCGCTGAAGATGGTCCAGTTGCGGCCACCGAACGTCGTCACGGCGAAGGTATAGGGAAATCGCATCAACGAGCCGATCAGCCCGGGTATCGCCACAAGCTGAAACAGTTGGTCGGTGGTATAGTGGAATCCGGCCGCCGGCAATTTGGTGGCGACGATGCTCCAGATCAGCCAGACGGAAAATCCGATGTGCTCCGCAACGATCGACCAGATGAGGTTGCGGCGGGCGATGACTTTGCCCTTGGAATTCCAGAACGTCTCATTTTCCGGATTCCAGTCTGAAATCCAGGTCGGGTCTTTCGAGCTCATTGGAAATTTCCTTTTCTGAACGGGTGCAGCCACCATCGTCGGGGATCGCGTTCCAAGGCATGGAGGCGCGTTCTGGGAAGGCCCCAGTCCGGCGGTCACAAATCGAGTGATTGGTTCGACGGCTTCGGTGGCGTCAGCACAAACTATTCAAGCTTCGTGCCAAGCCGCCGCGATGCGAAAAATATTGAAATTACAATAAATTATGAGAGAAGGCTGCGACCGCCGATCGGCGGGCGCGCGCCTTCAAAATTTGCGATTCGCTTATTTCTTGTGCGTCGCACAATAAATGAGCAGACCGTTCGAACGCTGGCGTTCAGGCGTCCTCGGTCGCGGCCATCATCGGCTTCGGCGCGACACCCTGACCCGGCTTCACGCGAAAATCGTAACTCATCAAATACCACGGCGACGATCCGGCCGGCTTGCCGTCGGGCATCGCCGGCTCGGTTCGTTTTTCGATTTTTGAAATCAGCTCGTCCTTCACCCCGAACACGACGTCGGTATCGATATATTTGTCGCCCTCAATGAAGACATGAGTGATTAGCGGCTCATGGCCCGGCGCGTTGACGAGAAAATGGATATGCGCCGGGCGCATCGGATGGCGCCGAAGCTCCAGGATCATTTGCCCGACCGGGCCGTCGGTCGGGATCGGATAGCTGCACGGCAGGATGGTGCGGAAGAAAATCCGGCCGTCGACGTCGGTAATGAATCGCGCCCGCGATGACGGGCCCTGGGTTTCGTAGTCCGGCTTTTGCGAATCATAATAACCGTCATCGTCGGCATGCCAGACGTCCACCGGAACGTTGGCCAGCGGTTTGCCGGCAAGATCGGTAACCCGGCTCTGCACGAACATCTTCTCTCCGGTCAGATTGGGGGAGATGTCGGAGCCATGCGGCATCGCCTTGTGCTCACCGACATAGAACGGGCCGAGCACGGTGGTCTGGGTCGCGCCTTCGCGCTCGCGGTGATTCACGGCATCGACCAGCATCGAAACCCCGAGCACGTCCGACAGCAGGATGAACTCCTGCCGGCTCGGTGTGCATTTCTGGCCGACACGCGTGAGAAAATCGATCGCGTATTCCCATTCGCCGAAGGTGAGGTCGGTCCTGCGGACGAAATCGTGCAGCGACTTCACCAGTTCCTCCATGACGAATTTGACACGCGAGTTTGGCACCTCCTCAAAGCTGCGGAGAACGGCGGCGGTGAGTTCGGTGTCGTTGAATTGGGGCATTGTTATTGTCCTGCGGGGTTACGCCATTGGAGCGCAAGCCTACACCAGCGATCCGACCAAGGTAAGCGGGCTCACGATTGGAACAGGCCCGCTTTTCGGCTATCAAAGCCGCCTGCGCTTGTTTTCCGGAGACCTATCCGATGTTAGCCCCCACCCCTGCCTCGCCGGAATCCGCCGGCATGTCGAAAGCCGCCTTCGATCGCATCGAGGATCATCTGAAGAACCGGTACATCGATGCCGGCCGCTTTCCGGGAACCCAGCTTCTGGTTTATCGCCGCGGCAAGGTGGTCCATCGCGCGGTGCAGGGTTTCGCCGACGTCGAGCGCAAGATTGCGATGAAGGACGACACTATTTTCCGCATCTACTCGATGACCAAGCCGATCACCAGCACAGCCTTCATGATGCTGGTCGAGGAAGGCCGGGTTGCTTTGGATGAGCCGGTCCATCGATATATCCCGGAATGGAAGAACCTCGGCGTTTTCCAGGCTGGCATTGCGCCGGCGTTTCTGACCAGGCCGCCATCACGGCCGATGCTGATCGTGGATCTGTTGCGGCACACCTCCGGTCTGACTTACGGCTTCCAGCAACGCTCCAATGTGGACGCGGCCTACCGCGAAATGAAAATCGGCGAAGTCGAGAAAGCCGGAACGCTGCAATCGATGATCGACAGCCTGGCCAAAATTCCGCTGGAATTTTCACCCGGCGAAGCCTGGAATTATTCGGTGTCCACCGATGTCATCGGCTATCTCATCGGCAAGATCAGCGGCAAGCCGTTCGAGCAATTTCTGAAAGAACGCATCTTCGACCCGCTCGACATGAAGGATACCGACTTCTTCGTGCCCGCCGACAAGGCCCATCGTTTCGCGGCCTGTTATTCGGCAAGCCCGCAAGGCGCCATGACGTTTCACGCCGCCGACCGCAAGGGCGGCCTGACCTTGCAGGATGACCCGACCACCAGCGCGTTTCTGTCACCGCCTTCGTTCATCTCCGGCGGCGGCGGTCTGTGCTCGACGTCAGCCGATTATCTCACCTTCTGCCGCGCGCTGCTCAATGGCGGCGAGCTCGACGGTATCAGGCTGATCGGCCCGAAGACGCTGGCGTTGATGACGTCAAACCACCTGCCCGGCGGACGCGACCTGCCGGAAATGTCGCGCTCGCTGTTCTCCGAGGCGACTTATAACGGCATTGGTTTCGGTCTTGGCTTCTCGGTGACGCTCAATCCCGCGCAGACGCTCATTCCCGGCAGTCGCGGCGAATATGCGTGGGGAGGGGCGGCAACGACGTCGTTCTGGATCGATCCCGCCGAAGAGCTGATCACCATTTTCATGACCCAGGTGCTGCCGTCGACCGCCTATCCGGTCCGGCGCGAGCTGCGCACCATGGTTTACACAGCGATTACCGAGAGCAATCTTTAAAGATCGCTCGGACGAGGGTCAGAAGCAGCAGTAACGCTCGATGCCGTTCTAGCCGAAATTCTGCAAACCCGGGAACGTCTCCAAAAGCCAGATGCTGATGGTCGTGACGCTGCCGGTGAGAAAGCCGATGCCGGTGATGACCAAGAGCACGCCCATCGCCCGCTCGATGCTAGCAAGATGCCGTTTGAGCCGCGCAAACAGCGAAGAGAATTGCTCCACCATGAACGCCGCCACCAGGAACGGAATCCCAAGGCCTGTGGAATAGACCGCGAGCAGACCTGCGCCCCTTTCCACCGTGGCCTCGGCCGCCGCAACCGAGAGGATCGCCGCAAGGATCGGGCCGATGCACGGCGTCCAGCCGAAGGCAAAGGCGAGCCCCATCACATAGGCTCCCCACAGGCCCACCGGCTTTGGAATCGGCAGCCGCCCTTCCCGCATCAATAGTCCGATCCGCGTCAGGCCAAGGAAGTGCAGGCCCATGATGATGATGACGATGCCGGCGACGATCGAGAGTTCGGCTGACCAGGCGCGGATCAAGCTTCCAATCAATGAGGCGCTGGCGCCGAGCGCCACGAACACGGTGGAAAAGCCGAGCACGAACATGACGGCGGAGATCATCACTGCGCGCCTGGAGGACGAAGTCGCCTCTTCATTGGCGACGTGCTCGATGGTCGCGCCCGTCAGATAGATCAGATAGGGCGGCACCAGCGGCAGCACGCACGGCGACAGAAAGCTGACAAGGCCGGCAATCAGTGCGGCGGGAATCGAAACGTCGTGAATCATGCCACCTTCATTTATCTGGATGTCGCTTCCTCGTTGCCATTGACGGCGCCTGTCCTGGCTGGGCCCGACATCGGGGGCACCAGTCGATGCGCCTTCATGTAGCGGATGGGTGAGAATGCGCAATGAATATAGGTCGCCGTCCCGGCGCGCCCCACCGGATTTCCGTCCGGAAAAGAAAATCAGAACACGAGGATCGAGCCGGCAGACCGCGCAAGCTCCGGCGGATCGCCTGGTCACGCGCGCGGGAAGCCGCCAGGCTATTTGACCAGCTTCAACAGGACCGGGGCGAGCCCGCGCTGACCTTCATGCGGTCTTTGATGACGCGGCCTTTCGGGCGCTTCCACATCCCGCAACACCGCGTCGCACAAAGCCTTCAATTCCGAGTCTTCAATTCGATTGAGTTTGATCCGAAGCTCGAGAATGGCGACGGACACCAATTGCGCAGTGTCCCGGTCGCCGCCGAGGACTAAGGCAGCCTGACACTCCTCAAGAGTGGCCAGAACCGCATGTAATTTTTCTTCTGAATTGCTCACCAGCGTTTTTCCCGCCTACCGCGCTTGCCAGTTAGGTCGAGGCGATCCAGCCTGCCTCCCCATAAACCCCTCCGTTGCAGAAAAAATCCTGAAACTTCACGACCGGCACGATAGTTTTCGTCGCTACACGGATTTGTGACATTGCTTTTCGTTCGAAACGGTCGGCGGTAAGCCGATTCCTGGAACATTGCGCCGGCATCTGCTCGCCGCAGGTTCCGGTTCACCCACGCGATGGAGGGAATATGAGCCTAGCGCGGCGCCGGCGGCGTTCGAATGCCTGGTCGCGGCACCCCGAAAACCCGATCCGGCGGCAACAGCGTTGCGCGATGGGCGCGTCGGTCCGCTGGTTTTGCGGCAGACGACCGGTGGCAATCGCGCTGGATTGCCGCCTTCAAAGTCGCGCGGCCGAATGGCTCCCGCCAGGGGTTCGCCGGCCGCCCTGGACCCTCCTATCCCCAGCCGTCACCGGCCCAGGGTAAGCATACGCGTCAAAAAGTCCCCACCCGAACCCGCGATGTTGTAGTATGATCAATAACCTGCCAAAGCTGGCGGGCTGTCTGCAAGTGGTGGCGATAGAGAGGCGTTCTTCAGGAAAATAACTTTTATGTTGCCTCGGTGGCTCACGGTGGAATACCGGAACATCGTACCTTTGAAAATCGATTTGCGGCCGCGCGATAGCAGCCGGGCGTCCTTGTTAAGTATCCGGTTGCGAAAGCCGTTAATGCCCGTAGATTCCGTAGTTTAAGGACAATTCATCCCATTTGAGCGAGCTCAAAGCAGTATATAAGGGTGACGTCAAAACCCGGATATTCAGACGCTTCATGAGCGAAGGACGGTAAAAGCAGTATGAACAAATCAATAGCGAAGAAGATGAAGCAGCGCAGTGCCGGAAAGCCAGATATTGAACTTGGCAAGCGAATCCGGTTGCGGCGCGTCGAG
>DASQOU010000284.1:0-4184 GCA_035644295.1 Bradyrhizobium sp.
TATTCCATTTGTAGCCAAAGCCGAGCCCGCCATACTCGACCGGCCGCGACACCTGCGGCCATGAGGTTGACTCTTCCGCGGCCGTGGTGGCCTGCGGAAAACGGGCGAACACTTCGGTATTGAAGCGGCGCAGGAAATCGACGGCCTCGAGATTTTCGCGGCCGCCAAATTTGTTCGGAATCCAGCCCCCGGCGGGCCGGCTATAGTCAAGATAAAGCATCGAAGCCACCGCATCGACGCGCAGACCGTCGATGGCATAGCGCTCCAGCCAGAACAGCGCGTTCGACACCAGGAAATTGACGACTTCGGTGCGGCCGTAATTGTAGATCAGCGTACCCCAGTCGAGGTGGCGGCCCTGCAGCGGGTTGGCGTGCTCGTAGAGCGCGGTGCCGTCGAAATTGCCGAGGCCATGCGGATCGTCGGGGAAATGCCCGGGCACCCAGTCCAGCATCACGCCGAGACCTTCGCGGTGGCAGGCATCGACCAACGCGGAAAAATCCGCAGGCGTGCCGAACCGGCTGGTGGGGGCGTACATGCCGGTTGGCTGATAACCCCATGAGCCGTCGAACGGATGTTCGCTGACCGGCAGAAATTCAACATGGGTGAAACCGAGGTCGCGGGCATAACGCGGAAGCTGCTCGGCCAGATCGCGATAGCTCAGCCATTCATTGTTGCCCTTGCGCCGCCACGAGCCGAGATGGACTTCGTAGATCGACATCGGCGCGCCCAGCGCGTTGATATCAGCGGGTGCGGGCCGCGGATGCGGCAGTTTGGTCCCGTCAACGACAATGGATGCGGTGCTCGGGCGCATTTCCGCGGCAAACGCCACCGGATCGGACTTCAGTGCCAGGTGCTGGCCCTGCGGGCCGATGATATCGAATTTATAATGATCGCCTGCTGCGGCATGGGGCACGAACAGCTCCCAATAGCCGACGCCACGCACCCGCATCGGATGCCGCCGTGGATTCCAGAAATTGAAATCACCGACCACACTCACTCGTCGTGCGTTGGGGGCGAGCACCACGAAAGCCACGCCGTTGACGCCGTCGAGCGTCATCGGATGGGCGCCAAGCTTGTCGTAAATCCGCTGATGGGTGCCCTCGCCGAGCAGATACAGATCAAAGTCGGTCAAAACTGGCGGAAAGCGATAGGGGTCGTCGAGATCGACCACGTTCTCGCCGAAGCGGGCGCGCAACTGATAGCGCTTGGAACCGTTCGGCAGCGCGCCGGCGAACAGCCCGGCGTCATGAATGCGCGCCAGCGCGGCTGTTTCACCGTGTTCGCCGATTGCTTCGACCTTCGACGCTTCCGGCAGGAACGCGCGGACCACGGTCTTGTCGCCCTCGGTATGGACGCCGAGATAATGAAAGGGATCGGAGTGGCGGCCTTCGACAATCGCATAGGCCTCGGCGGACAGTCTGGTCATGAGGCCTCGTTGGTATGCTGAGCCAATATTCGAAGCACCCCGGTCAACGGGACGCGCAGCCATTCGGGCCTGTGGGCCAATTCGTATTCGATCTCGTAGAGTGCTTTTTCGAGCAGGAAGAAATTCAGCATCTGTTTGGCGGCATGCGGGTCGGCCGGCCATAGACGTTGATTCGTCATGATCTCGTGATAGGTCTCCAGGAACGCCGCCGCCGCGCGATCGCGCCATTCCGCCAGCGCCGCGCCAAGCTTGCCTTGCTCGTCGGGCGCCACCCTGAGCGCACGCTCCAGCGCCGCGGTTGCCGAATAATCGATCGAACGGATCAGGCCGGCGACATCGCGCGCCGCGGGCGCCTTGCGCCGCCGTTCGGGCAGCGGCCGGCGGGGCTCGCCCTCGAAATCGATGATGAAGATATCGTCCTTGACGATCAGCATCTGTCCGAGATGAAAATCGCCGTGGTGCCGGATGTTCAGGCAGTCGATATTCTGCGGCAGCAGCGCGCACAATCGGTCATGCAAGGCAGCGCGTTGCGCCACGATTTGATCGACCAGCAGACGATCGGCTTCTTTCAGCGTGTCGCGCTTTTGCTGCAAGGTGTCGAAGACATGCCCCGCCCGTGCGACCACGTCGTCAATCCAGAGCCGGACATGCTCGGGTCGGGTCGGTTCCGGCGTAAAATCGGCAAACTCGTTGTTGCCGGCGAGCGCGAGGTGCATTTCGGCGACGCGTCTTCCGGTCTGCGACATGTAACGCAGGTACGGGACCTGCTCTTCGCTTTCGCCGGGATGTTCGCTGCTCGCCAGCAGACGTTGCTCTTCGACAAAGCGATCGAGATAAGCCGATGTCACGGTCCAGGCGTCGCCCTGATTCTGGACGAAGGCGTGAACAATCGCGATCGCGCTTCGGTTGCTGCCTTCGACCAGTTCGATGCTGCCGAGCAGCGCCGGGGTGTTAACAAAGCCCGCGACCTCGGTCAGAAAGCGACCGATCTCGATCTCGGGATTGATGCCGGACACGAGTTTTCGATAGATCTTGACCACACAGTCGTTGTCTACCAGCGCTGTGCTGTTGGATTGTTCGGTCTCCACGGCGCGGATATGCTCGGGCGTTTTGATCGGCGTATCCGAAAGCTTGCTGGTCGGCCGGAATTCAAGGCGCAAGCCTGCTTCTTCAACCGTCAAGGCCTCGCGGAGATTGCGCAGCAGAAGCGCGATGAAAATCGGGTCGGTCGCAACGTCCAGCAACGTTCCTTCCCGCGCGCCCTGGCGTACCGCCGCAAATGCCCGGGGATTGTAGCGCTCGCGATCGAACCGCACCCACTCGATCCGCATCGGCAATACATAACGCGCGGTCGCGCCGCGCTCCGTCGTCGCTTCAAAAAACGCAAGCCAGGGCCGGTTGTCGCCGATATCGCAGAACGGCACCGCCGAGGTCACTGTTGGACGAATCTCCTGCGCCGAGCGTTCCGGATACCAGCGGGTTCGCGCCAAATATCCCGGCAACACGTCGCGTTCGAAAACGCCGCGGGTGCGAGCCAGCGACATCCATGTCGCGCCCAGCGGCACGACGAGAGTCTCGAACTCGGGAACGACGGTCGGTTCGACATGTTCCGATTTGTCGCGCTCGCGAAGCTGAAACCAGTAGAAGCCGTACGGCGCCAGCGTGATCATGTAGGGCAGTTCGCCGATCGGCGGGAAACGCGTGCGGCCGAGCATTTCCAGCGGAATGCGATCCTTCCAGGCCGAAAGATCGAGTTCGGTGGCTTGCGCGGATCGAGACAGGTTGGCGACGCAGAGGATCACCTCGTCGCCATGCTGCCTGACATAGGCGAGCACCGAGCGGTTGACCGGGCGGATGAACGCCATGGTGCCGCGGCCGAACGCAAGCGTCGACTTTCGCACCGAGATCAGTCGCTTGGTTGCACTGAGCAACGAAGACAGGCTGCGCGACTGGGCTTCGACATTGACCGACTCATAGCCGTAGACCGGATCCATGATGGTCGGGGCGTAAAGCCGTGCCGGATCGGCGCGGGAGAAGCCGCCGTTGCGATCCGGCGTCCATTGCATCGGTGTGCGCACGCCGTTGCGGTCGCCAAGATAGATATTGTCGCCCATGCCGATTTCGTCGCCGTAATAGATGATAGGGGTGCCCGGAAACGACAGCAGCAGCGAATTCATCAACTCGATCTTGCGCCGGTCATTGTCCATCAGCGGCGCCAGCCGGCGGCGAATGCCGACATTGATGCGTGCGCGGGGATCGTTGGCGTAGGTCGACCACAGATAGTCGCGCTCGACGTCGGTGACCATTTCGAGCGTCAGTTCGTCGTGGTTACGCAGAAACAGCGCCCATTGGCAATTGCTCGGGATATCCGGCGTCTGGCGCAGGATGTCGGTGATCGGGAAGCGATCCTCCTGCGCGATCGCCATGTAGATCCGTGGCATCAGCGGGAAATGATAGGCCATGTGGCATTCGTCACCCTGGCCGAAATATTCCTGAACATCCTCCGGCCATTGGTTGGCTTCCGCCAGCAGCACCTTGCCCTTGGCATAGGCGTCGAGTTCGGCGCGTAGCGCCTTGATGACGGCGTGGGTCTCCGGGTGGTTCTCGTTGTTGGTGCCGTCGCGCTCGCACAGATAGGGGATGGCATCGAGACGAAACCCGTCGACGCCGGTATCGAGCCAGCGCTTCATCACCTGCACGAGAGCGCTGACTACGCGCGGATTGTCGAAATTGAGATCCGGCTGGTGCGAGAAGAAGC
>DASQOU010000285.1:0-8605 GCA_035644295.1 Bradyrhizobium sp.
GCTGGTGACGAAGCTGCTGGCCGCGCTGGTTCGGGCCGACCGCGAATATCACGATGTGATTCTTGCGGCCGTCACCGACGGCAAGGCGCCGGTCAACGACATGACAAGGCCGCTATTGGAGATCATCGCCAAATATACCAATCTTCCGCTTGAACAGGTGGTCGGCAACTGCGCCTATATCGATCCCGACGGCAAGCTCGATGTGAATAATGTCGCCAACCAGATCGAATGGCTGCAGGGGCAGGGTTTTGTCGACAAGGGATTTACGGTCGATGCGATCCTGGCCAAGGATTTTGTGAAGCCGGATTGATATTGGTAACGTGCCGTCATTCCGGGATGGTGCGTCAGCACCAGACCCGGAATCTCGAGATTCCGGGTTCGATGCTTCGCATCGCCCCGGAATGACATTATCAACCGAGATACCCCATGGACCTGATCGCCGACCATATCAGCCACCGCTTTGGAACGCTCGAGGTGCTCGACGATGTGTCGTTCACGGTCGGCGCGGGTGAGGTGGTCGCGATCGTCGGGCCGTCCGGATGCGGCAAGAGCACGCTGCTGTCGATCCTGGGCGGCTTGCTGCAGCCGAGCACCGGCGCGGCGGAACTGCGCGATGCGCCGCCGCCCGAGAGCCTCAATCCGCTGACCTTTGTGTTCCAGGACTTTGCGCTGTTGCCCTGGTGCACGGTGGAGGAGAATGTCGAATTCCCGCTGCAGCATACCGGCCTTGATGCCGCTGCGCGCCGCGCCGTGGTCGAGGACGCCTTGCGCCGTACGGGGTTAGCGGATTTCCGCGGCACATTTCCAAAGCAACTCTCGGGTGGCATGCGGCAACGCGTCGGCATCGCCCGGGCGCTCGCTGTACGGCCGGCGATCCTGCTGATGGACGAACCGCTGTCGGCGCTGGACTCGCAGACCCGCGAACTATTGATGGAGGATTTCGTCAGGCTGCTCGCCGATGGCACGATGGGCGCGGTCTATGTGACGCACAATCTGGAAGAAGCGGTACGGCTGGCGGATCGCATTGTCGTGCTGTCGCGGCGGCCGGGCCGGGTTCGGGAAGTCGTGAATATCCCGCTCACGCGTAGCGAGCGCGGCGACATCCACGCGCGGGAAAAACTGCTCGCGCTGCAAAGCGAGTTGTGGTCGCTGATACGGGAAGAGGCGATCGATGCCGAGCGTGAGGTCCAGCATGCTTGACCGCGCCAATGATCCGGCCGGCTCCCCGCCCGTCGAAAAAGCCGAGCTGCGGCCGGTCGCCTTTCGCGGCGCGGGTTTTATGCCCAAGGCAGGCCGCCACGCGGGCTGGACGTCACTGGCGCTGGCGATCGGACTTTGGCAGCTCGCCGGTAGCGCTGGCATCGTCAATCCGCTGTTCCTGCCAACCCCGATGGCGATCGTGCGCGCGATCTATCAGCTCGCGCTCTCCGGCGCGCTTTGGCAGCATCTTTCCTATTCGATCATGCGCATTGGCACGGGGTGGGTTCTCGGGACCGTGACCGGCATCATCGTCGGCTTCGCCATCGGGCTGTCAAGCCTGGCCCGCAGCGTCGGCATCACCTTCGTCTCGGCACTGTTTCCGATTCCGAAGATCGCGCTGTTGCCGCTGTTGATCCTGTGGCTCGGGATCGGCGAGGAGCCGAAGATCGCCACCATCGCGCTTGGCGTGTTCTTTTCCACCGCGATCTCGGTCTATAGCGGCGTTGACGCCGTGCCGCGCAATCTGATTCGGATGGCGCAAAGCTTTAATGTGCCGTTCCACGCCATCGTGCGGCGGGTGATCTGGCCGGGCGCCTTGCCGTCGATCCTCGCCGGCTTCCGCATCACCGCGTCGATTGCGTTGTTGCTGGTGGTGAGCGCCGAGATGATCGGCGCCGAGCACGGCATCGGCGCCTTCGTGCTGCAGGCCGGCAATCTGATGCAGACCGATCAGCTCTTGGCCGGCGTCGTGATCCTGTCGCTGTTCGGCCTTGCGGTCGGACGGTTGATCAATGGGCTGGAGACGCGGTTACTGCATTGGCGGTGAGCGCTCCGCCGTCATTCCGGGGCGATGCGAAGCCTCGAACCCGGAATCTCGAGATTCCGGGTCTGGTGCTCACGCACCATCCCGGAATGACAAGACTACGCGTTCCCGCGATCTTCGCGGAACAGATCGAGCTTCTGCTGCACCGGCCGGTCGGAGAAGCTGAACAGCACGGAGTCAGCCTCGGCCTCGTGGGTGACCCATTGCCAGCTCGGCACCACGAACAGGTCGCGCGGGCTCCATTCGAAGGTCTGCTCGCCGATCCGCGTACGGCCCTTGCCTTCGATCGCCGCGAACACAGTTGCATCCGTCGAACGATAGCGCGCGGTTTTGAAACCCTTCGGCAGCAGCTGGATGAAGGTGCCAATGGTTGGCATCGCGAAATCGCCGGTCTCGGGATTGGAGAATTTCAGTTTCAGGCCGTGGCAGGCGTCCCATTCGTCGCGCAGCTTGGCGGTCTCCAGCGCCTCGCGGGTGTAGGAATAGGGATAGTTGAAGATCGGCGAGGTTTTTGACTTTCGCTTCTCGTCCACCGGCAAAAGGTTATGGCCGTATCGCGCAAAACTGTCGCCGGCGGGACGGGTGATCTTCTGCTGGTCTTCCTTCAAGCCTTCCGCGAACGATGTGTCGAATAGCTGCACCATCGGAATGTCGAGGCCGTCCAGCCAGAACATCGGCTCGGAGGTTTCGTTGGAATGGTCGTGCCACGTCATCGACGGCGTAATGACGAAGTCGCCCGGTGCCATCGCGGTGCGCTCGCCATCGACCGAGGTATAGGCGCCGTTGCCTTCGAGCACGAAGCGCAGCGCCGACTGGCTATGCCGATGCGCCGGCGCGACGTCGCCGGGGATCACCATCTGCACGCCGGCGAACAGCGATGTGGTGATTTTCGATTGCCCGCGCAGCCCCGGATTTTCCAAGACCAGCACCCGCCGCTCGGCTTCCTTGGCGGTGATCAGCTTGCCGGCTTCGGTCATGTAGTCGCGGATCGCGTCGAACTTCCACAAATGCGGCCGGCAGGCGCTCTTCGGCTCCGGCGTGATCAGGTCGCCGAGCACGTTCCACAGCGCGGAAAGGTTTTCGCCGTCGATCTTTTTGTAGAACGCCTCGCGTTCCGGCGTCTTCAATACGGCTTCCATGGCCGACCTCCCGTGGTTCTTGTTGCTTCGCTAGATTGACAGCATACTTACAATATGGCTAGCGTCAATGACGGCAAGGTGAAGCCGGCAAAAATTCAAGGGAGGTCTTGAGATGAAGCTGCACGGCTATTTCCGCAGCAGCGCGGCCTACCGGGTCAGAATTGCCTTGAACCTGAAGGGGTTAAGCGCGGAACACCTGACCCACCATCTGCGCAAGGGCGAACAGCGCGCCCCAAACTATCTGGCGATCAACCCGCAAGGGCTGGTTCCCACGCTAGAGGACGACGGCGGCACGATCCTCACCCAGTCGCTCGCCATCATCGAATGGCTCGACGACATCCACCCCGAGCCGCCGCTGTTGCCGAAGGATCCGCTGCGCCGCGCCCATGTCCGCGCTTTCGCGCAGGTGGTCGCCTGCGATACCCATCCGGTGCAGAACCTGAAAGTGCTGTCGCGGCTGCGCGAGCTTGGCGTGAGCGAAGAGCAGGTGACGGGCTGGGCGGCATGGGCCAATCGCGAGGGGCTCTTGGCCTGCGAAAAACTGATCGCCGGTGAAGCCGGTCCGTTTTGTTTCGGCGCGGCGCCCACGCTCGCCGATCTTTGCCTGGTGCCGCAACTAGCCAATGCGCGGCGCTTCGGCGTCGATCTTGCCGCCTATCCGCGCCTGCTCCGAGCAGAGGAGGCCGCGAAAAACCTCAAGGCGTTCGCCGACGCCTCACCGGAGCGGCAACCCGATGCCGAATAAGCCAGCCGCCGTGACCATGGATGCAGTCTACACCGCGCCGGGCTATCTGTTTCGCCGGATGCAGCAGATCGCGGTCGCGATTTTCATGGAAGAGTGCAAGGCCTTCGACCTGACGCCGGTGCAATACGCCTCCCTGGTCGCAATCCGCACCCATCCGGGCATCGACGCGACACGGCTCTCCGCTGTGATTGCCTTTGACCGTTCGACATTGGGCAGCGTGATCGAGCGGCTGCAGGCAAAGGACTATGTCGAGCGAAAGCCTGCGCCCGAAGACAAGCGGGTCAAGCTGCTGCATCTGACCCGGACCGGCGCGGCGCTGCTGCGCGACGTCATGGCGTCGGTGGATCGCGCGCAGGCGCGGATGCTGCAGCCGTTGAAGCCGGCGGACCGCAAGACGCTGCTGGCGCTTTTGGCGCAACTGGTCGATCTCAACAACGAAGCGTCACGGGTGCCGCTGCGCGCCGAAGACGCCCTCGAACATTTGGGGAAGGCGAGCTGATGGCGGAGGCGGGCGCACGCCCAGTGTTGATTGCCGGCGGCGGCATCGGCGGCCTTGCGGTGGCGCTGGGGTTGGCGCAAAAGGGCATTGCCTCGATTCTGCTCGAAAAGGCTGCGGCGCTGGGTGAGATCGGCGCCGGCATCCAGCTCGGACCCAACGCTTTCCATGCCTTCGATTATCTCGGGGTCGGCGAGGCCGCGCGCGGCATGGCGGTCTATGTCGATCAGCTCCGGCTGATGGATGCGCTCACGGCCGAAGAGATCACCCATGTCGATCTGCGCGAAGCGTTCCGCGCGCGTTTCGGCAACCCTTACGCGGTGGTGCATCGCGGCGATCTCCACGGCGTATTCCTGAAAGCCTGCCGGGAGCATGCGCTGATCGAGCTGCGCGTCAGCTCGGAAGTGATCAGCTACGATCAGGACGGCGCGTCGGTCACCGCGCGGCTGGCTTCCGGCGAAAAAGTCACCGGCTCGCTTTTGATCGGCGCCGACGGGCTGTGGTCGAATATCCGCAAGCAGGTCACCGCCGACGGCCCGCCACGGGTCTCCGGCCATACCACCTATCGCTCGGTGATTCCGACCGAGCAGATGCCGGAAGATCTGCGCTGGAACGCGGCGACGCTGTGGGCCGGACCGAAATGCCACATCGTGCATTATCCGCTGTCGGGCTGGAAGGTGTTCAACCTCGTCGTCACCTATCACAACGACGCCGGCGAGCCGGTGGCAGGCCAGCCGGTATCCGAACAAGAAGTCATGAAGGGTTTTGCGCATCTGCATGAGCGCGCGCGAAACATCATCCGCCACGGCAAGAACTGGAAGCTGTGGGTGTTGTGCGACCGCGACCCGACCGAGCGCTGGATCGACGGCCGCGTCGCGCTGCTCGGCGATGCCGCCCACCCGATGCTGCAATATTTTGCGCAAGGCGCCTGCCAGGCGATGGAAGACGCGGTGTGCCTGTCGCACATGCTGGGCAGCCATCCCGATGAATTTGCCACCGCGCTGGAAAAATACCGCCGGCAGCGCTTTCCCCGCACCGCGCGCGTGCAACTGCTCTCGCGTGCCATCGGCGAGCACATCTATCATCCCTCAGGCGAACACGCCCGCCTGCGCAACGCCATCATGAGCGCGAAATCGTCGGAGGACTGGTATCGCGACCTCGCGTGGCTGTATGGCGGAACGGGGTTGGGGGGTTAATAGCTCGTGCCCGGCCTTGTGCCCACCTTCGCTAAAGCTTCGGCGGACTGGCATCGAGCCCGTCGAAGCCTCGGCGTAGACGGGTGCCGGGCATCCACATCTTTGGCGGCATAGCAAAAGGAAGACGTGGATGGCCGGGACAAGCCCGGCCATGACGAGTTGGCAAATCTTCCTAAACCCGCAGCAACGCCTGCCGGTCGATCTTGCCCGTACCGGTCTTCGGCAATTCGTCGATGAATTTCACCTCGCGCGGATATTTGTAGGGCAACAGTTTTGCCTTGACGAAATCCTGCAGCATCTTTGTCGCGTCGCCTTTGTCGAACGCTTGGCTGTTCATGACCACGACGGCTTTTAGCGTCATCCGCCGGTCCGGCAGCTCGGCCGCGAACACGGCGCATTCGCGCACGTCGGGGTGCTCGGCGAGGCACAGCTCGACTTCGAGCGGATAGACCCATTGGCCGGAAATCTTGATCAGATCATCGGCGCGGCCGCGGAAAAAATAAAAGCCATCGGAATCGCGCACGAAGCGGTCGCCGGTGTAGATCCACCCCGCCTCGCGGATGGTTTCAGCCGACCTGTCGGGCCGGTTCCAGTACAGCGGCGTGCTGGAATCGCCGCGCACCCACAGGATGCCTTCCTCATTATCGCCGACGTCGCGGCCGTCGCTGTTTCGCAGAGCGATTTCATAGCCGGGCACGCGAAGTCCGGCGGCGCCGAGCTTTTTCTGTTCCGGGCGGTTGCTGAGGTAAATGTGCAGCACTTCCGTGGAGCCCAGCCCCTCGACGATCTCAAGACCGGTCATCGTCTTCCAGCCGTTGAAGACTTCGGCGGACAACACTTCGGCGGCGGACAGCGCCATCCGCAATGAGGAAAAATTGGTTTGCCCCACGCCTTCGGCCTTTGTCAGCGACGTATAGAGCGTTGGCAATCCGAAGAATACGCTGGGGCGAAAACGTTCGATCGCATCAAATATCGCGGCAGGCTTCGGCTGGCCGGGCAAAAGAAGCGTCGCAGCGCCCGCCGAAAACGGAAAGGTGACGGAATTGCCAAAGCCGTAGGCGAAGAACATTTTTGGCACGGAAAAGCAGATGTCGTCGGGCGTTAGTTTGAGGACGTTCCGCGCGAAAGCAAGGTCACTATAGGCCATATCATGCTGCAGATGGACGATGCCCTTGGGCCGGCCGGTCGAGCCCGATGAATACATCCAGAACGCCATCTCGTTGCGGTGGGTCTGCGCCTCGGCAAGATCGGTCGGAAAGGCCGACAGCCATGCTTCTGCGACGATGGCATTCGGCACGGCGTGATCACGGGCTTTGCCATTGACTGCGATCAGCGTGTGCAATGGCGTATCCTTGCAGGCCACCGCGTCGAAGCGCGCGCAAAACTCGGCGTCGGCAACGGCGACGGTGGCGGCGGAATCCGACAGATAAAACTGCAGGAGGTCCGGTGGCGTCAGCGTATTGATCAACAGTGGCACCAGCCCGGCACGAACCGCGCCAAAAAATGCCGCCGGGTAGGCCGGGGTATCGTCGAGGAACATCAGGACGCGGTCACCGCGCTTTAGTCCAAGCGAGAGAAAGCCGTGGCCCCATTGCGAGGCCTCGGCGCAAAGCTCGGCATAGCTGCGCGCACCCATTGGACCGGTGAGCGCGGGCCGGCCGCCGCGGTCCCTGGCGAGATTGTCGAACAGGATGCGGCTCGCATTATAGGTTGCCGGAATCGCAAAGCCGATCTCGCGTGCGCCGGGGCTGTCGGCGGGAACCTGATCGACGATTCCAAGCGGCCTGGACGACGTCATGCCCGGCCTCCCGTTGCCGAGTGCGCTCGCTTCGCCTCGTACCGCGCCATGAAGGCGGGCGACATCGCGCGCAGGCGCGCATCGTCGATCCGCCCCGAACGGGTGATGTAGCTATAAGCGAAATCCATCAAGTCGAGCTGCATATGCTCGGGGAATTTTTCGTACCAGTCGGCGCTGGTGCGCGCCGCCGTCACAAGTTTCTTCACGATCGGCTGGCGCTCGCTTTGGTAACGGCCAAGCGCTGCGGCGACATCGCACTCTGCCTCCAGCGCCTTGGTGAGCGCGATCGCGTCCTCGATGGCGAGCCGCGTGCCCGATCCGATCGAGAAATGCGCCGAGTGCAGGGCATCGCCAATCAGCACCATATTCGCAAACGACCAGCGCTCGTTCCAGATCCACGGGAAATTGCGCCAGACCGATTTGTTCGAAACCAGTCCGTGGCCGTCGAGGGTGGCGGCGAACACCTGCTCGCAAATGGCCCTGGATTCATCGACCGTCTTGCCGGCAAAGCCGTATCGCTGCCAGGTCGGCAAATCGCATTCGACCAGGAAGGTGCTCATGGTGGGCGAATATCGGTAGTGATGGGCGTTGAACGTGCCGAGATCGGTCTTCACAAATGTCTGCGACAGCGTCTCGAACCGCTTCGTGGTGCCATACCAGGCGAACTTGTTGGCCGAGTAGGATAGCGAGGTTCCGAAATCGCCCTCGAAGCCGCGACGCACCAGGGAATTGAGGCCATCGGCCGCGACGATCAGATCGTAACCGGTCAACTGCTCGACGGAGACGACCGGCGTTTCGTAACGCGGCGTGACGCCAACCGATGAAACGCGCGCCTGCAGGATGCCGAGCAGGTCAAGCCGCCCGATCGAGGAAAATCCAACGCCATCGATCTCGACGCTTTCGCCGCGCAAATTGAGCGTGATGTTCTTCCAGCTCTCCATCCTCGGCGCGATCGCATCGACCGTATCCGGGTCGTCGGCGCGCAGGAATTCGAGCGCCTGCTCGGAGAACACCACGCCAAAGCCCCAAGTGGCACCGGCGGCGTTCTGTTCGAACAGATCGATACGCGCGTCCGGGTGGCGCTTCTTCCAGAGATAGCTGAAGTAGAGGCCCCCGGGGCCTCCGCCGATGACGGCGATACGCACGATCTTCCTCCCCAATGGCCCGCGGCGTGGAGAGTTTGCAATATAGATGGTCTTTCCGGAGCA
>DASQOU010000286.1:0-3962 GCA_035644295.1 Bradyrhizobium sp.
CTGGCATGACCCTCCGCTTCCGCCGGGGCCGACTGCGAGAGCGCCAGCTCTGCGGCCGCGAGCCAGTACGGCGCCGCCTGTTCAGCCAGGCCGGCCTCGGTGAAATGATGCGCGATGATGGCGGGCGGACATTCCTCGTCGCCGGTGCGCTGCTTCAGCGCCTGCGCTATATCCGCATGAATGCGCTGACGCCGGCCGCGCAACAGCGAAACATATGCGGTGTCCTGCACCAGCGCGTGCTTGAAAATGTAGGTCGCCTTGGGCGGCGCGCCGCGGCCATAAATCAGTTCGGATTCCATGAGCTGGCGCAGGGCGTCCAGCAATGCCTGTCCGGTGATCGGCGCTACCGCTTCCAACAGATCATAGGAGAACTCGCGCCCGATCGCCGACCCGATCTGAGCGATCTCCTTGATGGGTGAGAGGCGATCGAGCCGTGCCGTCAGGGAATCGTGCAAGGTCGAGGGGATGGCCAGCGGCGTCAGCGCGGAGGCAAGGACATAGGCGCCGTTTTCCTCGCGCAACAGGCCGGATTCGAGCACGCTCTTGGTCAGCTCTTCCACGAACAGCGGTACGCCGTCGGTCTTGGCAATGATCTGATCGAGCACTTCGGCCGGCAGCGCCTTGCTCGACATGATGCGATCGATCATCGTAACCGCCTGACTTCGCTCGAAACGGTTGAGCGAGAGGGCGGTGACATGCGGACGCCCGACCCATGGCGCGGTGAATTCCGTTCGGGATGTCACCACATACAGCACGGCCAGGTGCTGCACTCTGTCGACGATCCGGCCGAGCAGATCGAGCGATGTGGGATCGATCCAATGCGCGTCTTCAACCAGCATCAGCAGCGGCGCGGTTTTCGCGAATCCGACCACCAGCGCGATCATCGCGGCAATGGTCCGCTCCTTTTGTTCGCTTGGAGCCATTTCGAGCGCCGGATACCGCCCGTCGGTCGGGATCGCCAGCAACGACGCCAGATAAGGCGCGATCTCGCCGCTTTCGAGACCCGTGTGGGAGATCATCATCTCCAATTTGTCCAGCCGCGAAGCGGCCGGCTCGCCGCTGACAAAACCCGCACCATGCCAGATTTGACCTATGACAGGATAGAACGCGTCGTTGACGTGATGCGGCGAGCATTGATAGCGGAACGTAAGATGCCGTTCGTCGCCGATGCGTTCGCGCAGCGCCGCCAGAATGCGCGACTTGCCGATGCCTGCCTCTCCCGACAACAGCGCGACCTGACCTTCGCCCTTGGCGGCGCGGCGCCACCGGTTGACGAGAAGTGCGACCTCTTGCTCGCGGCCAACAAACGGCGTCATGGCCTCCGAGCGCGACGCATCGAACCGGCTCACGTTCTCGCGCTCGCCCACGATCACCCAGGCGGGAACCGGAGCCTTGAAGCCCTTGAGTTCCAGCGGCCCAAGCGCCTTCAATTCAAATGTCCTGCCTAGCAACCTTCGCGTCGATTCAGAGACCACGACGGTGTCAGGCTGGGCCAGAGCCTGCAGCCGCGAGGCGAGATTCGGTGTGTCCCCGACGACGCCGCGCTCGAGCGCCTCGCCTTCGCCGATCAATTCGCCCACCACGACCAGGCCGGTTGAAATACCGATCCGCACCTCAAGATCGACGCTGTGCTCGCGCCGAAGTCTTCCCACGGCTTCTATCAGCGCAATGCTCGCGCGCGTCGCACGTTCGGCGTCATCCTCATGGGCGCGGGGATAGCCGAAATAGACGCTCGCGCCGTCCCCCGTCCACTTGGCGACGTGGCCGTCGAAGCGGGTTACCGCGGCCGCGACGGCACGCTGAAATGCCCGGAGCAGGTCGCCCATGTCTTCCGGATCGAGTTGCGCCGTCAATGCGGTCGAATCGACGAGATCGCAGAACATCACGGTCAGTTGACGCCGATCGGCCGCGTCTTGCGGCTTCGGCTGTTCCGACGCCTTGACCGCTGCTTCGCCGCCAAGCTGCCGGATCGCGCGCAGCAGCTTCAGCCGGTGCCCGAGTGCAATACCCAGGTCTTTGAGGTGTTGGTCGGTCAGCTCTGTCAGAACGTCGGCGTCAATTTCGCTTTCACGAAAGACGGCTTCGTATTGACCCAAGCCCAGACCGCTTAGCCATGTCCCGACATCCATTTAAACTCGATCCCTCATGGGCACAGGGTAATCGGCCGCACCAAACCTGGAGTCCAGAACGGCCCTCAACCGTACCCCCTTCGATTTTGTCATTTTCGCCCGGATTTTGTTCAATCGCGGTCGACCGAGGTCAAGCTCCACGGACATTTATACCAGATGTTAGCCCTCGCTGAATTGCACGGGGAGAAGTTATGGAAGCCGGTCCGATGTCGTGACGGCCGCGCTCGGGCGCGTCAATGTCGGCATCGCGGTGGCGGTGGCATCGCCAATCCTGAACTGTTTGACGCGTTCAGCCGCCGGCTTGAGCCATTCGGCCGGGAACGGCGCCGAGCCGTCAGATCGGCTGGTAGGTCTCGGATGCGCGGTTGTCTTCGGCCTCGGCGCGGCGCCGGTCGATGATGGCGCCGCCGCTGATGGTGATGCGATAGGTCTGGGTCCCCAGCGGTTGGCCCGTGGCGGAAGTAAGTTCGGCCCTGACGCAAGCGGTCCAGCCCGAGCCTTGCGGCTCGTGCAACGGCGGCGAGACCTGCACTTGGCGCGGGTACGAGGCGGCGATGAATACTGAATCCAGTTGTTCGCGAACCAGTCGGCTGACATCGGGCGGCGGTTCGGGCGGCATCGGCTCAGTGGCTCTGGCGCGCATGAATTCCGGCACCGGCGAGCGGCGATGCCGCAGCCCGCCTGCGCGAGCGCCGCGCCCGCCATCGACGCCGCATAAACAATTCGCCACCGCATTCGCCGACATTATCCTACGTCGTGGCCAGGATTGGGCGCGGTGCGGTCAATTGACGCCCCTTGGCCATCAACAATTGCTGAAGCGGGCGGCGAGCACGCTATCGTGTGCCGCCACGACGTTCCCTTGTTTGTCATGATCGGGTCGCGGTAGGTTTGCCGGCAGAATGGCAGGGGAGGCAGAGGTGGCGAAGACCCTCACGGTCGCGGCGGTCACGCTGGCGTTGATCGCAATGCCAGCGCACGCCCAGATGAACGCCAAGCGTCATCAAGGCGACGAAAAAAAGACCGAGCGGCCGGAAAAGAAAATCGATGAGAAGGCCTACAAGGCCGCGCTCGAAAGAATCCCGGATTCCAAGGAAAAGTACGATCCGTGGGGCAGCATGCGTCCTGCAGAGCCTGCCAGGAAACCGAAATAGGTAGGTTTCTGAATCTGGACTTGAACCTGCGGACGATAACGACTGACCAACCTGTTACCCTGGAGGTGTCAGCATGTATCGTCCCTTCCTTCACCATACGCTGATGGCAGCGGGAATATTATTGGGCTCGCACGCGGCATTTGCCGAGAGTCGTGTTGCGCTCGTCATCGGCCAGTCCAATTACCGTGCCGTAGTTCCGCTTCCCAATCCGGCAAACGACGCCAGGGCGATGTCCCAATTGCTCGGCAATGCCGGGTTCGAAGTGATGGATGCCGCCGATCTCTCGCAGAACGAGATGCGTGAGAAGGTCGGCGACTTCGCGGCAAAAGTGGCGGCGAAAGGCCCCGATACCGTCGCACTCGTCTTCTATGCGGGCCATGGCCTCCAGATCGATGGCGAGAATTTTCTCGTACCCGTGGACGTCGATCCGAAGCGGGAAACCGACATTCCGTTGCAGGCGATTCGTCTCAACGACGTCCTCAACACATTGACGTCGGTGCCCAGCAAGACCCGCATCTTGCTGCTCGATGCGTGCCGCAATAACCCATTCCCCGCGATCAACCGCAGCGCAGGCCACGGGCTGGCGATCGTCGATGCGAAGACCGGCGCTCCCGGCACGTTCATGTCGTTTTCGACGTCACCTGGTGCCGAAGCCGAGGACGGCAGCGGCGCCGACAGTCCC
>DASQOU010000287.1:0-8462 GCA_035644295.1 Bradyrhizobium sp.
ACCGCCCTTCAAGACCCTCATGGTCTCGGCATTTTCCGGCAGCTTGATCTGGTCGGCCTTCTTGATGATGTCGAGTTGCACCAACAGTCCGGGAAAGTCGATGCTGCCCGCCGGACGATTGACGATGATGCCCATGGCACCCTCGGCCGAATGCGCACAGAGATAAATCACCGAGCGCTCGAAGCGCGGATCACCCATCACGGGCATGGCGATCAGCAACCGACCGTCGAGATAGCCTTGATCCGCCGATCCGCCACCAGCGCCGGCGCGATTGGGGCGAAACCTTTTCGGCTTTTTGCCTTCAGGGTCCATCCGCAGGGACTCTCGTTTCAGGATATATCCTGATATTGGGTGGCGGTCCTGTCAATCAAGCACGGCGGTATGTTTCGCAATCCATCACAAGCAATTCAATGGCTTACGATCTCGCTTCACTGTAATGACATCCCATGACCGTTGTAGTTCCCGTGCGAGCCGCACTCGGCTTTGCCTTGACCGCCTTTACCGTGAGCGCCTTGGCGTCATCGCTGTCGATCGAGGCACGCGCCCAGGACGCTTCGCCCTGGCAACGGGGTACGCACTCCGCTGTCCGGTTGATTGCGGGATCGCGCAGCGGCTCAGTGCTGCTCGGCGGTATCGCCATTCAGCTTGACCCCGGATGGAAAACCTACTGGCGTACCTCCGGCGATTCCGGTGTTCCGCCGCGTTTCGACTTCTCAAAATCGGACAATGTCGAGGCGGTGACCGTTCTGTGGCCCGCTCCGATGAAATTCGACGACGGCGCCGGTGGCACCTCGCTGGGTTATCACCACCAGGTCGTGCTGCCCTTGCGTATCGTTCCGAAGAACACCGACCGGCCGGTTATGCTCCGCGCCGATATCAGCTACGCGGCGTGCGAGAAACTTTGCATTCCCGTCGAAGCCAGCACCGAGCTTTCCTTCGCGAGCGTCGCGAGCACCGAAGACAACGTGCTGTTCGCCGCGCTCGACACGGTTCCCAAACCGGCCAGCGTCGGCGATCCCAACCCGCTGACCATCCGCAACGTCAAACGCGACGGCAAATCAACCGTGCTGGTCGACGTGCTCTCGCCCGATGCGCGAACAGTCAATCTGTTTGTCGAGGGACCAACCCCGGACTGGGCGCTGCCGGTTCCAAAGTTGCTCGAACACAGCCCGCCCGGGGTCAAGCGCTTTGCCTTCGAACTTGACGGCGTGCCGCCGGGGACCAATCCCGAAGGCGCTGCCCTCAAAATGACGCTGGTCGGCGGCGACCGCTCCTACGAATTCAATATCAATCTGGAGTGACCCGAAGGGTCATTCCGGGACACGCGTCTTCGCGTGGGCCTCAGATGTGCAATTGCACATCGGGGAATCTCGAGATTCCGGGCTCGTGCTTCGCACGCCCCGGAACGACGGCACGGAGTTGGCCACCCAACCGAATCTTAACGAATAGTTGATACGCGGAAGCCATCGCCGCATCCCGTAGCGGTCTGAGGATTTCCCGCTTTGGCCGTGATGGACGCTCAACCCGCAACAACGCTGCCCCGGGGCTTGCTCGCGCGGTTGCGAGCGATGCTTGGCAGCACCGTTGGCGGCTCTGCTGGTGGCTCCAGCGAAGCCTCGCTGACCAGGCGCCTCGCCGGCACGATTTTTGTCATCCGCGTCGTCAGCGCCGCCCTCGCCTATCTCTCGCAAATTCTGCTCGCGCGCTGGATGGGTGGCTCCGATTACGGCATCTATGTTTATGTCTGGACCTGGGTGTTGCTGCTCGGCAGCATGATGGATTTCGGCATCTCGGTCTCGGCGCAGAAAATCATTCCGGAATATCGCGCCCGTGGCGAGCACGCGCTGCTGCGCGGCTTTCTCTCCGGCAGCCGGTGGATGGTTCTTGTCGTCTCTCTGGTTGTTTCAGGGTTGCTGGCTGGTGTTGTGAAATTGCTGTCGCCGTCGATCGGCGCCGATACGATTGTTCCGCTTTACATCGGCTGCATCACGTTGCCGGCCTTTGTCGTGGCCAACACCCAGGACGGCATCGCGCGCTCGCACGACTGGATGCGGCTCGGCCTGATGCCGCAATTCATCGTCCGCCAGTCGTTGATCATCGGCGTCACCGCCGGCATGTTTGCGCTGGGCTTCAATCTCGGGGCGACGGCCGCAATGCTGGCGAGTGCGGCTGCGGTCTGGATCGCCATGATTGGCCAGATGGTGGTGCTGAACCGCCGCCTCGCCCATCACGTCGAGCCCGGTCCGAAGACCTACGATATCAGCGGCTGGCTGGCCGTCTCGCTGCCGGTCCTGATGGTCGAGGGTTTTTACCTACTGTTGTCCTATACCGACGTGCTGGTGCTGCAACAATTCCGTTCCTCCGAGGAGGTCGGCGTCTATTTCGCTGTGGTGAAGACGCTGGCGCTGGTATCGTTCATTCATTACGCGATGTCGGCGACGACGGCACATCGTTTTGCCGAGTATCACGCGATCGGCGATGAGACGCGGCTGTCGGCCTATGTCGCGCACGCGATCAAATGGACGTTCTGGCCCTCGCTCGCCGCGACCATCCTCCTGTTGGCTCTCGGCAAGCCGCTGCTTTGGCTGTTCGGGCCGCAATTCGTGATCGGCTACGACATCATGTTCGTCGCGGCAATAGGCCTCGTCGTGCGCTCCGCGATCGGACCGGTGGAGCGGCTGCTGAATATGCTCGGCCACCAATATATCTGCGCGCTGGCCTATGCCCTGGCCTTCGTCATGAACGTCGGGCTGTGCGTTGTACTGGTGCCGCGGTACGGCGGCCATGGCGCCGCGGCGGCAACCTCGATCTCGCTCACGTTCGAGACCGTGCTGTTGTTCTGGATCGTGCGCCGCCGGCTTGGGCTTCACGTGTTGGCGTTCGGGAAGCGGGACTCCTAGCGCACGCCGTAGCGGTTGGAAAATAGCCTCTTGCGTGATATAAACCCCTATGACTGCGGCGGACCTCAAAAACCTGTTGGAGCGTGTGCAATCCTGGCCCGAAGAGGCGCAGGAGGAACTGGTTGCTGTTGCCCAACAGATCGAAAGCGAATTGCGGGACCAGGATTATCTCGCCACCCGAGATGAATTGCAGATCATTGACGCCGCGATCGCTGCCGTCGATCGCGGGGAGGTCGCGTCCGATGCCGAGATCGAGGCGACGTTTGCGAAATTTCGTTCTGCATGAAGCTCGTCTATTCGCGGCGAGCCTTGGCTGATCTCAACGCCATCGCGACCTACTACACAGCCGGCGCCAGCCCCCTGATAGCGGTGTCAATTGGGCGGCGGCTCGAAAGCGTCATTGATCGGATCTGCCGCGCGCCCGAATCCTCCCCACGCGTCTCGCAGCGCTCTCAAGTTCGGGCCGCTTCGGTCGTGCGGTATCCATTCCGCATCTTCTACCAGGTGAGGAACGACACCATCGAAATTCTGCATATCCGGCACACGTCGATGCGACCTTTAAAGACTGACCAGGAGTAGCAAACTGTGCCTTCCCGCAACCGGCGGGGAAGGCCCAGAAAGGCCCCTACTCCGCGGTCCAGCCGCCGTCGATTGAGAGATTGGCGCCGGTGATCTGCGATGCGTCGTCGCCGCACAAAAACAGCGCCAGCGCTGCGACCTGCTCGGAGGTGACGAACTCCTTGGTCGGCTGCGCTGCGAGCAGAACGTCATGGATGACCTGTTCCTTGGTCATGTTGCGCGCCTTCATGGTGTCGGGAATCTGCTTCTCGACCAGCGGCGTCCAGACATAACCAGGACTGATGCAGTTGCAGGTGATCTTGAAGGTCGCAACTTCCAGCGCCACGGTCTTGGTGAGGCCGGCGATGCCGTGCTTGGCCGAGACGTAGGCCGACTTGAACGGCGAGGCCACCAGCGAATGCGCCGACGCCGTATTGATGATACGGCCCCAGCCGCGCTTCTTCATGCCTGGCACCACCGCGCGGATGGCGTGAAACGCCGCCGACAGGTTGATCGCAATGATCGCGTCCCATTTGTCGACCGGAAATTCCTCGATCGGCGAGACGAACTGGATGCCGGCATTGTTGACGAGCACGTCGACCGAGCCGAACGTCTTTTCGCCGAGCGCTATCATGTCGGCGATCTCCGCGGGCTTGGTCATATCGGCGGGTGAGTGGACGGCCCTGACTTTGAAGTCGGTCTCGATCGCGGCACGCTCCCGTTCGATGTCGGCAGGCGCGCCCATGCCATTGATGACAATGTTGGCGCCGGCGCCCGCGAAAGCGCGCGCATACGCCAATCCAATGCCACTGGTCGAGCCGGTCACTACCGCGGTCTTGCCTGTCAATGTACCCATTGTTTCACTCCTGTTTGCCGCCGAAGGCCTCGGGACGACCGTCCTTCGTGAGATCGTAGGTCATCATGGTTTCGCCGGACTGCGGTCGCTCGAGCCAGTCCTTGTGGCGCATCGACAGATGAACGTCGCGCACGCCGGAGTTCCAGTGCTCGACCATGCCGACGTGTGAAAAATCGTAGTCCTTGGAGGACGATTCGTAGTTCTTGCTGCGGTAGATCAGGTGCATCACCGTGACGGTGTTTTCCTTGGCCGCCTGGCAAAGAATCTCTACCGACGGATCGTTCCTGAGATAGTCGGGTAACTTGCCCATCAGCTCGCGCAGCGCCTTGCGGGTGTTGTGAATTTGCCGGTTCTTGTCGGTATTCATGCGGGTGCGGCTTGAAAAGCGGATGTCCTTTTCGCGCTCGGCGGCCTCGAGCAGGGAAACCGGCAGGGGCCCGCGCGCGCTGAACAGGTCGACCTGGAAAATCAGCAGATCCTGGTTGACCTCTTCATCGAGCACATAATCGAGCGGCGTATTGGTGGCGATGCCACCGTCCCAATAATGCTCGCCTTCAATCTCGATCGAAGGAAAGCCCGGTGGCAACGCGCCGGACGCCATGATATGTTCGGGCCCGATCTTCTTGCCGAGCTTCTTGAATTCGAAATTGTCGAAATATTTGAAGTTGCCCGATGTCACGCTCACCGCACCGACGCTAAGCCGGGTCTTCAGATCGTTGATCCGGTCGAAATCGACCAGACGTTCCAGTGTCGCGCGAAGCGGCGCAGTGTCGTAATAACTCTGCGACTGCGGACTGCCTGGCGGCCAAAGCGGCGCCGGCGGAAACCGCGGCTGGAAAAAGCCGGGTACGCCGAACGTGGCGATCAGGGCGGCGCTGGCTTCATTGAACAGCGATCGCCCGTGGTCACCCTTGCTGACCGGATTCCAGGGCACCGGCGAGGAAACCATCTCCCAGAATTCCTTCAAGCGCTTCACCCGCTGCTCGGGGGCGTTACCGGCGATAATCGCGGCATTGATGGCGCCGATCGAGATGCCGGCAATCCAGTCCGGTTCGAAATCGAAGTGACACAGCGCCTGGTAAGCACCGGCCTGATAGGAGCCGAGTGCACCGCCGCCTTGCAGGACGAGCACCCGCCGTGCGGTCGCAGGTATGCTGGATGGCGCGGGATCGGCAGATTTCATCATCGCCCTCGGCTCGACCGGAAGATAAGAATACAGCGTGGCGTCTGTTCGCGATGGCGTCAATCAGCGAGAGCAGCCGAAGGGATTCTCACACCGAGTTGATCGCGTGGTTCGGTCGACGCAAGAATGAGCGTCCAGAATACCTTGTACTTGGTGTTCGGAGCATAGCTCGCCGCAATGCCTAATTTTGTGACACCATTTTGAAGCATATTTGCTCGATGCGGAGGCGAGTCGCGCCAGCCGGAAAACGCCTCGGCCAGGGTATGGTAGCCGGCGGACACATTTTCCACCGACAGCGTCGCGGGATATCCGGCTGCATTCAGGCGCTTCGGCAGCGGCGCCTTGACGTCGTGATCGAGCTTGTTGCGGCTGGCCATCGCCTGCGACTGCGCCTCCGCAACCTTCATCAGCTGGGGATCGACCACCACGGCGCCGAGACCATTGTTCTTCCGGTAGAGTGAAATCATCGTCGCCGCGGCCTGGGGATCGAGCTTGGCGCCGCCCTCGGCCATGTTGAAATACATGCTCGGCTGGTCGACCGAAACATCCGCCGCACAGCCACTAAGCGCCAACAGCCCGATAATCGCGACCAACGCGCGCATGAAGGGTCCCCCAGAGTGACTTCGGTTGTTGCATGCAAACCGTGGCTGAATGGTGAACGAGCGCCGATTTCAGCGGTCATTCCGGGAATGACGAATCCGCTCTACGACGTCGTGACGGTATGGATGCCGCATTCGGTCTTCGGCCGGCCGCGCCAGCGGCCAGCGCGCGCATCCTCGTCCGGTGAGGTTCGGCTGGTGCAGGGCATGCATCCGACCGAGAGAAAACCTGACGCGACCAGCGGATGCGGCGGCAGTTTTGCCTGCGCGTAGATCGCCTCGATTTCCTCGCGCGAAACGTTGGCGAATGGGTTGAACTTCAACCGCATGCCGTCATCCTCGACCACGGGGATGGCCGCGCGCAGGCCACCCTGGAATCGCTTGCGTCCATTGATCCAGGCGCTGAAAGGCGCCAACGCCCGCTTCAACGGCTCGACTTTGCGGATGAAGCAGCAGGCATCGGGATCGGAGAACCACAACTCGCGATCGGGATCCTGCCGGCGCAGCGTCTCCTCCAGCGGCTTGATCGAGCGGACGTCGCGCAAGCCGAGCGTCGCGATCAGCGTGTCGCGGTAGGCCAGCGTTTCCTCAAACAGCCATCCGGTGTCGAGAAAGATCACCGGGATCGCTGGGTCGACGTCGGCCATCACCTTGAGCAGCGCTGCCGATTCGGTACCGAAGGACGAGACCAAAGCGAGACGCTCGCGTCCGACAGCCTGCAAGGCGGTGGCGATCACCTCCGCCGGCGCGGCATGACGAAGCCTCCGATCAAGCTCTTCCGCAGCCGGCAAATCCGGCGCTCCTGCCGGCCGCTCTGCTAAAGCTGGGTGCGCAACATCACTCACTGGCCGGCACTCTCCGAATGACGCTGTTGCATCCGCCGGTGAAGCGCCGTGACGCGGCCATCACCGGTCGGCTGGTAGAACACCGAGTAGCGCTGGATGGTCGCAGCGAACGCTTCCGCATCGCTCTCCTTCTTGACCTCAAAAGCATTAAATCCGGCGCGCAGCATGAACACGAACTGGTCCCGCAGCACCTGGCCGGTGGCGCGCAATTCCCCGTCATAACCATGTCGTTCGCGCAGCAATCGCGCCTGGCTGTAGGCCCGGCCGTCGCGGAAGGTCGGAAACACCAAAGCAACCGCCGCGAGCCGGTCGAGCCAGGGCACGAGATCATCGACGTCGCGATTGTTCGGCCAGATCACCCCCAGCTTGCCCGCACGCTGCAACAGCGCTTGCGGATCTTCGAGAAACCGCGCCGCCGAAACCAACACCGCGCCGTCGCCCGGCAGTTCGGCGCCATCGCCGACATGGACGAAGCTGTCGGTCGCTATTCTTCCCTGCTTAACGAGTGGCATAGACCCGCTCCCTGAAAGGTTCGACGCCTAGCCGCTTCACCGTGTCGACGAAAAGCTCGTCGGGGCGCGCACGCAACGCCAGATAGGCTTCAACGATATCCTCGACCACGTCGGCGACTTCACCATAGGGCACGGCGGGCCCGATCAACTTGCCGACCTCGGCGTTCTCGTCGGCGCGGCCGCCGATCGTGATCTGGTAGAATTCCTCGTCATTCTTCTCGACGCCGAGAATGCCGATATGGCCGACGTGATGATGGCCGCAGGCATTGATGCAGCCGGAGATATTGATGTGCAGGCGCCCGATCAGCTCGGCGGTGTCGTGATTGGCAAAGCGCCGGGTCAATTCCTGGGCGATCGGAATCGAGCGCGCATTGGCCAGCGAGCAATAATCCAGCCCCGGGCAGGCGATGATGTCGGAGACCAGATTGATGTTCGGTGTCGCCAGCCCGATTTTGTCGAGGGCTTTCCAAAGCGCCGGCAGGTCGCGTTTTGCGACATGGGGCAACGCGAGGTTTTGCTCATGTCCGACCCGAATTTCGCCGAAGGAATATTTGTCGGCGAGATCGGCGACCGCATCCATCTGGTCGGCAGTGGCGTCGCCGGGCGGTCCGCCCACCGGTTTCAGCGACAACGTCACGATCGCATAACCCTGCACCTTGTGCGTGAACACCGAGTTCTTCCGCCACCGCTCAAAAAACGGGTCATGCGCGGCCTTCTTCAATTCCTCCGGCATGTGTGGCAGTTTTTCGTAGGCCGGATAGCTGAAGCGCGAACGAACGTCCTCGACGACGGCCTGATCCAGCGTCAACGCGCTATCGCGCATCGCGAGCCATTCTTCCTCGACCTCACTAGCGAACTTCTCGATGCCGAGCTCATGCACCAGGATCTTGATGCGCGCCTTGTAGATGTTGTCGCGGCGCCCATACTGGTTGTAGACGCGCAGGATCGCCTCGACATAGCTCAGGAGATCGCGACCTGCGACATACGGCTTTATGGTTTTGCCGATGAA
>DASQOU010000288.1:0-2094 GCA_035644295.1 Bradyrhizobium sp.
CCGCCTGTTCGACAGCCTCGACGATCCGAACCGCCTCGCGATCGAAACCATCGACGGGCAGCGCATCAGCTATGCCGACCTGATGGCCCGCGCCGGCCGGATGGCGAATGTGCTGGTCAACAGCGGCGTCAAGCCCGGCGACCGCGTCGCAGCCCAAACCGAAAAGTCGGTGCCGGGTCTGGTGCTGTATCTCGCCGCGGTGCGCGCCGGTGCGGTCTATCTGCCGCTCAACACCGCCTACACGCTCAACGAACTCGAATATTTCATCACCGACGCCGAGCCGTCGCTGGTGGTGTGCGATCCGTCGAAGGCGGAAGGAATAGGCTCGATCGCGGCCAAGGTCCGCGCCAAGGTCTTGACGCTGGGTGCCGACGGCCGGGGATCGCTGACGGACGCCGCCGCCAAGGCGAGCCCTGAATTCGCCACCGTCGCCCGCGCCGACGACGATCTCGCCGCGATCCTCTATACGTCGGGCACGACAGGGCGTTCCAAGGGCGCGATGCTGACGCACGATAATCTCGCGTCGAATTCGCTCTCACTGGTCGACTATTGGCGCTTCACCGACAAGGACGTGCTGATTCACGCGCTGCCGATCTATCACACCCACGGCCTGTTCGTGGCCAGCAACGTCACTCTGTTCGCCCGCGCCTCGATGATCTTCCTGCCGAAATTCGATCCCGAACTGATCATCCAGCTGATGGCGCGCTCAACCGTGCTGATGGGCGTGCCGACGTTCTATACGCGCCTCCTGCAAAGCCCGGCGCTGACCAAAGAATCCACCAGACACATGCGGCTGTTCATTTCCGGCTCGGCGCCGCTGCTCGCCGATACCCACCGCGAATGGGCCGCACGCACCGGCCATGCCGTGCTCGAGCGCTACGGCATGACCGAGACCAACATGAATACATCCAATCCCTATGACGGCGATCGTGTCCCCGGCGCGGTCGGTCATGCGCTGCCCGGTGTCACCGTGCGCGTCACCGATCCCGATAGCGGAAAAGAGCTGGCGCGCGAAAGCATCGGCATGATCGAGGTCAAGGGCCCGAATGTGTTCAAGGGATATTGGCGGATGCCGGAAAAGACCAAAGCCGAATTCCGCGACGACGGCTTCTTCATCACCGGCGATCTTGGCAAGATCGACGGCGACGGCTACGTGCATATCCTCGGTCGCGGCAAGGATCTGGTGATCTCGGGCGGCTTCAACGTGTATCCGAAGGAAATCGAAAGCGAGATCGACGCCATGCCCGGCGTGATCGAATCCGCCGTGATCGGCGTGCCGCATGCCGATTTCGGCGAGGGCGTCACCGCCGTTTTGGTGTGCGACAAGGGCGCCAAGGTCGATGAAACCTCGGTGCTGAAGGCGCTCGACGGCCGGCTTGCAAAGTTCAAGATGCCGAAGCGGGTGTTCGTGGTCGATGAATTGCCGCGCAACGCCATGGGCAAGGTGCAGAAGAATATATTGCGGGATACCTACGCGAAGATTTACGCGAATTAACTCCTCATGGTGAGGAGGCGCAGTTACGCCGTCTCGAACCATGAGGCCGGCGCCTGCGAAAGCCGCTACAGCAGGCTGATCACAAACCGGCTTCCCACGATAAACAGATAACAGCCGAATGCCATCTCCAGCGTGCGCTTCGACATCGCATGCGCGGCGCGCACCCCGAGCGGTGCGGTCACCAGGCTGGTTGGAATCACGAGCAGCGCGCCGATCAGCGAGACGTAACCGACCGCGAACGGCAATTGCAGCGCGGCGACGTCGGGATAATGAATTACCGCGGGCCAGCCGGCATAGACATAGCCGAGCGCGCCGGGAATCGAGATCAGCACCGCCAGCGCCGACGACGTCGCGACCGCCTGATGGATCGGCCGGCTGTAGAAGGTCATCAGCAGATTGGCGAACAATCCACCGCCGATGCCCATCAGGGTGGACAGCAGCCCGATGAAGAAGCCATAGATCCTCATCAGCGGTCCCTGCGGCAGGTCCTCACCGAATTTCCAGTTTGCCCGGGCGACCAGCAGCCGCGCCGCCGCGGACCATGCCACCGCCACGAACACGATCTTGAACAGCCGCTCCGGCGCGTAGCGCGCGGTGAA
>DASQOU010000289.1:0-15154 GCA_035644295.1 Bradyrhizobium sp.
CCAATAGTTTTTTCATGCGATACTCCGAAGCTTGACGAACCCGCCGAGTCAGGTTCGATAGGATGGATGCCAAAACGTGGTCGCGCGCTCGGCAAGCGCGACAAGCCCGTAAAAAGCCATTCCCGCGATCGCCGCGAGCGCGATTTCCGCCCAACGATACTGGCGAACGCGACTGGCGAACGCGAGTGCAAAGAGCGCGCCAGTGCTGGCGCACGCGGAGAAATTATGGGCAAGAAATACTATCGGGGTCAAACATATCGCTATCGGTTTTTCAGATAGGCCAAAAGGCGCTGCCTTTTGACTTGCGCGAGGTCGCACCTCATACTTCGAAAAGCGGCTCGCCAACAGCGCAGAGACCGCGTTCTGATTGGTTGCGAGCGCCATGAAGCCGGCCGCCTTCAAATATATCGCAGCGACCTCGCTTGAGCAGGCACTCTCGCTCAAGGCAGAATACGGTGACGAGGCGAAGTTTCTTGCCGGCGGACAGAGCTTGATGCCGGCGATGAATTTTCGGTTGGCACAACCGGCAGTCCTCATCGACATCAATCGTATCGATGGTTTAGGCGATGTCCGCCGGCACAACGGCGGCGGTGCATATGTCGGTGCAACAACCCGCTATCGCCGGCTGGAGCGTGATGCCGGCTTTGCCGGCATGTTTCCCTTGATCGCGGAAGCGTTGCCCCACATTGCACATCCGCAAATCCGCACCCGCGGTACGATCGGGGGAAACCTTTCGCATGCCGATCCGGCATCGGAGCTGCCGGCGATCGCCGTCGCGCTCGGTGCCAGACTTTGCATTCAGTCGGCAAGAGGCGAGCGCTGGTGCGAAGCGCGGGACTTTTTCGCAGGTCCGCTCACCACCGACTTGCAGCCTGATGAAATGCTGGTGGGGGTCGAACTGCCATTGCCGCATCCACGTTCCGGCTCGTGCTTTATGGAGGTTGCACGTCGGCGCGGCGATTTTGCGATCGTCGGCATAGCCACCATGATCACGTTGGGCGAGCGGAACGAATGCGCGGAGGTGCGATTGGCGTTTTGCGGGGTGGGCGAAACACCCATCGATGCCAGCTCAGCGGCCGATACGGTTGTCGGGCAAGCGCTGACGGAAGAGGCGGTTCGCGAGGTCGCAGAGTCGATACAGACCAGGATTGACCCCGGCGGCAGCGTTCACGCGACGGCCTCCTATCAGCGCCATATTGCGGCCGTGCTGACCGAGCGGGCTATGCAAACGGCTTATCAGCGGGCGCGCAATGGACATTGACGACCACGAAGTTGCGCTTTCCGTGAACGGCGTCCGCTATCAGCGACGCGTCGAATCGCGCACGCTATTGAGCGACTTTCTCCGCCACGATCTGGGCCTCGCCGGCACCCATGTCGGCTGCGAACACGGCGTCTGCGGCGCCTGCACGATCCTGCTCGACGGGGAGCCAGTGCGCTCCTGCCTGATGCTCGCCGTGCAAGCCGAGAGCCACGAAATCTCGACCGTTGAGGGACTTGAGGACAGGGACGGACAATATCACCCGCTGCAGCAGGCGATGCATGATCACCACGGTCTGCAATGCGGCTATTGTACGCCGGGCATCCTCATGACCATGGCGGCATTCCTCGGGGAGAACTTCTCGCCCAGCGAAGAGGACGTGCGTGAGGCGCTTTCGGGCAATCTCTGCCGTTGCACCGGATACCAGAACATTGTCGATGCCGTGATGTCGGCGGCCAAACGGATGCGAGGCTAGCGCGATGTCTACCCGTACGTTCGGCGAACCGATCAAGCGCAACGAGGACTACCGGCTTCTCACCGGCCGGGCGCTGTTCATCGACGATATCGAGCTACCCGGCTTGCTGCATGCGGCGTTCCTGCGCAGCCAGGTCGCGCATGCGCGAATTCTTAAGATCGATGTTTCGCGCGCGTTGCGGCGCCCCGGCGTGGTGGCCGCCTACGTCGCCGATGATCTCGGCGAATATTGGAAGCCCGGTCCCCTGCTCGTCCCCCCTCCCCCGATCGCCGGCATTGTCTTCAACCAGCGCACCCAGGTCCCGCTCGCCAGAGACAAAATCCGCCATGTCGGCGAGCCGCTGGTCATTGTGATCGCGGAGAGCCGCTATATCGCCGAAGACGCGCTCGACGACATCGATATCGAGCTCGAGCAGCTGCCGGCGGTGGTCGATATCGAACAAGCCCTGAAAGCCGGGGCGGCGTTGGTTCACGAGGATGTCGGATCCAACATATCGGCCCACGCCCGTCAAACCAAAGGCAATTATGCTGCGGCGGCCGCGAAGGCCGATCACATCATCAAACGCCGTTTCCGGTACGAACACGGTATTTCATCGCCGATCGAAACCCGCGGCGTAGTCGCGCAGTGGGATGGGCGCGCTGGCCAGATGACGATCTGGGATACGACGCAAGCGCCGGTGTTCGTCCGCAACGGCCTGGCCGGCATCCTCGGGCTCAATGAGCGGAAGGTTCGCGTGATCGCGCCCAATATCGGCGGAGGCTTTGGGCCGAAGATCATGATGTTTTATCCCGAGGAGGTGCTGCTTCCGTGGATATCGATGAAGCTGAACCGGCCCATCAAATGGATTGAGGACCGGCTCGAGCACTTCTTCGCCACCACCCATGAGCGCGGACAAATTCACGATGCCGAGATGGCGCTCACACGGGACGGGAAAATCCTCGGCGTCAAGGATGTGTTTCTGCATGACGGGGGCGCCTACGATCCGTACGGCTTGACCGTGCCGATCAACAGCCAGTGCACCCTGCTCGGCCCCTATGTCGTGCCGAGTTACGATAGCACCTTCACCCAAGTGTTCACCAATTTAACGCTTGTCACGCCCTATCGCGGCGCCGGACGCCAGCACGGTGTCTTTGTCATGGAACGGCTGCTCGACCTCGCCGCACATGAACTGAACATCGATCGGGCGGATATCCGCAGGCGAAATCTGATTCCGGCCGGAGCATTCCCATACAAAAACGAGATCATCTATCAGGATTTCCAGCCGCTTGAATATGACAGCGGCAACTATGAACCGGTGCTCGACATGGCGCTGGAAGCCATCGGTTACAAAGCGTTTGGCGAGGAGCAAGCCGCGGCCCGCCAGCAAGGCCGTTATCTCGGCCTCGCTGTGGCCTGTTACGTCGAAGGTACCGGCGTCGGTCCCTATGAGGGGGCCAAGGTTCAGGTGCAATCCAACGGCAAGGTCAGTGTCGCCACCGGCATCGGCACCCAGGGCCAGGGACATTTCACCGTCCTGGCCCAGATCGCCGCCGATCAGCTGGGGGTCGCCGTCACCGATGTCGACGTCGTCACCGGCGATACCGATCAGTTCTATTGGGGCGCCGGCACCTTTGCGAGCCGCGGCGCCGTGGTCGCCGGCAATGCCGTCAACGAAGCCTCCAAGGTGGTGCGCAAGAAGGCCTTAAAGCTTGCAAGCGATCTGTTCGAATGCGCCGAGGAAGACCTCGTGCTCGAGGACGGCAAAGTCTCGATCGTCGGAATTCCCGAAAAATTCGTCAGCCTCGCCGATCTAGCACGGCTGGCTAATCCGATGCGCGGGGCAGTCCAGCCGGGCACCGAACCCGGGCTCGAGTCGACGCAATATTTCGGCCCGCCGATGAGTGCGACGGCCAATGGCGTCCACGCCATGATCCTAGAAATGGAGCCGCGAACCTTCGATCTGAAAATCCTGAAATACGTCGTCGTGCATGACTGCGGCACCGTGATCAACCCGATGATCCTGGCGGGCCAGATCCAGGGTGGCGTCGCGCAGGGCATCGGCAATGCCTTCTACGAAAAACTGGCCTTCGACGACCAGGGCCAGCTGCTGAACGCTTCGCTGGCGGACTACCTCTTGCCGACCGCACTTGAAGTGCCGCGGGTAGAGCTCGGCCACACCGTGACGAAATCGCCGCTCAATCCGATGGGCATGAAGGGCGCCGGCGAAGCTGGAGCCATTCCTGTCGGAGCCCTGTTCGCGCAGGCGATCGAGGAAGCGCTCGATCTGAAACGCCGCGGAGTTGAATTGCTCGAAATTCCCTTGAGCCCGAGCCGATTGTTTGAACTTACCCGCAACGCACGGGGTTGAGGCATCTCAGGCGGTCTCGCATGATCCTGGTCACGGGTGCCGGCGGCAAAACGGGTAAAGCAATCCTCAACGCGCTCCTCGCACGCGGCGCGCCGGTGCGCGCGTTTGTCCGAAGCACGGCGCATGAGGCCGCGCTGAAAGCCATGGGTGTTCGCGATATCGTTGCGGGTGAAATGAATGACCGCCATGCGCTCGACCACGCGACCCGAGGAGCGGAAGCGATCTATCATATCTGCCCGAATGTCAGTCCGCACGAAATATCCTTTGCGCAAGCACTCATCAATAGCGCCAGCCGTTCCGGTGTTTCACGGTTCGTCTATCATTCCGTCCTGCATCCGCAGATCGAGGCCATGCCGCATCACTGGAACAAGCTGCGGGTCGAGGAGATGCTGTTCTCCTCCGGTCTCGACGTCACCATCCTGCAGCCCACCGCCTATATGCAGAATATCCTGGCCGAATGGGATCGCATGGTTGGCTCCGGTATCTACCGCGTACCCTACCCGGTCGAAACGCGGCTTAGTCTTGTCGATCTTGAGGACATCGCGGAGGCGGCCGCAGCCGTGCTGACGAATTCCAGGCATTCGGGTGCAACGTACGAGCTTGTCGGAACGCCGCCACTGAGCCAGATCGAGGTCGCCGAGATCTTTGGGACGGCCCTCAACAAGCCGGTTCGAGCCGAGGCGGAGCCCATCGAAAGCTGGGAGCATCGCGCCCGCGCAGCCGGCATGGATGACCATTCACGCCAGACACTGATAAAAATGTTTGGCGCCTATGCGCGCGACGGCCTCACAGGCAACTCGAATGTGCTCGGCTGGTTGCTCGGGCGTCCGCCGACTTCGCTTGCCAACTTCGTCGCGCGTATCGCTGCCGCATATCAAGCGTGAGGCGGCCAGCCAATAGGGTGGGTCTGCTGCACAATCTTCATGACGGACAGGATCAGCGGTTCCTCGAAGCGCGGGCCGACGATCTGGATTCCGACCGGCAATGCATCGCTGGTTTTACCCGCCGGTACGCTCCCGCCGGGCAAGCTCATCAGCGTGATCAAAAACGAGCCGGCAATCCAGTCGGTGTAATTGTCGAGCTTCTTGCCATTGATCAGAGTCGGAAAATTCATCTCCACCGGAAACTGCTTTACCGGCGACTGAGGCGTGATCAGCAGATCGTACCGCTCGAATAATTTTGCGAAGCGCTGGAATAGCTGCGCGCGCTTCTGCTCGGATGCGCCGAAATCAAGCGGGGTCACCTTGAGGCCCGCCTCGACGTTGCCTTTCAGATTGACCCCGAATTCCTCCAGATGGTCGAGATTGGCAAATTGCTGTCCGACCATCCACAGGCCACGCCATGCCTGATACGGCGATTTGCCGTCGGAAATGTCGAACGCGATCTCATCCACTGCGGCTCCCGCATCGCGGAGCGACATCGCGGCCTCCCGGCAGATGTCGTCGATTTCCGGCTCGACGCCGATGCCCGCGATATCGGACACGTAGGCGATGCGCAGGCCGTTGGCGTCGTTGGTTTTCGCAACGATCGCGTGGGCGCTGGCCCATGGTGGCGCGACCGAAATCGGCGAAGCGCGGCTAAAGCCAACGAGGGCATCCAGCATCAGCGCCGCATCCTCGGCCGTGCGTGCCAGCGGCCCGTGGACCTGGCCGGGGTCCCAGGCGAGCGGCATCGGCCAGTTCGGCGTCAATCCGGGTGTCGGTCGAATGCCGACGATGCCGCAGAACGACGCCGGCATGCGGATCGAACAGCCGAAATCCGTGCCTTGCGCCAACGGCACCATTCCGGTTGCTACCGCAACCGCCGAACCACCGGAGGAGCCCGCCGGGCTCAACGCCGGATTCCAGGGATTTCGCGTAACGCCGAACACGTCGTTGAAGGTATTGGCGCCGGCGGCAAACTCGGGCGTGTTGGTCTTGCCGATGACGATGGCGCCGGCCGCCTTCAGCCGCCGCACCGCTTCGGCGTCTTCGGCCGGCACGTTGTCCTTGAACAGCGGCGAGCCATAGGTGGTGCGGATGCCCGCCGTCGGCGTCACGTCCTTGATCGCAACTGGTAGACCGTGCAGCGCGCCCAGCCTGTCCCCGCGCATCACGGCCGCTTCGGCGTCTTTCGCCAAAGCGCGCGCGGCGTCCGCCACCAGCGTCACGATGGCATTGAGCCTCGGATTGACGCGCGCAATGGTAGCGAGATGCGCGTCGAGCACCTCGACCGGGCTGACCGCCCTGCTAGCGATCATCGATGCCAGTCCAACGGCCGTCGCTCGGCTCAGATTCTCTGTCATATCGGACTTTATTCGTCGAGCTCGACAATCGCGATCACCGGACCGCCACCATGTGGGCCCTGATGCATGGCATCGACCGAGACGAACACGGCTGGATCGCCGATCGCGGTCGCCGCCACGCCGCCAACCGCGGCCTTGGAATGCCGGTGGTGATGAACATCGGAATCGTCGAGCATGATCTGCCGCCGACCGCGCAGCACGCCCCTGCGGTCTGCCTCGCATTTCATGAAACAATTGACGACGCGCCCTTTGAGGTCTTCCGACCGCGGCCTTTCCGGCAACTCAATACCGGCGTTGCGGATTGAATCGTAGATTCCATCGATATCCAACGCGTCGCGCATGACCGAATGGCCGATGCGGTAGCGGCCGCCGGCGCCGGCCTTGTTGCCCAACAACACGATCTGCGCCTGGGTCAGTTCCACGCCTGAGGAACAGGACGCAACCGAAGAGTAAAGATCGAGATCCTTGCAGATCTGCTCGGCTTTGGGCATCGGCACCTCGCCCAGCGCCACGGCAATGCCGAGCGCTGTGGTCCCGTTCGACACGCCCATGGAGTCATGGACTTCACACGCTAGGGTCTGATGGCGCTGCTCCGCATCGCGAACCGAATCGATGGTCAGAAGCGGCGTCTTGGTCTGGACGTAATGCACATCCTTGGGATCAGTGATGCCGGCATCCTTCATGGCCGCCTTCACAGCATCGGCGACCTTGTGAACCATCGCCGGACGTCCGATATCCTCGGGCAGCAGTTCGGCGCTCAGCGCGGTGCCAATCACCAGCCGCGACTTATCGGCGGGGCCGGTCTTGTTGTTGCGCGCGAAGATGGTGGCATGCGGCGTGATGACGCCATCGCAGCCGCCCGACCAAACCATCGGGATGTTATGGATCTCCGCCTCGGAGCGCGTGCCGCGCCTGAGCAGCACACGGCGAAAAGCCTGGTCGGCCAGAATGCGGGTGAAGTCGTTAACCCCGCCATTGCCTTCGGTCTTGCCGATCACCCCGATGACCTCGTCGGCGCGGAACTTGCCGGCCGCGATCAATCCCTCAAGGCCGCTCGCGTCCTGGACGGTCTTCAGCTCGACCTTCGCAACTTCAATGGCCATTCGTGTGAACTCCGACCTTGCCTTCGCTTCATCTGCCTCTCAGCGCATCCGCGGCCTGTGCTCACCGCGGAGCATCTTTTCATAGCCCTCGCCGCGGTCAATCATGCCGGTCGGGATATTTTTGGCCTTCGCCATTTCGGCACGGCGCTGTCTGGTCGCCGCCTCGTCTATCTCGGGCTGATCGGCTTTACCGGCGTTCCTGAATACCACGCCATAGTCAGCCTCGGCGCTCACAGGCGAGACCCGGCCCTCGATGACGTCGCGCAATACCAACTCCAATTCACGCTGCAATGGATCGCCCCAGCCACCACCGCCGGTCGTCACCACGCGAACCACCTGCCCTTTCAGGACAGTTTCACCGTCGACGAGACCGCCAAGGTCATAACCTTCGGCTTCGGCGTCCACTGTCACGCAAAATGGCTGGCCGGCTTTGCCGCCGTTCAATCCGTAACAACCGAGCCGTACCCGGTCGGCGGTGACGATGGTACGGCAATCGACCAGCGCGCGATAATGCTTCTCATATCCGAGCCCGCCGCGGCGCAGGCCCGCGCCTCCGGAATCGGTTCGCAGCGCAAGCTTCTCCACCAACAGCGGAAACCGCGTCTCGGTAAATTCAGCCGGCTGGTTGCGCGAATCCGGCACGATGTGGATCGCGTCGTTGCCGTCGGCGTAATAGCGACCGCCGGAGCCGCCGCCCAGCACCTCGCGCGACAGAAACGGCTTGCCTTCGAGATCCGTACCGAAAAACCCGGTGTAGCGGATGGTCTCCTGATCCGCCGGCATGCGGCCGTCGACCGCCTGCGCGACCACTCCGGCCAGCAAGCCGAGACAACGCAGCAGCACGAAGGAGCGCGCGTTGGTCGCGGCCGGCCATTCCGGCGTGATCAGCGTACCCTTCGGAGGAAAGATCACCTCGAAGACCTCGCATACGCCTTCGTTGACATGGATTTCGGCGGCGCGTTCGGGCGTATCGGCAAGGTTGCGCAAGATCGGCGCGATCCATTTGATCAGGAACGCGCCATCGGCATAGTCCGCCGGCCAATTGATCGGGCCGTCCGATTGCGGGTCGGTGCCGTTGAAGTCGAGCGTGATTTTGTCGCCGTTCTTAGTCATCTTCAACGCGAGCTTGTGGAGCTTCGGGTCGGTAATACCGTCGTGTTCGACGTAGTCCTCCCAGGAATATTCGCCATCGGCAATCTTTGCGAGCAGTTCGTTGCGATAGATGTCGCGGCATTTGTCGAGGATCGCCTGAAAGCAGGCTTCGACCTGCTCCCGGCCAAAGCGCTCGAACAGTGCACTCATCCGGCGCGCGCCCATCAGGCAGGCCTGAATCTCGCTGTCCAGATCGGCCGACAGCATTTCCGGCACCCTCGTATTGCGGCGAACGATGGTGAAGACGGCTTCATTGCGCACGCCTTCGCTGTAAATCCTCACCGGCGGAATGGCGATACCTTCCTCGAAAACCGTGGCCGCGGTGCCCGGCATCGAGCCGGGGACGCGACCGCCGACATCGTCATGATGACCAAATGCCTGGATGTAGGCGACCACCTCGCCTTCGTGAAATACCGGCACCGTACTGCATAGATCGGGCAAATGGCCGATCGAGCCTTCCGTTAAATAGGTGTCGTTCATCAGGAAGACGTCGCCGGGTTTCATGGTGTCGGGCGGGAAATCCCGCACCACGGCATTCGGCATCGCCGAATAGGAACGCCCCGTCAGCTTGCGGCAGTAACGATCAAACAGCCCGACCCGGAAATCATGGGCTTCGCGAATCATCGGGCTGCGCGCCGTGCGCTCGATGGCGAATTCGATTTCGGCTTCGATCGAATTCAGCGTTCCTTCGACGATTTGCAATACGATCGGGTCGACCGGCACCGTTTCACGCTGCGGTGAGATCGGCCACGGATGGGACGTAGCGTGTATATTCATCGAGGCGCCTCCTTCGATGAAACCGAGCGGATGACAAGGATGCCGTGCGGGTCGACTTCAACAGATTGACCGGGAAATACCACCGTCGTCGAACCGAACTCCTCGATGACAGCGGCCCCGCTGATCTGGCTCGCCGGCGGCAGCGATGCGCGGTCAAAGATTGGCGTATCCTGAAACTCGGAGCCGAAATAGACCCTCCTGCTGGCCTTCGGAACCGGTTTTCCCGCGCGCCCGGCAATCCTTGGCATCTGCGGCCGTTCAATCAGTCCGAAGCCTGAGACACAGAGATTCACCAGTTCGATCTTCTGCTGGCCGGCATAGTCATAGCCGAAGGTCCTGCGATGGGCCGCGTTGAAGGCGCCGATCAGCGCAGACAGAAATGACGCATTCACCGCACCGGAAGGCGCAGTGACGCGCACTTCCATCGACTGGCCGGCATAACGAATGTCGGCCTCGCGCACGAGCCTGATGCGCGATGCCTCGATGCCGTCGCGCTCAAGCGTTGCGATCGCGTCGCGCTCGAGCGCGGCATAGCGCGCGGTGACATCGGCAAGATCGATCGCATCCTCATGCATCACCTTGGTGACGATATGATCGGTGCGCCAATCCACCGCGAGCAGGCCGAAGGCCGAAAGATTGCCGGGATTCGGCGGCACGATGCAGGCCTTCATCGCCAGCAGGTCCATCACCGCGGTGGATTGCGCCGGCCCCGCGCCGCCAAAGGACAGCAATGCGAAAGCGCGCGGATCGATACCGCGCTGGATCGTCATTTGCCGGATCGCGTTGGCCTGATTCCAGTTCGCAATCTCGATGATTCCGCTGGCGAGCTTTTCGACGCTCATGTTGCCGGGCAACCGTGCGGCGAGTGCAGCGATACCATCCCGCGCGCGCCCGACATTGAGCGCAATGCCGCCGCCGATCAGGGATGGCGGAATCCGCCCCAACACGAGATTGGCGTCGGTGATGGTCGGCTCGCTGCCGCCATTCGGGTAGCACATCGGTCCGGGCTCGGCGCCGGCGCTGCGCGGGCCAACCTTGAGATGGCCCTCGCGGCTGATCCAGGCGATCGAGCCGCCGCCGGTGCCGATGGTCTCGATGTCGATCATCGGTATGCGCACCGGAAACGGACCCACCGATCCGCCATTGGTGACGTGCGGCTTGCCGCCTTCGATCAGGCACAGGTCGGTCGAGGTGCCGCCGGCGTCCAGCGTCACCAGATCGGGGAAGCCCGCGATCTCGGCAATGACGGCGCTTCCAAGCGCGCCGGCCGCCGGGCCTGAGAGTGCCGTGGTGATCGGCTTGCGCACCACCTGATCGGCGCTGGCGACCCCACCGCTCGACTGCATGACCAGAAACGGCTTGTCCTGCAGGCCGGCGCCAAGTTCCTGATGCACGCGTTTGAGATAACGCTCCATATGCGGCTTGACGAAGGCATCCACCAGCGTCGTCACCGCGCGTTCGTATTCGCGGTATTCGGGCAATACCACGCACGACAATGACAATGTCGCGTCCGGATATTCTTCGGCCATGATTTGCGCGACGCGGCGCTCATGCGCATCGTTGGCGTAGGAATGCAACAGGCAGATGCCGATGGCGCGAATGCCGTGTGTGCGGAAATATCGTGCCGCCTCTCGCACGCTTTCCTCGTCGAGCGGACGTAATTCGCTGCCGCGAAAATCCAGCCGGCCGCCGACCTCACGGACGAATTGCAGGGGAACGATACGGTCGGGTTTGACCCAGAAGTACGAATTTCCGTAGCCCTCCGGCACCGATTGCCGGGCGATTTCGAGGATATGCCGGAAGCCGGTGTTGACGATCAAACCGAGAGAATTGATCTCGCCCTGCAGCAGTGCGTTGGTCGCAACCGTAGTGCCGTGGGCCAAGCCTGCCACATCTTCGGCGGTCGCACCCGCAGCGGCGAGAATTTCGTTGACCCCGCGCAGCAAACCGATCGCCGGATTGGCCGGCGTACTGGCAACCTTGGTCACCTCGGTGGCGCCGGTTACGGTGTCGACTGAGACGATATCGGTGAATGTCCCGCCGGTATCAATGCCGATGCGATAGCGCGCGGCCATGGTTGAAGATGACATGCTGTTGTACCACCGACAAACGAGAGTGCGCGTGTCAATCAGTGCTGCCGCACACGGTAAGATGGGTTAAAGGCTTGATCCCTGTCAAAGGTCGATTATCGATGCGATTATCGGAAATTCCGATCAGCTAACCCTTCAGCATTTCCCGCAATTTCAGCAGCGCCGCCTCCTTGCGGCGCGCCAGTGGCTCGCGGCGACGAAACAGACTGAGCACGACATTGCGGGCCGGCGCGATCGAGAGCGCTTTCAGCAGTCCAAGGGTAACCTCGTTCTCTGCCGACGCGCGCGGCACGATGGCGATGCCGCCGCCCGATTGCACGATGATCTTGATGGTCTCGATGTTGTCCACCACCGCAAGAACATTGGGTCGGATTCCAAGATCGGTGAACAGCGAGAACACCACCTGACCATATCCAACCGTCAATTCGCTCATGATGAAAGGCTCGGCGAGCAGCCGCCCGATATCGACAGGCTGTTTCGAACGCGCCAACGCGTGTTTCGGATGGGTGATCAGTGCCATCTCGACATCGACCAGGCGGTCGAATATCAGCCCCGCCGGCAATCGATCGGGGTCGGATTCGATCGCTATGCCGGCGTCGATTCGCTCCTCGTGGAGTTCGTTGAAAATATTTTTCGTCGGTGCCGTGAGGATATCCAGCCGAACGCCGGGGAGAGCGGATTTGAGATCGGCAAATATGCGGGGAATAAATATCTGGGCCATGCCCGACCCCATGCCGATCGTCAGCGTATCGGAAAGCGATCCGCGCAACCTTCGTGCTGTGTCCGAGAGGCTGAGCAGATCGCCCATCACCCGTTCGGACTCGTACAAAAAGGTACGGCCCCGTTCAGTGGATTCGATGCCGCCGGAGGTCCGGCGAAACAGTTCAAAGCCGATCTCCTCCTCGAGCAGCTTTACCTGCTCGCTGACGGCTGATTGTGAAATATTGAGGCGCCTTGCGGCTTTGGTAAAGCTGCGCTCCTTGTAGACCGAGAGAGCGTAACGCAATTGGCGAAAATCCAAGTCGAAAGTCCTCTGCCCGAAAGCCCGCTGGCTAGCCAATTTGGGCCAGTATATCGATATACTGTTGGGGTCTCCATCTTGGTTTCGCCACGCAACTCATTACGAGCCCGCCAAACTCTAAAAACAGCGCCTTTCGACGGGCTGCACTTCGAGGACTACATCCTCCAGCGCAATGCCGGCGTGTAAACGGGCGCGTCCCAGAGACGTTTCATCTCCTCATCAAGGACCGTTACCGTCGCCGAGCAGCCGGCCATATCGAGCGACGTTACAAAATTGCCGACGAGGGACCGCGCGGGGACACTACCGGCCGGCTCGAGCAATCTGCGCACGGCATCGTACATCAGATAGAGCTCCGAAAGCGGCGTCGCTCCGAAGCCGTTGATCAATAGAATAACCTCACCACGCGCTCGCGCGCCCAGATCGGCGATAATTGCGTTGACCATCTCCGCCGCTATCTCCGCGGCGGGCCGGAGCTTTACGCGGCGGCGGCCGGGCTCGCCGTGGATACCAACGCCAACCTCCATCTCGTCCTCGGCAAGGTCGAAAGTCGGCCTGCCGGCCGCCGGAACCGTGCAGCTTGTCAATGCAATCCCGATCGAGCGGGTCGCTGCGTTGACGCGATCGCCTAGTATTTTCAATGCGGCAAGGTTACGTCCTTCTTCGGCAGCTGCGCCCAGGATTTTCTCCACGATCAACGTGCCGGCAACACCGCGTCGTCCCGTCGAAAAGGTCGAGGTTTCCACAGCCACATCGTCATCGGTAATCACGGTCGCAACCGGTTTCCCTGCCATCTCGCGCGCCATGTCAAAGTTCATGACGTCGCCCTCGTAGTTTTTGACGATAAACAACACCCCGCCGCCGGTGTCCGCGGCCTCGGCAGCGGCGAGAATAAGATCGGGCGTCGGTGAGGTAAAAACCTGACCGGGACAAGCAGCATCCAGCATTCCGTGCCCGACGAAGCCTGAGTGCAGCGGCTCGTGTCCGGAGCCGCCGCCCGACACCAGCGCTACCTTGCCGGGCTTGAGATGCCGGCGCAGCACGAATGGTGCAGTCTTGCCCATGCAGACGATGTCGGAATGCGCTGCGCAGAATCCGGCAAGACTTTCGCTCACCACGTCTTCCGCGGCATTGATCAGCTTTTTCATCGTGCCATCCCCGTTCTTTGTTGCTTTAGGCGTCAACCGTCCTCCATCAGCCTTGCAACTTTTTCTGCAAACTCGCTCAGTAGCATGTCCAACTTGTGGTTTTTCTGTTCCGATCCAAGATCAGGCAGCATGAGCGTCAGTCGCCGGCCACGCTCGCGCTCCTTGAGGAGGAGCAGCCGCCGCGGATGCGCGCGGTGATAGGCGTTGAGAAATTTGTCCCGTTCCTGAACCGAAAAATGGCAGACCTGAATGATAGCATGAATGTGCTGGGCCGGAATCGGCGTCTGGTAAGCCGGGTTAGCGATCTGCGTGATAAAACTGCGATTCTTGCCGAGCGCTTCGGCCAGGCGCTGACGCATACCGGACGGCCGCTTATCGAGCACATCGCGGAAAATGACCTTGTAGGCCGCGATCAGTTCTTGAGAATTTTCAGGCGTTGCTTGTGTGCTCATGCCACGGCGCCCGGATAGCGAGCGATCGCGGCCCTGACCGCCCCTAACGCGCCCGGGTGCACCGAAAGAGTACGCAAGCCCTGGTCGAGAAGTGCCGCGACCTGCTCGGGATCGCTGGCGAGATCACCGCACAGGCTGGTTTCGCGCCCCAAGCTATCGGCATATTTCACGACATGGCCAATCAGATTGAATACCGCACGAGAGGGGCGGGCAAGGTCAGCGAGCTGCGGCTCATCCCGACTCGCGGCCGCCATATATTGGATGAGATCGTTGCTGCCGATCGAGAAGAAATCGGCGTTGAAATCCTCGATTGACAACGCCGCCACCGGCACCTCGACCATCATGCCAAGCGGTGGCATTTGTATTTCTTGCCGCTCTTGCCGCAGCTCTTCCACGGCCTCGGCGAGAAGCGCGCGGCAGCGGTCGAGCTCCTCCGGCACGGTGACCATCGGGATCATCACCTTGAGATTTCCCATAACCGCGGCGCGGGCCAGAGCTCTCAGCTGCTCGCGAAACACGTCCAGATGCCGCAGCGAGAGCCGCACGCCGCGTACGCCAAGGAATGGATTGAGGTCGCCTGACCGCGTCAGACCCGCGATCGGCTTGTCGCCCCCGGCATCGAGGGTGCGGATGGTCACCGGCTTACCCGCTGCCCATTCGAGCAGGCGCTTGTAGATCTGGAATTGCTCTTCTTCGGTCGGCAGATTTTCGCGCCCCTGAAACAAAAACTCGGTCCGCATCAGGCCGATCCCGTCGACCCCGGCAGGGTCGAGACCCCGGAGTTCAGCAAGGCCCGTGACGTTGATCATGACCCTTACCCGTTCTCCACTCGCGGTAAGCACGGGTCCCTTGAATGCCGCGGCGGCCTGCCGAACCTTGGTTTGCTCGGCACGGCGCTGACAGAAGATTGCCCGCATCTCGGCGTCGGGATCGACAACGAGAGTCCCCGCATCGCCATCGAGCAGCACATCGCTGCCATCCTCCAGACGATCCACGTCGACGTCCACGATCATGGGTACGCCTCGCGACCTCGCGAGAATGGCGACGTGG
>DASQOU010000290.1:0-9476 GCA_035644295.1 Bradyrhizobium sp.
AACACGTTCGACCGCCAATTGATCATGTAGGCGTCGCTATAGCGGCCCTCAGCGATCAAGCGGATGTATTCTGGAACGGGTGTGTGTGCGGGGCAGGCCCACTGGCAGTCGACTACTTTGTGGAAGTAGTCGGGTGCCGAGATATCAGTCGGTTTCATTCCTACCTTATCCGCGCAACTCTCGAGAGCGGCGCGGCCTCATCTTTCATTGCGAACGCTTAGGTGGCGTTCTTGTGGTTTTTGAATGGTATCATCGGGTTATCGTATTAAAGCCATTCAAGATGATCCACAAAGGCAATTTTGCGCGATCTGCAGATTTCAGGGGTCGATCGCAGGCGGTAGCTAAAAATACATTTATGCGGCGGTGCAGCATGGCCGCGAAACCCTATGCCGGAAGGTCGTTCTTCGCGAGATCCCACATCAGGCGGTAAATGCCGGAAGAAATCACCGCGGATTTGAGCACGGTATCGTCCGCAAGGCGCGCGGCGATGGCAGTTGAGGCGGCATTCACATTCGTTGCGTCGATCAGCACGAACCAATCGCCGGCGCCCGGATCGGAAGCAGACGCCTTGTCCGTGAGCGGTTTGGAAAGCACCGGATCGCTCTCGATCAGATGCATCGAGATGATGCCGTCGAGTCCTTTCGGATCAAGCCTCTCGCGAAGGGCCGTGCGCAAACGGTCTTCGTTGCCCGCTGTCGGGCGAAGGCGGACGATGCCGAGCACCGCGCCCCGGCCCTGTCCTCGCCCGATCGTGATGCGCGCGACCGCGCGGATCATGTTCTTGAAACGACCGATATTGGCCTTCGACCAATCGGTCTGGCTGGCAAGCGCTCTGCGATAGGCCGGACTATCGAGCACCTCGAAGGTTTGCGTGGAGTAGAGGCTGAGATATTTCGGGGAAGCTACATGGGCGATGTAGCGACGGGCCTCGAGAAAGCCGTCGATGGTGACGCGTTCCTCGAGATGCTCGCGGTCGTACCAGCGATTGAACTCGGCCTCATGTTCGGCGTCGATGTCCATCGACGTCAGCAGCATGCCCTTTCCGGCCATCGGCATTTTTAAAACTCCTATTTTACTCCTCATGGTGAGGAGCGCGTCTTCTCCCCTCCTCCCGCGAAGCGGTGGGGAGGGGTCGGGGGTGGGGGGTAGCGCGGCGTACACCGAAGCAGCGGTTCCTGACGAGAGACCCCCCACCCCCCAACCCCTCCCCGCCACGCGCGATGCGCGTGGAGGGAGGGGAGTTCACGACCTCATCCTCAGGATGAGGGGATAGACTGTTATTTGGCAATCCTCGACGCCATATCCGCGATCGCCTTCATCACCGCGTCCCTGACGCCGGGATCATACAGCGTGTGGCCGGCGCCTTCGACATAACGAATCTCGCAATCGCGCCAGACCGCGGAAAGCGCATGCGAGGTGGTGGGCGGACAGAGCAGATCGTAGCGGCCCTGCACGATGATGCCGGGAAGCCCATCGAGCTTTGCGGCTTCGTCAAGCAGTTGCCCGGGCCGCATGAAGCATTCGTTCTGGAAATAATGCGCTTCCATGAACGGCGTCGCGGGCAGGGAACGCGACGAAGTCAATGAATGGCGCTCCAGACGCACCCGCCCCGAAACATGCTCCGATAAAATTCGCTCGGTGTCATGCCAGGCGCGCGCGAATGGGCCATGCACGGCAGGATCGGCGTCGAGAATGCGCCGCCAATACGCATCGAGCGGTTTTGCGCGGTCGGCGTGCGGCAAGAGGTCGACAAAATCATCGTTGAGATCAGGATAGAAGCGCGGCAGCGAGTCAACAAATGCGCCCTCGAGTTCGCCGCGCGTGCCGAGGAAAGTCGCGCGCAACACGATGCCGCTGACGCGATCGGGGTAGGCCTGCGCATAGGCGAGCGCGAGCGTCGCGCCCCAGGAGCCGCCGACCAGCATCCAGCGCGAAAAGCCGAATTTTTCGCGAATCATTTCCATGTCCGCGATCAGATGTTGCAGCGTGTTGGCCTCACGGCGGCCCTTGGGACGGCTTCGGCCGGCGCCACGCTGATCGAACAGCACCGCATGGAAGCGCTCGGGATCGAACAGCCGACGATGATCGGGCTGGCAACCGCTGCCGGGACCGCCGTGCAGATAAACGGCGGGGATGCCGTCGGCGCGGCCGATGCTTTCGACGTAAATCTCGTGACTATTGTCGACGGCGAGCAATTGCGACGCCAGCGGCGCAAACGGATCGGCGCGCTTGGTGGCGGGCTCGGCCGCGCCGGCGTCAGGCGCCATCGTCGCCGTCCGTCTCCGGCGTGCCGCCTGCAAAATTGCGATAGATGAAACGGTTGTGGTCGGCCGCAGCCTCGGCCTCCGCCTGCTTGAAAATCCGCTCATGCAACGGCGATAGCGTACAGGCCGGGTCGGTGTTCCCTGCGTCCCCCGTCAGTGCGAAGGCCTGGCAGCGGCAGCCGCCGAAATCGACTTCCCTGAATTCGCAGCTCTTGCAGGGCTCCGGCATCCAGCCGGTGCCGCGATAGCGGTTGAAGGCTTCCGAGTTCTGCCAGATCCAGGCAATCGAATGATTGGACCGCACCGATTCGAATTCGAGCCCGGTAAGGGTCTCGGCGGCGTGGCAGGGCAGGATCTTTCCTGCCGGCGAAATGTTGAAGAACTGGCGGCCCCAGCCGCCCATGCATTTCTTCGGCCGCAGCGCGTAATAGTCCGGCACCACATAGTCGATCGACAGCGTGCCTTTCAGGCGGGCCTGCGCATCCTCGACTATGCGGCTGGTCTCCTCGATCTGCGCCAGCGTCGGCATCAGCGCGGCGCGGTTCTTCAGTGCCCAGCCGTAATACTGCACATTGGCGACTTCCAGGCGGTCGGCGTCGAGATCGACCGCCATCTGGATGATGTCGGGCAATTGAAACAGGTTCTGGCGGTGCATGACGGCGTTCACCGTCAGCGGCAAATCCAACTCGCGCGTCCATTTCGCGACTTCGAGCTTCTTGGCGTGCGCATGCTTGAAACCGGCAACGCGGTCGGCGACCACCGGCTCGTTGCCCTGAAAGCTGATCTGCACATGGCACAGGCCGGCATCCGCCAGGGCAGAAAGCTTTTCGCGGCTCAAGAGCACCGCCGAGGTGATCAGATTGGAGTATAGCCCGACATCGCTGGCATGCCGGACGAGTTCGACCAGATCCTTGCGCGCGGTCGGCTCGCCGCCGGAGAAATGGATTTGCAACACACCGATCTCGGCGAGCTCCGAGAGGACTTTCTTCCATTCTTCCGTCGTGAGCTCGCTGCCGCTGCGGTCGAGTTCAACCGGATTGGAGCAATAGGGGCATTGCAGCGGGCAGCGATGCGTCAGTTCGGCGAGCACCGCCAATGGAATTCCGAAGGTTTCCGCAGTCGAGCGTCGAGATTCCAGCGCGGCCAGGCCGTCATTGGAGCCGGCAGTTATTTTGCCATCGGCAAGAATGTCGCTCATGCGGTCCTCTCGCGCGCTTCGGTGAGGAAACCCTTGTCGGCAAGGTCCTGCAGCATGGCGATGACGTCGGTCGCAATCGCGTCCCGTTCGGCGGCGTATTTGGTGGCGAGCTGGTCGATCATATCCGCGACGCTGCGGAGGCCGTCGCAGAGTTGCAGCACCTCGACCGCGATCTCATCTGGCGCCAGTACGCGCTCCGGCGCCAGGATCACCCAGACCTGCCGCGTCTCGTCAAACCTGAGCTTCGCGTGCCGCGGCAGGACCGGGCGGCTCGCTTCGCTGACGCTGATGTGGCGCGGGCTTGCCATTTTCGTTCCTAGCCGGCCTCTAGCTGGTTTTGGGCACAAACGCGCCCGGCGGAATGTGGCCGTCGACATAGGCATGATACAGCGCGTCGAGCTGAACCCATAGCACATTGGTCTTGAAGATCAGCGCGTTGCAGACCGCCTCGCGCTCGGCGGGCGTATTGGCATGGGCCTTGACGTAGTCGAGCGCGAAGCCGGCGTCGCGCGGCGCCTGTGTCAGGCGGCGGCTGAAATAGCTCATGATGTCCGGATTGACGAAATCGTAATGCGCCAGCATCCCCGAGATGCGCTCCTCGTGCAGGTTCGGCGCGAACAGTTCCGTCAGCGAGGAGGCGATGGCCTCGAGCGGGCTCCTGTCACGCACGAAATGAACGTAGGCCTCCACTGCAAAGCGTGTCGCCGGCAGAATGCCCTCGGTGGATTCGACATAGGCGCTGTCGAGCCCCAATCCCTCGGTCAGCTTCAGCCAGCGCTCGATGCCGCCCTCAGCGCCGAGGTCGCCGTCGTGATCCTCTATCCTGTGCCGCCATTCGCGACGGATGCCGCGGTCGCGGAATCGCGAGATCACCACGGCATCCTTGATCGGTATCGTGCTCTGGTAAAAATAGCGGTTCAGCGCCCAAGCCTGCACCTGCCCCTTGTTCAATTTCCCACCGTGCAGCAGCCGGTGAAACGGGTGCAGATTGTGATAGCGGGTGGCGCCGATCTGGCGCAGCGCCGCTTCCAACTCCTCAGCGCTGTTCAGCCTGGTTCGGCCCCCGAGTGAAAACGCGGTCATCCCGTCTAGTGTCACGGCGTTCAAAGTGCGATCTCCGTTCCATCCGCTGGAATTTGCCAACCGGCGCGCTCGGCGATCTTGCGTTCCGCGGAATCGTGCAGCAGCGCCGGGTTGGAGTTGTTGATATGCAAAAATACCTTCCTGCCGATGCCAAGTCCGGAAAGTGCCGCGATCGCGCCGGTTTCACCGGACATGGCGATGTGCCCCATGCCTTGCCCGGTCTTGTTGCCAAGGCCGGCCAATATCAACTCGTCGTCACGCCACACGGTGCCGTCGAAGAAAACCAGCGGCGCGCCGGCAAGCCGCGATTTGAGGTCGTCGGTCACCGCGGCGCAGGCGGCGAGGAAATAGAAAAACTTGCCCGTCGCTTTGTCGCCGATCCGAAGGCCGAGCGTATCGCCCGCGCCATCCTCTCCGGCCGGGTGAGCTTGACCCTCCAGATACCACGCGCCTTTGCCGGCAACGGCGAACGGCAAGATTTCAATACCTGAGGGTGAGCCGTCGGGCAGCCCCGGCTCGAAAACCTTGTCCGTCTCGATCGGCTGGCGGCGCACGTTCTTTTCGTTGAGCACGTTGAAGATGCTGTTGGACTTCAGGATCGCCAACACTTTGCTGTGCGCATAGATCGTGAACGGCCAGCCTTCGCGCATCGACAACAGTCCCGCGACCGCGTCGATCTCGCCATTGGTCAGGATCACGCCCGCAATCGGACTGTGCCGGAGCTTGCCGGCCGCGGGGTGAAGCTGCGGAGTCGCGATCAGTTGTTGGCGCAGGTCTGGCGACGCATTGATCAAAAACCAGTGATCGCTATCGGCGCTGATGGCGATCGATGCCTGGGTGCTCTGAAGCTCCGGCTGCTTGGTTCGCGCTGCCAGACAAACCGGACAGCCGCAATTCCATTGCGGAACGCCACCACCTGCCGCGGCGCCCAGGACGACGACGCGAAACATGATCCGTCTCCTGGAATTTTAGGCTTGGATTTCTAAACCTGGACCGAAGCTTTGTTTGGATTTCCAGGAATCGCCTGGATTTCTTCGGCACTCGAAAAAGCTTCAAAGGTGGACGCAGGCACTGACTGCGCTCCCATAGGGAACGTGTCACTCCTGGCGATCCACCTTAGTCAAGAATGAAGCTGACGCAGCCGCTTATTTGCGGGCGGCGCACGCATACATGTTGATTTCCATGCCGACCGGCACTTCGACGATCTTAGGTGTCTTCCAAGCCATTTGGCCCTCCTTGTTGAACCCGGACGAACTCCGTCCTGCCCGGTAAAGTAATAGGGAACCAAAACTTCGCCAGCAAAATATTTTTTTATCCCAAAATCCCGTTTCTATGTTGCGACGCAACAAGAACTTCACGCCCTTGTGCGAGGTTCGCGCCAAACCAACGATGGATCAAGGGGTTCACTTGGGGGCTACCGGAATGCCAAGGTGGTGCCGATTCCCACGGCCCTGGTCCGGATAAAGCACTTGTGAGAGGGCGAGGGCGCCCGTCCGCTGTCTCACCGCACTAGGTTCTGACAATGCCGCGATATTTCTTCAATGCGCGAATTGGCGATGAGTTGATCACCGATCCCGAGGGCGAAGAGCTGCGGGACCCCGATCGCGCCTGGGAAGTCGCCCGCGCCATGGTCGGGGAATTGCTTGAAACCGAGGACGCCGAGGGCCTGTTGGGAGCAACCCTTGAAGTGACGGACGAGCAGGGTGAGATCGTGCTTGAGTTTCCCTTTGCCGAGGCTCTCATCGCCGTATCAGACGTTCCCGTCACAAAGCACTGATTTGCCCACGCCATCATTCCGGGATGGTCCCAGCGGGTCGGCGCTCGCGCCGCCCGATGACAGGCTCCGGACCGGACCTCAGATGCGCAATTGCGAATCGGGGAATCCCGAAGTGACCGGGGAATCGCACAACAACCTCGGGATTCCGGTTTCGCGCGGAGCTTGTCATCGCTCGCGCATTCGCGCGACCGTTGGTGCGCCCCGGAAATGACCAGCAAGGATACACCGCTGCCTCGGCTCTATTCCGTACCTGCCACTTGCCGCTCCCGGATGTTTCCGATTGCGCGCCGATGAAAAAATATTCAAAACTGTACGCATGAAGGCCACCCGGACGGGCAGGGGCTTGCCCGCGCACGGATGAAGGCGCTTCCACAAAGGGGAGAACATTTATGAGGATTTGCTCATCGGCGCCGCGCGGCTTGCTGCTGGCTGGCGCCTTTTTCGGAGTGTTGACTTATGGCGCGGCCGCGCAGCAGCCGGCCAGCCCGCCAGCTGCGGCACCGGCAACTGCGCCGCTTCCGCCTGGTTCGCCGATGATCGGTCGGCCGGACAATGAAGCGGCGCAGAAGCTTGCACCCGTCGCGCCGCCTCCGCTCGCGGCCGCGCCCGACAAACTGCCGCTGGCCAAGCTGAAGGTGCCGGCCGGCTTCAACATCGAGGTCTATGCGGCCGGCATGGCAAACGCGCGTTCCCTGGCGCTGGGTGACAAAGGCACGGTGTTCGTCGGCAGCCGTCTGCTCGACAAGGTCTATGCCATCATCAACAAGGACGGCAAGCGAACGGTCAAGGTCATCGCCTCGGGCCTCTATCGGCCCAACGGCGTCGCGTTCAAGGACGGCACGCTTTACATCGCCGAACTCTCGAAGGTCTCCAAGATCGAAAAGATCGAAGACAATCTCGATAACCCGCCGAAGCCTGTGGTCATCTACGACAATCTGCCGAAGGACGAAGCCCATGGCTGGAAGTTCATCGCCATCGGCCCGGACAACAAGCTCTATGTCCCGGTCGGACAGCCCGGCAACAACGTCCTGCATGACGACGCCCATGGCCAGATCCGTCGCATCAACCTGGACGGAAGCGGCGCCGAAGTGGTCGCACGCGGCGTTCGCAACACCGTCGGTTTCGACTGGAATCCGGAAACCAAACAGCTCTACTTCACCGATAACAGCCGCGACTGGATGTCGGAAGACCTTCCGAATGACGAGCTCAATCGCGTCACCAAGGTCGGTGAGCACTTCGGCTCGCCGTACTGCTGGCAGGGCAATATCCCCGATCCCGAATTCGGCTGGGGCCATTCCTGCAGCGAATTCACGCCACCCGTCGGCCTGATGGGGCCTCACGCAGCCGCGCTCGGCATGCGGTTCTATACCGGCAGCATGTTCCCGAAGAGCTACAAGAACGTCGCGATCGTGGCCCGGCACGGCTCCTGGAACAAGACCAACAAGTTCGGCGGTGACGTTGTCGCCGTCCATCTCAACAAGGACGGCACGGTCAAGAACATCGAGCCGCTGATCACTGGCTTCCTCGAAGACAACAAGTATGTCGGGCGGCCGGTCGATGTGATGCAAATGAAGGACGGATCGCTCCTGGTCTCCGACGACTGGAACGGCGCCGTCTGGCGCGTCACTTACGGCAAGCAAAAGGTCGCCGCGCAGTAAATCGCGGACAACAATCGGGGGCAGCCTGTGCTGCCCCCGATTTTCGTTTTCTTGGACTGTGTTCGTCAGGATTAAGTCGATGCGGAGGATGATTGCGGCGCTGGCGTTTGCATCGCTGGATTTTTCGGCGGGCGCGGAAACCATTGAAGAGCGTACGGCCACCTGTTTTGCCTGTCATGGCGAGCGTGGCCAATCCGAGACCGAAAACACGCCTTCGCTCGGCGCCCAGCAGGCGCCCTATGCGCTGATCCAGCTCTTCATGTTTCGCGAAAAGCTGCGCAGCTTTGAGCCAATGAACGAAATCGCGAAGTCGTTCACCGACGACGATCTTTCGAAGTTTTCCGATTTGCTTGCCAAGCTGCCGAAGCCGGCGCCGCCGGCCGATGCCGGTGAAGTTGCGCGGATGCAGCGGGGCCAGGCGCTGGCGCAGCAGCACCGCTGCGACAACTGCCACAATCGCGATTTTTCCGGCAAGGAAAACGTCCCCCGCATCGCCAACCAGCGCGAGGACTATCTCGCCAAGACGCTCAGTGAATACAAGGATAACAGCCGCCACGGCTATGACGCCACCATGGCGGACGTGATGGGTCCGATCACCAAGGAGCAGATCGCTGAGCTTGCCTATTACATTGCCCGCATCCGCTAAGCTTCGATGAGCGGTATGGCGCCGCCATCGCTGCGGCGCTACAAGTTCCGGCGATGAAGTGGAGTTGTTGGTCATGGAAGATGTCTGGCGCCTGCCGGCCGTTGAACTCGCCGGCCTGATAAAATCGAAGAAGGTTTCGGCGAAAGAGGCGGCGTCATCCGCGCTTGCCCGATTGGACGCCGTCAATCCATCGATCAATGCGGTCGTCGACCACCGGCCTGAAGACGTGCTGGCCCAGGCCTCCCTGATCGATGGGAGAATCGCGCGCGGCGAAGACCCCGGTTCGCTCGCCGGCGTGCCGGTGACCATCAAGGCCAATATCGATCAGCAAGGATTTGCCACCACCAATGGCCTCAAGCTGCAGCGCGACCTGATCGCTGCGACCAATAGTCCGGTGGTGGACAATCTGCGAAAAGCGGGCGCGGTGATACTCGGGCGTACCAACTGCCCGGCGTTTTCCTATCGCTGGTTCACCACTAACCTCCTCCACGGTGATACGAAGAATCCGCGCGATCGGGCAATCACGCCGGGAGGCTCATCCGGTGGCGCGGGTGCGGCGGTCGCTTCCGGTATCGGCCATATCGCGCACGGCACCGACATCGCGGGCTCGATTCGTTACCCCGCTTATGCCTGCGGCGTTCACGGCCTGCGGCCTACGGTTGGCCGTGTCGCGGCCTACAACGCGGCGCTGCCCGAACGCACTATCGGACCGCAGATCTCTGCCGTATCCGGCCCGCTCGCGCGCACCATCGGTGATCTCAGGATCGCGCTCGCGGCGATGTCCGCTTACGACGTGCGCGATCCCTGGTGGGTGCCGGCGCCGCTCGAAGGGCCGGTGATGCCGAAGCGG
>DASQOU010000291.1:0-5971 GCA_035644295.1 Bradyrhizobium sp.
GACGTTCCGGGCGATGAAAGCCGAACGGCGGACGATGGCGCCTGGGACGGCGCGAAAACCCGCGTCGCGAAAACGATTTTCGCCCCAGCCTTCGAATTTCGAGGGCACCTTGTCCCACCACGATGCCTTTCCCGGGCCGCCCGAAATCCCGGTCATGTCGTTGAGACGAAACGACAGCAGCACCGCCTTCTTGAGCCATTGATTGACCTTCCATTTGCCGCTGGCCTGCCGCTCGGCCACGCGCGCCTCGCCCTTGTCGAGCAGGTCGAGCGCATGATCCACCGCGTCCCGCACTTCGCCCTTGGTCGCGGCCGAGATGCCGTCGCGCGCGTCGAACGCGGTGTTGATAGTGGATTCGAGCGAGGACAGAGACATCGGGGTTTCCTTGGAGCGGGATAAGTAGGGCCGTTGATTTGGAGGCTTTTGTCGGGATTTGGATGGGGAGAGTCAAGGCTCGCAGCCGCCCATCGGGCTGTCATCACCCGCCATCGGGTCTCGCCTTCGGCGAGCCCGACGACAGGCTCCAGCGGGTGATCCAGTACTCCGAAAATTCAGGGCTCTACTATGAAGGCCGCGGCGTACTGGATGCCCCGCTTTCGCGGGGCATGACAACAGAGGTCGTGGTCCCCCGCTTTCGCGGGGACGACGTGAGAAGGCTCTCACGCTCCCCCGCTCAACGCTTGCAAAAACCCCGTCAAATCATCCGTGACATGATCGACGTAGGCATGGTCGCGGCCTTCCAGCTCCCAGTCCTCGCGCACGACTTCTTTTGAGCCGTCGGGCACGACCAGCACCGTGGTCATGCCCAGTTGATGCGGGATGACCAGGTTGCGCGCCAGATCCTCGAACATCGCCGATTTCAGCGGATCGACTCCATGCGTCCTCAGGAATTTCTGATAAGTCTGCGGCGCGGGCTTGGGCTCCAGTTCGGCGGCGATGATGTCGAACACCGCCTCGAAATGTACATCGATGCCAAGCCGCTGCAACACCTTGTCGGCGTGATCGGTCGAGCCGTTGGTCAGAACCAGCTTGCGTCCGGGAAGCCGTGCGATCGCCGCACCCATCGCCGGATTCGGCTGCAGCGGCGAATGATCGATCTGGTGCACATAGGCGAGATAGTCGTCGGCACGCACGCCGTGTTCGGTCATCATGCCGCGCATGCTGGTGCCGTAGCGGCGATAGTAGTCCTTTTGAATCCTGCGCGCCTCATCGGCTGGTACTTTGAGATAAGCACCGATGAACTCGCCGATCCGCTTGTCGACCTGCTGCCACAGGTTGACGTGATGCGGATAAAGCGTGTTGTCGAGGTCGAACACCCAGGTATCGATGTCGGTGAAGGGGCGGGAGGGTTTCATCACAACCTATCCGCTGTCATGCCCGCCAACGGGTCGCGCAAATGCGCGCCCGATGGCAGGCTCCGGCCGGGCATCCAATACGCCGCGGCCATTGTGATAGCTGCAGACGTCAGCGTACTGGATCACCCGCTTTCGCGGGTGATGACGGCAAAATCTGGTGGCGCTAACTCGGCAATCCATCACGGCATCGCAAAGCGCAGCGTCTTGCCGCCGCCCGACATGTCGACGGCGGCAAAACCGGTCGAGGCGAGGCCACGGGCGCCGCAGTCGCTCTGGTCATTGATCTCGAACTTGTTCTCACGCGTGCAGAGCGGCATCACGCCGCCCCAGTTGAGTGGCTTGTCCTTGAACTTGATGGTGCGGTTTTCGGCATCGACGGCTTCCGCGAAGCTGAAAATCCGCTTCGGTTGACCGCTGACGTCGGGATGCAGGCATTTGCCGGGATCGATGCGGTACCAGCCGCGACTGACCACGGCCTTGCCGTCGTCGGTAGCGACCGCGGCCATCACCTTGTGCGGCGTGTCGTTGCACCAGGTCAGCCCGGTGGACGACGGCGACTGCACCGCCTCGATCATGGCGGCAAAGAAATTCGGCGACTGCACGACGTCCGCGGTCAAGCCGCGGCTTTTCAGGAACGCCGTCAATGCCGCTTGCGTCTTCGGCCCGTCGACACCGTCGATCGGCGCCGCGTCGTAGCCGGCGATCACCAGTAGCCGCTGGATGCCGGCAAGCCTCGCCTGCTCGTCATCATATTCGCTGTCCTCGGCCAGATAGGCCACCAGATTACCATCGTCGGCATGGGTCGGCGTGATCTGGGTAAAGGGCGCGGGCGTCTGGCCGGTGCGGCACTGACGGGCGGCCGCGATCACGAAATTGTCGGGCGCGACGCAGAGGGTGTCGCTGCCGTTCTGGGGGATCGGCGACGAGCCGTAGACGCCGAGCGCACGTGCATTGAGCAGGATGCGATCGGCGGTCAGCGTGCCCTGCGCGACGACGCGGCACGCCGCCGGATCGATCCGAAACCATCCGCGCGTGGCGGTGGCGGTCTTGTCGTCGATGCCGATCGCCGCCTCGATCACATAGCTCATGCGATTGCAGAGTTTTAAGTCGGCATGGGCGGGCGCGGCGCTCGCGAGCAGGCCGACGGAGGCCAGTAAGGGTAGTCGCCAAACGAGCGCTCTTCTTCCGCCGTCATGCCCGGGCTTGTCCCGGGCATCCACGCCTTTCTTCCCACCCGCAGATAAGACGTGGATGGCCGGGACAAGCCCGGCCATGACGACTGGGAACGGGTTGGTCGATCGCATCATCACTTGTGGATCAGTGTGCCCGTGCCCTGGTTGGTGAACAGTTCGAGCAGCACCGCGTGCTGCGTCTTGCCGTCGATGATGACGACGCCCTGAACGCCCTGCTCGAGCGCGTAGATGCAGGTTTCGACCTTCGGGATCATGCCCGCGGAAATGGTGCCGTCGGCGATCAGCTCGCGCGCCTCCTTCACCGACAAGTCCGGGATCAGTTTCTTCGACTTGTCGAGCACGCCGGGCACGTCGGTCAGCAGCAACAGCCGCTTGGCCTTCAGCGCGCCCGCCACCGCGCCGGCGAAGGTGTCGGCGTTGACGTTGAAGGTCTGTCCCGTCTTCGAAGTCGCCAGCGGCGCCAGCACCGGGATCAGCTCATAGCCGATCAGTTGATTGAGCAGCGTCAGGTCGACTTTCTCGGGCTCGCCGACGAAACCGAGATCGACCACTTTCTCGATATTCGAGCCCGGATCGACCATGGTGCGCGTTGCTTTCGACGCCGTCACCATGTTGCCGTCCTTGCCGCAAAGGCCGACGGCCTTGCCGCCAGCCTCGTTGATATAGCCGACCAATTGCTTGTTGATCGAGCCCGCAAGCACCATCTCGACGATCTCGATGGTCGCAGCATCGGTGATGCGCAGACCTGCGGCGAATTCCGATTCGATACCAAGCCGCTTCAGCATGGTCGCGATCTGCGGCCCGCCACCATGCACCACCACAGGATTGATCGCGGTCTGCTCCAGAAGCACGATGTCGCGCGCAAACGCTTTGGCGGTGTCTTCGGCACCCATGGCATGGCCGCCATATTTGATGACGATGGTTTCCTCGTCATACTCCTGCATATGGGGCAGCGCCTCGGACAGGATACGGGCCTGATCGAGCGGACTGATATATGGCGCGTCGGTCATGAAGCGGGTCTCACGGGCTGCTGTGTGTGGCGGTTTCTATCTGATTGGCAGGCATGGCGCAAAGTGGCTCTGTTTTCCCTCTCCCCTTGCGGGAGAGGGTGGCGCCTCACGAAGTGAGGCGACGGGTGAGGGGTCCTCTCCGCGGAGCGAGACCCTCATCCGGCGCGCGGAGTTTATCATCGGGCGGCGCTCCGCGCCGACCCGTTGGCGCGCCACCTTCTCCCACAAGGAAGAAGGAAGAAGGGCTCAACTCCGCCGCGGCCAGGCGGCGGCTACCGCGAGCGCCAGCCAGCTCACGATCAGGAGCGTGCCGCCGGTCGGCGCGGCGAGCGGAAACAGGCTGTGGCCCGCATAATGCCGCAAGGAGAGATCGCCGGCGAACAAGGCTGTGGCAACGACAAAGCCGAATGCGGCGGCGAGCCCGCCTTTGGCATGAATGACGCCGCGCTCGGTCAGGGATACGACCGCGAGCACGGCGGTGGCGTGAAACAGCAACATCGATGACGCCGGCGCCAGTCGCGTGGCATCGCCCTGATGGGCCGACGCCGCCGCCAGGATGACGCCATCGGCGCCCATCACGCCGGCCAGGATGATGAGGATGCGGAACAAGCGGGATTCCGTCACCGGCGGCGCTCCCCAAGCAGGCGCACCATCGCGGCGCGCAGTTCCTGCATTCCGGCGCCGGTTTGCGATGACGTCACGATCACCTCCGGAAAGGCGGCGGGGTGCTTTGAAAGCACGGCCTTGACGTCGGCGACGCGTTGTTCGAGCTGTGCCGGCTTGACCTGGTCGATCTTGGTGAGGACGACCTGATAGCTCACCGCCGATCGATCGAGCGTCTTGAGCACATCGAGGTCGATCTCTTTGAGGCCGTGCCGGGAATCGATCAGCACATAAACCCGGGCGAGACTGCTGCGGCCCTGCAGGAATTGGTGGATCAGCGCGGTCCAGGACGCGACCTTGGCTTTCGGCGCGGACGCATAACCGTAACCTGGCATGTCGACCAGCCGAAAGCCGGCATTGTCAGGACCTTCGAAAAAGATCAGTTCCTGGGTGCGGCCCGGCGTATGCGAGGTCCGCGCCAGCGCGTTGCGGCCGGTGAGGGCGTTGATCAGGCTCGATTTGCCGACATTGGAGCGGCCGGCAAAGGCGACCTCCATGCCGGCCATCGGCGGCAGCGTCTCGATCGAGGGTGAGGCCCAGAAAAACCGCCAGTCGCCCGCGAACAATTTGCGGCCCTGCTCGATCAGGTCAGCATCGGGTTCGACGGACATGCGAAGATTTCCCATTCGTGATTCCTCATGGTGAGGAGGCGCCGCTTCGGCGCCGTCTCGAACCATGGAGGCCCGTGGCCCATCCTTCGAGACGCGCGCAAATGCGCGCTCCTCAGGATGAGGGCCTGAGTCACGTTTTCGATTCGGCCTTCTTGGAGGCGAAGGTCGCCTTCAGATTGTCGAACAGCTCAACCTTCACGCCGTTGCGACGCATGATCAAGCTCTGCTGCAGCACCGAAAGCAGGTTGTTCCACGCCCAGTAGATCACCAGACCCGCGGGGAAGCCTGCCAACATAAAGGTGAAGATCAGCGGCATCCAGCTGAAGATCATCTGCTGCGTCGGATCCGGCGGGGTCGGATTGAGCTTGAACTGGAACCACATCGTGATGCCCATGATGATCGGCCATACCCCGAGCCAGAGATATTGTCCGATCACAGGCAACTGGGTCGGATCGAAGTGCAACAGGCCGAACAGGTTGAACAGGTTGGTCGGGTCGGGCGCCGACAGATCCTTGATCCAGCCGTAGAACGGCGCGTGCCGCATTTCGATGGTGACGAACAGCACCTTGTAGAGCGAGAAGAACACCGGAATCTGCAGTGCGACGGGAAGACAACCGGCGATCGGATTGATCTTCTCCTTCTTGTAGATTTCCATCATCTCCTGTTGCTGCTTCACCTTGTCGTCGGGATAGCGCTCCTTCAGCGCGGCCAGTTGCGGCTGCACCGACTTCATCTTCGCCATCGACGCGTAGGATTTGTTGGCAAGCGGGAAGAACAACAATTTCACCAGCACCGTCACCAGCAGGATCGAGATGCCGAAATTTCCGAACAGGTGATAGAAGAAGTCCAGCGCCAGGAACATCGGCTTGGTGATGAAGTAGAACCAGCCCCAATCGATCAGGAGATCGAAATGGTTGAGTTCGAGCTGCCTGTTGTAGCCGCCGAGCCCGCCGATCGGAAAATTGATGCCGACGACGCTGGCTTCCTTGGCACCCGCAAACAGCCGCGCATTGGCGCTGCCGGTGCCGCCGATCGCAATGGTTTGCGGATCCTGCAAATAGTCGGTCTGATAGGTCCTGACCGCGCCGACGAGGTTGGAGGAGAAGCGCGCCTGCAGGTGGGCGCGGGTATCCGGCAGC
>DASQOU010000292.1:0-5273 GCA_035644295.1 Bradyrhizobium sp.
TGGCTGTTCGCCGCTTCCTCGTTGGTATCGGCCAGCGTCAGGTTGGACGAGCCGGTCTGCAGCACGTTGATCAGGTTCTTGGAGAAGTCCTGGCGGTTCTGCACGATCGACAGGTTCGAACCAAGCGTCGATGCTTCCGTCCGCAGCGTGCTGCTGGCGGTATTCAGCGAAGCAAGAGCGTTGTTGGCCGAGGTGTTGTCGAGGAAGTCGGTTCCGGCCGTCAACTTGGACAGGCTGAGGCCCGCGATGTTGAAAGTAACACCCTGGATCTTCAGCGTCGAGGTACCGGTCTCGTTGAAGGTCAGCTTGAGCTGATCGCCATTGAGCAGGTTGACGCCGTTGAAGGAGGAGTCCTGCGCGGTGGTGGTGATCTGGTCGAGGATGTTGTTGTACTGCGTCACCAGGTTGGACCGAACCAGCTGCGCTGCCGCATCCTGAACCGGAGCAGCGGCAGTCGAACCGGCGAAGGCCTTGCCTGCACCCGCGGCGGTACCGCCGATCGTGCCGATCGTTGACGAGGCCGCATCGTTGGTGGTCGTGATGTTGATGACGCCGGCGCCGTCGATCGTTGCCAGCAGGTTGTTCGATGCGAGCTTGGTGTTCAGATCGTTCAGGCTCTTGACGGTGCCGCCGGTGCCATCACCGAAGGTGATGTTGGTGGCGGTGCCGTTGCCGGTTGCACCGATGGTCAGGGTCAGCCCGCCGAGCGCAGTCGTGCCGCCGCTGCGTGCAGTGGTGCCCGCCGTCAGACCAAGAGCCGTCAGCGTGCCGGCTGTGCCGCCGATGACAAGATCCTGGGCCGTACCGGTGCTCAGGGTCAGCTTGGTGGCGCCAAGCGTCGAAGGCACAGATGCCCCCGTGATCGCGTCGACCGCGCCGAGCAAATCCCCGACAGTCGCGTTGGTCAGATCGAGGGTTGCGCCGGAGGCCCCGACCACGTTGCCGCCCGAGCTTGCGAACGCGATGGTCTTGCCGTTCACTGTAAAGCTGTCGGCGGTCGTGATGGCTGTGGTCAACGCGCTCAGCTTGGTGGTGGTGAGAGCTGCCCCCGGAATTGCCGCGCCGGTGACCGTGTTGTTGGTGAAGGCGGTGGCAGTGCCGCGAAGATCGCTGGCGGTCGCGCCGGTGATCGCAGCGGCGGTTACGCTCGACTTCGCCGAATAACCGACGACGGCCTGCAGCGTCTGATTGGCGACCGATTTGGCGCTGTCGACCAGCTTCTGCAGCGAGGTGATGCCGGTGTTGGCAGCCTGCAAGACCTGCACGCCGTTACCGATGCTGTCGAGCAGATTGCTGATGTCGCTGGCGCGGTTGTCCAGAGACGCTGCGGTGAAGAAGTTGGTGGGGTTGTCGAGCGCCGTGTTGACCTTCTTGCCGGTGGCAAGGCGGTTCTGGGTGGTCGACAGGAGTTCGGCGGTGGATTGAAGGGAGAGCAGGTTCTGGCGAACCGATGCGGAGAGAACAATACCGGACATTTTCATACCTTTCTGGTGTGAAATAAGAGTACGCGTCGTTCCCGATCTTTTTTGAGCGGACGACCGCCGGACGGTGGAAGGAAGCTTCTAAGAAAATATGAATCGCGACCGCGCCGGCTGCCCTCGGCACACCTCGGCGACGCGCCGATTTGCAATTCCGCCTCCGCGCCATTTGCAGGATAGCGTTGATAACACAGCACATTCCCGTGACGTCTCGGTTCGTTTACCAAGCATTAACCTTGTTGGGAAAGGATGCTTCGGAATCGTCGGACGTCGAAGCCGACGCACTTCAACGGAGAACAGGCATGGCTTTAAAAGTCGAGCTCAAGCCGAACGAACGCATCATCATCGGCGCGTGCGTGATCACCAATACGGATCAGCGCGCCCGGCTATTGATCGACGGCGACAAGATTCCGATCCTGCGCGAGAAAGACATCCTGACGCCGGACACCGCGGACACACCGGCCAAGCTGATCTATCTCGCGGTGCAGCTGATGTATCTGTCGCCGGACCCGATGGCCCATCATCCGACCTATTTCAGCCTGGTGCGGGACATTCTGAGCGCCATGCCGAGCGCGTGGCCCTTCATCGAAGGAATCAACAATCACATCCTGAATGGCGATGTCTATCACGCGCTGAAAGAAGCGAAAAAGCTGATCGGCCACGAAGAACTGCTGCTTCAGAGTGCGCGAGATCGCCAGGCGCGTCGCGCCGACGTCGAAGCCGGCCGCATATCGGCGTAACATTATCGCCGTTTCGCACCCAACATCATCACCAACAAGCAGCAAAAAGGCCTCCGCAAGGAGGCCTTTCGCATATCCGGCGGATTCAACGACCGGTGATCATCACGCCGGAAGATACTTGCTCAGCGTCGTCTGGTAGAGCATCGCGGTGGTTTGATAGGAAGCCTGCAAAGTGGTCTGCAGCGCCAGAATCTTGGTCGCCACCTCGTCGGTCGATACGCCCTCGATGGAATCGAGCATCGTCTGCGCCATCGACTTGAGCTGGGTCTGCCGATCTGTCGTCGCCTTGATCGCGGTTTGCGCGCCGGCAAACTCGGCCTGGATATCCTGGATCGATTGCTGGCCGGCCTGCTGCGCAAGATTTGCTGAAATACGCTGGCTGAGCGCGGTACTCTGCCCGCTGGCATTTGGATTGCTGGCGTTGGTCGTGACCGCCGCATATACCGCGATGTTCTGCAGTTGATGCACGAACGCCTGCTCGTCGGCGCGCGCGCCATACTGAACCGTGATCGATGCGTCCACGCGCGCAACCGCAGTGCCTCGCGCCGGATCAGTGCCCGCTTCTCCGGTGTACCAGGACACGGTATTTGCGGCGGTCCCGGCTACCAGGCTTGTCGCCGTATTGAATGGCGGTCCTCCGACCCGCAGCGGTGCCGGGTTCCCCGTCACCGTGGCGCCGAAGCCAAGCGACGCGAACGCAGCGGTGTTCGAACTCGTGACCGTCAGATCGGCGCCGTTACCGCCATGCAGCGTGATCGCTCCGCCGCTGATGGTCGATGGATTTGTCGTGCCGGTGATCGAATCGATTTTTGTCAACAACGTCTGAACGCTATCGGTGACGTTGAGCTGGTTACCGGTCGCGCCGGAGGCCACAAATGTGATCGGCGTGCCGTTGACGGTGATGGTGTCGCCGGCCGCGAAGTCTGTGGCCAGCGAATCCGTTGTAGCGGCGCCGGACAGCAGCGTTGCGCCGGTGATGGGCGCCGGGGTCGCGGCCTTGTTGTTGACCACGCCTCCCGCGATCGTTGCCGACGGATTGAAGAAATTATCCGACGCCGTGATCGCGGAGGCCGCGACCAGCGATGTGTCGCTGAGGGTCTTTATCGACGCGGTCAGCGAGGACTGCAAGTTCAGCGTCGTCGCGGCCGTATCGACGCCGATCGCAAACGAGCCTGCGGGAGGCGGCGTTGTCGTCGTCGCCGTCAGTTCGATCGACTCCGTGGTGCCGTCGGGGAGATTGAAATTGAACTTGACCTTGTCGCCGTTATTGGGATTGACGCCGCCGAGATCCACCGTTGCCGCCGGCGGCACGCCGGCCGGCTGCGTAACGGTAGCGCCGGTCAGCGACGAACTCACCGAGGCCAGTTTAAGACCAAACGCCGAGCCGTCTTCGGCGACGCTGGTCACCGTCGTCGTCGCCGACGGCGACGTAACGGCGAGCCGTCCCATCCCACCGGTCCCCTGATCCGCCAGCTTGCGTTCGCCGATCAGCTGCGTCAGGCCGGCCTGGGCGCCGATGCCGTTGAGAATAACGTCGGCTGGCGCGGTCGGGGCCGTATCGGTAGTGCGTCCCGAGAACAAGTAGCGGTCGCCTGACTGGGTATTGAGCAATGAAATGGCATTGGCGAACGCCGCCTGCGCCGTGATCTGACCGGAGGTTTGACCGTTGTTGTTGAGCACGATCGTCGAGGAGGTCGAGGCGCTCTTGACCTGGGAGCCGATGTCCGACAGCCCCTGCAACGCCAGATTAGCGACATTGAGGCGCGTGTTGACGTTGGTCGCGGTGTCCGCATAGGCGTTGATGTGGCTGACCTGCGCGCGCAGACTTACTGCAAAGCCGCGGTCGACGCCCTGGCCGGCATAGGTCGTGGAGATCTTGCCGCTGGCGAGCTGCGTCTGCAGGTCGTCAAGCTGGCTTCTGAGGTTGAGAATCCCGCTGCCGATATAGGATGTCTTGCCGCTCACGCTATCGATTGACATGAAGTCCTCACATTGCCTGTAGCAGCGCCGTGTACATGTCCTTGACCGTGGACATGACGCGTGCGTTGGCCGAATAGGCGTTCTGCAACGCCAGCAGATGCGCCATCTCTTCGTCGATATTGACGCCCGACGTTGAACTCATCTTGTTCTTCAAGGTGTTCAGGACGACGTCCTGCCCGTCCGCCAGTTGCTTTGCGGAACTCGCGGCTTCGCCTTGCGCACTGATGACCTGCTTGGTGAAACTCAGCAGCGATCCGGTAAATGGCGCCCCGGTGGTGCCGATCCCGGTCTGCGGCGAATAGCGATAGGACCCCGTCGTCAGCTGGGTCAGAATGAAGTCGGACCGCGTGGTGTCGCCGGAGGCGGTGAGTGGATTGGTCGAATAGATAATGGTGCGCGAGGGATCGCCGAGCAACGCGGAATTCACGCTGATGCGGGCCGCCAATCCGGTTTGCTGCGAACCATTGGCGGTGATCGCCCCGGTGTAGAGCATGCCGCTGTCGGTGAACAACGGAAGCTGCGCGCTGCCGCCGGTAAGCGACGATACCGTCGTGGTGACCGAGGCCGCGGTGACGTCCGACCGGTTCGGCGCGCCGTCGTCAAGCACGCGCAACGTCGACCCGGACGGATTCGAGAACTGCAGATTGGCGCTGCTGCCGAGCGCCGTGTTGAGCTGGGTAACGACGGAAGCCATGCCGCCCGCGAAATTGATGCCGAGAACTTCATCGTTGGGATCGAGGGTCGCCGAATTGGTCAGCGGCAGCACCGAGGGATCGTCGACCCGCATGATCGAAAGATTGTGGGTGGCACCGGTGATATTGTCCTTGTAGGTGACGTGGACGACATTGCCAGTCTGCAGACCCGACAGATCGAGATCGAAGCCGGTCGCCGGCAACGCGCTGGCGGGGGCCGCGACGCCAGCCGTTGTCTTGTCCGACAGCGCGCTCGACATCGACGCCGCCAGCTGATCGATCTGCGCCTGCGCCTTCACCAGGGTGTTGTCGCGCAATTCGAGATAGGCGGCGATCTTGCCCGACCGGATCGCGTTGGTGGACACCATGTCGTAACTGCCACC
>DASQOU010000293.1:0-2158 GCA_035644295.1 Bradyrhizobium sp.
GCTGCGCAGCACGCCGCGCTTGCGGCGTGGTGCGCTGCTGCTCCGGGGTCCATTTTGCGCGGCGGGCAGTGGGTCCCGGCTCTGCGGAGCAGCACCAAAGCGCGTCGAAGACGCGCGTCAACGCGCTTATGGCGCTGCATCGCGTCCGGGACAGGTATCACCCCCTCGCGGCACGGTCCTTTTCGTTCTGCGCCTTGATCTGCTCGCGCGCCTCGGCCCAGTCGGCGTCGGACCAGTCGCGCAGCTGATAGAAGTTGCCGCCCATCGCCAGCGCTTGGCCGCCGTCCATTGCGATGGTCTCGCCGTTGATCCAGTCGCAGCCGCCGGAAATCAGGAACACCGCGAGATTCTGCAACTCTTCCATCTTGCCGACGCGGCCCATCGGGTTCATCGCCTTGGTGCGGGCGCCGGCTTCGTCGCCGGGCTTGATGCGCTTGCTCATGCCTTCGGTCGGAATTTCGCCGGGCGCAATGGTGTTGAGGCGGATGCCATAACGTCCCCATTCGGTGGCCAGCGACATCGTCATGGCATGGACCGCGGACTTGCTCATCGCCGACGGCACGACGTAAGGGCTGCCGTTGCGGACCCAGGTGACCGATATCGACACCACGTTGCCGGGAATCTTGCCTGCGATCCAGCGTCGGCCTACCGCATGGGTCACATAGAACGTGCCGTGCATGACGATGTTGGCGACCGCGTCGAAGCCGCGCGGCGAAAGATCCTCGGTGCGCGAGATGAAATTGCCGGCGGCGTTGTTGATGAGATCGGTGAGCGGCCCGTCCTTGAAGATCGTCTCGATCATCTCGTCGACCGCGAGCGCGTTACGGATATCGACGGCGTGGCTGGTGACACGGCCGCCATAGAGGTCCATCAATTCGGTCGCGGTTTCGTCGCAGACGATCTTGCGGCGGCCGCAGACATGGACCTCGGCCCCGAGCTCGAGAAAGCGCCCGGCCATCGATTTGCCAAGGCCGGTGCCGCCACCGGTGACAAGGATACGCCGGCCTGCGAGGAGCCCTTCAGTGAACATGACACGTTCCCCTCTGCAAAATGCTCGTGGTCTGTTCATGGACTAAAACCGGACAACGCTTTGGTGTAAAGCGGTTAGAGCGAAGAGCCGCAGGAGAATCTCATGGACGATCGCGTCAAGGTCACGATCTCGGAAGGCGTTGCCGACGTCCGCCTGGTCAGGGCGGACAAGATGAATGCGCTCGATGCGGCGATGTTCGAGGCGCTGGTCGCGACCGCTGAGCGGCTCGCCGGCGAGGGGGGATTGCGGGCGGTAGTATTGTCCGGCGAGGGCCGTGCCTTCTGCGCCGGCCTCGACATGGGCCGCTTTGCGGCGACGACGGAGGACGGCGGTAAGGGAATAGCGGGCGGTGAAAAGCGGGACTTGACCGTGCGCACCCATGGCCTCGCCAACTTTCCGCAATCGGCGGTGTGGGGATGGCGGCAGCTTCCGGTGCCGGTGATCGCCGCCATCCAGGGCGTGGCGTTCGGCGGCGGTTTTCAGCTCGCGCTTGGCGCCGACATGCGCTTCCTCAGTCCGGACGCGCGGATGTCGATCATGGAGATCAAATGGGGTCTGGTCCCTGACATGGCGGGAACGCCGATCCTGGCAGGCCTCGTGCGCGACGACATCCTGCGCGAGCTGACCTATACGGGGCGGATCTTCTCAGCGCAGGAAGCCCTAAGTTACGGCCTCGCGACCAGGATCTGCGATGACCCGCTGGCTGCTGCGCTCGAGGTTGCGCGCGAGATCGCCGGCAAAAGTCCGCAAGCCATCCGCGCCGCCAAGCGGCTTTTGAACAATCTGTCCGTCGATCCCGGTCCGGCGCTGTTGGCCGAATCCGTCGAGCAGATGAAGCTGATGGGTAGCGCCAATCAGCTGGAGGCCGTGCGTGCCAATATCGAGAAACGCGCCCCACGTTTCGCCGACGTTTGATCTCATTCATCGTCACGGCAGGCCACCCAGACAATGATGACGAGGACAGTGACCGGTGCTGTCCGGCGCATTCGCCCTTTTCTTGGTCTTGCGCTCGGCCCGAAAAATTGCGACTCAAGGAGGTGCCGGGCGTTTCTGGAGCATTTTAGCGATGTCACCCCAGATCATGCCTTCCGACACCAACCTCAAGCTTAGCCGCGCCGAGGAAGCCTT
>DASQOU010000294.1:0-5965 GCA_035644295.1 Bradyrhizobium sp.
CCACGACGTGATCTACAAGATCCCGGAAGGCATCGCGATCACGGTGCCGAAGCCGACCGAGATCACCATCACCGGCAACGACAGCCAGCGCGTCGGCCAGGTCGCGGCCGAAATCCGCAGCTACCGCCCGCCGGAACCCTATAAGGGCAAGGGCGTGAAATACGCCGACGAATTCATCTTCCGCAAGGAAGGCAAGAAGAAGTAACGGAGCGGTCATGTCGAGACTCAAGATTACGAATGCCCGGCGCAAGCAACGCGTGAGGCTGTCGTTGCGCCGCTCCGGCGGCGGTCGTCCGCGCCTGTCGGTGTTCCGCTCGTCGAAGCACATCTACGCCCAGGTCATCGATGACCTGAAGGGCGAGACGCTCGCTTCCGCTTCCTCGCTGGAGAAGACGTTGCGCGAGGCTGGCAAGACCGGCGCCAACATCGACGCGGCCAAGGCCGTGGGCAAGCTTTTGGCGGAACGCGCCGTCAAGAACGGCGTCACCGAGGTGGTCTTCGATCGCGGCGGCTATCTCTATCACGGTCGCGTCAAGGCGCTCGCGGATGCCGCGCGTGAAAGCGGGTTGAGTTTCTAACGGAATTGAACGGACACAAGCTTATGCCTCTCAAGGCAAGTCTCTTAAGGATCGGAAAACACCATGGCAGGTGAACGCGAACGCGGTGGCGGCCACAGGGGCGGCCGGGAAGAGCGCGACAGCGAGTTCGTCGACAAGCTCGTCCACATCAATCGTGTGGCGAAGGTCGTCAAGGGCGGCAAACGCTTCGGCTTTGCGGCGCTGGTCGTGATCGGCGACCAGAAGGGCCGGGTCGGTTTTGGCCATGGCAAGGCGCGCGAAGTTCCCGAGGCGATCCGCAAGGCGACCGAATCGGCCAAGCGCAATCTGACGCGCGTGGCGCTGCGCGAAGGCCGCACGCTGCATCACGATATCGCGGGCCGTCACGGCGCGGGCCGGGTTTACCTGCGCGCGGCGCCGGCGGGCACCGGCATCATCGCCGGTGGTCCGATGCGCGCGGTGTTCGAGACGCTCGGCATACAGGACGTGGTGGCCAAGTCGATCGGCTCATCGAATCCTTACAACATGGTTCGCGCGACCTTCGATGCGCTGAAGCATCAGGATTCGCCACGTTCGGTTGCGGCGCGCCGCAATATCAAGGTGTCGACGCTGCAGTCGCGCCGGGTCGGCGGCGACGCCGAAGCGGTGGCTGAATAAGGAAATCGCGCTTTTCGCGCGTCACGGAGTTCAAGACGATGGCCAAGGCCGCAAAGACGATCAAGGTCGAGCAGACCGGCAGCGCGATCCGCCGCCACCACTCGCAGCGCGCGACGCTGATCGGCCTCAAGCTCAACAAGATCGGCCGCACCACCGAGCTGAAGGACACCCCTGAGGTTCGCGGCATGATCGCCAAGGTTCAACACCTCGTCCGCATCGTCGGCGAGAAATAAGATAGACGGAGCATGATCCCGAAAAGTGGGAACCGGTTTTCGGTCAAGATCATGCTCCAGAGATAAAGGAAGGCAACGATGAAGCTCAGCGATATCGCCGACAATGCCGGCTCGCGCAAAAAGCGGATGCGGGTCGGCCGTGGCATCGGCTCGGGCAAGGGCAAGACCGCCGGCCGCGGCGGCAAGGGCCAGACCGCGCGCTCCGGCGTGCGCATCAAGGGTTTCGAGGGCGGCCAGATGCCGCTGCACCGGCGGCTGCCGAAGCGCGGCTTCAACAACATCTTCCGGCTGGAATTTGCCGAGATCAATCTCGATCGCATTCAGCAGGCGATCGATGCCAAGCTGCTCGACGCCAAGGCCGCCATCAACGCCGAATCGCTGGTGAAAGCCCGCGTGATCCGGCGCGCCAAGGCCGGCGTGCGGCTGCTCGGCCGTGGTGAACTCAAGGCCAAGCTGAACATCGAGGTTCACGGCGCTTCGAAATCCGCTATCGCCGCGGTCGAGAAGGCCGGCGGCACGGTGAAAATCCTGGCTCCGGCCAAGAAGGACGAAGGCGAGGCGGCGTAACATCTGCGTCATCGTCCGCGTGCCGCGGGCAATTCGCGGGACAAACGATGGACTTATCGAAGCCGAGCACCAAATAATGTCCGGTGTCTGCTGAGGGGCCCGTGGGAAAAGCGGGGAAGGCAGGGCAAGGGACGGCGGGAGAAAGCCACACATGGTCTCAGCAGCAGAACAATTAGCGGCAAACCTCAATTTCGGCGCGTTGGCCAAGGCCGATGAGCTGAAGAAGCGGATCTGGTTCACGCTGGGTGCGCTGCTGGTTTACCGGCTCGGCACCTACATCCCGCTGCCCGGCATCGATCCCAACATCTGGGAGCAGGTGTTCAAGTCGCAGGCCGGCGGCATTTTAGGCATGTTCAACATGTTCGCCGGCGGTGGCATCCACCGCATGGCGATCTTTGCGCTCAACATCATGCCGTATATTTCGGCGTCGATCATCATTCAGCTCCTGACTACCGTATCGCCGCAACTGGAGGCGCTGAAGAAGGAAGGCGAGGCGGGCCGCAAGACGCTGAACCAGTACACCCGCTATCTCACGGTGATACTCGCCGCGTTCCAGTCCTATGGCATTGCGGTCGGGCTCGAAGGCGCCGGCAACGTCGTCAGCGAACCCGGCCTGTTCTTCCGCATGTCGACGGCGATCACGCTGACCGGCGGCACCATGTTCCTGATGTGGCTCGGTGAGCAGATCACCTCGCGGGGCATCGGCAACGGCATTTCGCTGATCATTCTCTCCGGCATCGTCGCGGAATTGCCCTCGGCGCTCGCCAACATGCTGGAACTCGGCCGTCAGGGCGCGCTGTCCACCGGCCTCATCCTGATTGTGATCATCATGGCGGTCGCGGTGATCGCGTTCATCGTGTTCATGGAACGCGCGCAGCGGCGGCTCTTGATCCAGTATCCGAAGCGGCAGGTCGGCAACAAGATGTTCGAAGGCCAGTCCTCGCATCTGCCGCTGAAGCTGAATACGTCGGGCGTGATTCCGCCGATCTTCGCTTCCTCGCTGCTGCTGCTGCCGACCACAGTCGCCAATTTCAATGCAGGCCGCGGCCCGGAATGGTTTCAGTGGATTAATACGCAGCTCAGCCACGGCCGCCCGCTTTTCCTGATCCTCTATCTGGCGCTGATCGTGTTTTTCGCGTTCTTCTATACCGCGATCGTGTTCAACCCGACCGAGACCGCCGACAATCTCAAGAAACATGGCGGCTTCATTCCGGGCATCCGGCCGGGCGAGCGCACCGCCGAATATATCGACTATGTGCTGTCGCGGATCACGGTGCTCGGCGCGGTCTATCTGGCGATCGTCTGCCTGATTCCCGAAATTCTGATTTCCTACGCCTCGGTGCCGTTTTATTTTGGCGGCACCTCGCTTTTGATCGTCGTCAGTGTGACTATGGACACGGTGGCGCAGGTGCAGGGTTATTTGCTGGCCCACCAGTATGAGGGGCTGATCAGGAAGTCGAAGTTGCGGGGGCGTCGCCGCTGACGATGCGATCTGTGCATTGCGTCGCTTTCGCCATCGGCGCCTGGCGCTTATTGTAGTTGGTGCTGTTATTGATTTTGAATTTTGGGTGCGCGGACAAACGCTCACCGAGCCGGGGGGCGAACGCGTATGAGATTGATTCTTCTGGGTCCTCCAGGGTCGGGCAAGGGTACCCAGGCCCAACGGCTGATTCATCGCCACGGAATTGTCCAGCTTTCGACCGGCGAGATGCTGCGCGCCGCGGTGGCGGCGCAGACGCCGGTTGGCCTCAGGGCCAAGGACATCATGGCGAGCGGCTCGTTGGTGCCGGACGATATCGTCATCGGCATCATCTCCGATCGGCTGGATCAGCCGGACGCGGCCAAAGGCTTTATCCTTGACGGCTTTCCGCGCACGGTGCCGCAGGCCCAGGCGCTGGATGATCTCCTGAAGAAAAAGCACCTCAAGCTCGACGCCGTGATCGAGCTCAGGGTCAATGAAAGCGCGTTGCTGCAACGAGTCGAAAACCGGGCTGCGGAAATGCGGGCGCGCGGCGAGGAAGTGCGCGTCGACGACACCCCGGAGGTGCTGACGAAGCGGCTGGCGAGCTACCGCGCGCTGACCGAGCCGCTGATCCACTATTATTCGGAACGCCGTAAATTGCTGACCGTCGACGGCATGATGACCATCGAGCACGTGACGCGCGAGATTAACCGCATTCTGACCGCCATTGGCGCCGTGGAAGCCAAGCCACCCAAGAGGGCAGGCAAAGCCATGCCGTCAAGCGCGGCCAAACCGGCCGCCAAGAAGGCCTCCAAATCCGCCCGCCGCAGCTCAGGTGCCTCCAAAAAGGCTGCCAAGGTCGCCCGGAAGGGCCGGAAACCGCTCTCCAAGGGCACAAAAAGGCCGTCCCGCAAGGCGTCCTCGGGTTCCGGCAAGCGCCCCGCAAGAAAGGTCGGAAAGGTCGCGAAAAAGGTCACGAAAAAGCGAGCTAAAGCATAGAGACGGTTGACGAAACCAAGTTGAATCCTTTAATAAGCCCCATCCAGTCGGATAGTTTCAGACGATGCCGGGCCCCGAGACAGTCAAGGGGACGGGCGTCGTGTTCGCGTTTGTGAACACCTGCCCGAGATAGCAAGAAAAATGGCCGCGTCCCTCGAGGGATCGGCGACAGGAGAGAAGTCGTGGCCCGTATTGCCGGCGTGAATATTCCGACCAACAAGCGCGTGGTGATCGCGCTCCAGTATATCCATGGCATCGGTCAGAAGAATGCGGCCGAGATCATCGAGAAGGTCAAGATTCCGGCTGACCGCCGCGTCAGTCAGTTGACCGATCAGGAAGTTCTACAGATCCGTGAAGTGATCGACCGCGATTACATGGTCGAAGGCGATCTGCGTCGCGAGACCGGCATGAACATCAAGCGCTTGATGGATCTCGGCTGCTATCGCGGCCTGCGCCATCGCCGCGGATTGCCGGTGCGTGGTCAGCGCACCCATACCAACGCGCGCACGCGCAAGGGTCCGGCCAAGTCGATCGCCGGCAAGAAGAAGTAATTGGCGAACGGGGAATAGCGAATAGCGAATAGCGAGTAGGGCGCGAACCTTACTATTCGCCACTCGCTACTCGCTCGTCAGGTGTAGCCGCTGGCATTACGGCGGCGTTGAGATCGTTAGAAAGGTTTTCGTAAATGGGCAAGGAAGCCACCCGCGTACGCCGCCGTGAGCGCAAGAACATTGCCTCCGGCGTGGCGCACGTGAATTCGTCGTTCAACAATACGACCATCACCATCACCGACGCGCAGGGCAATACTATCGCCTGGTCGTCGGCGGGAACGATGGGCTTCAAGGGTTCGCGCAAGTCGACCCCCTATGCCGCGCAGGTTGCGGCCGAAGACGTCTCCAAGAAGGCGCAGGAACATGGCATGCGCACGCTGGAGGTTGAAGTTGCCGGCCCCGGTTCGGGCCGCGAATCGGCGCTTCGCGCGCTGCAGGCTGCGGGCTTCACCGTTACGTCGATCCGCGACGTGACGACGATCCCGCACAATGGCTGCCGTCCGCGCAAGCGCCGGCGGGTTTGATGTATCGAGTACAGGCGGTTTTGCCGCCTGGGAAGCGTTTTGAGAAGAATGACAAGCCGCGGACTGATCCGCAGGTCTCCAACGCCAGTGATTTGGTTTGCAAATCAGCTGGCCCATGGGTGAAACAGTGACGATCCAGAAAAATTGGCAAGAACTTATCCGGCCGAACAAACTGCAGGTGGCTCCGGGCACCGACGGGACCCGTTTTGCAACCCTGGTCGCCGAACCGCTCGAGCGTGGCTTTGGTCAGACGCTGGGCAATGCCCTGCGCCGTATCCTGCTGTCTTCGCTGCAGGGCGCTGCCGTGCAATCGGTGCACATCGACGGCGTGCTGCACGAGTTCTCCTCGATCGCGGGCGTCCGCGAGGACGTCACCGACATCGTGCTGAACATCAAGGACATCTCGATCAAGATG
>DASQOU010000295.1:0-4093 GCA_035644295.1 Bradyrhizobium sp.
GACATTGAGCGCCAGCAGCAGATTGTCCTCGATGGTCTGGCTCTCGAACACCGTCGGCTTCTGGAATTTCCGGCCGATTCCAAGTTCGGCAATCCGCGTCTCGTCGAGCCGTGTCAGGTCGGTGACCCCGTCGAACAGCACAGTACCCTGGTCCGGTTTGGTCTTGCCGGTGATGATGTCCATCATCGTGGTTTTGCCGGCGCCGTTCGGGCCGATAATGGCCCGCATTTCGCCGGGGGCGAGCGTCAGCGACAGGTTGTTGATGGCGTGAAAGCCGTCGAACGACACATGCACGCCGTCGAGATAGAGCAACGCGGAGGTAGCGCGGGTATCCATGACGTTCATCCGCTCACTCCGCCATATTGGGTTCGCTGACGCCGTCTTCACGCGCAGCGTTCTCAGCGGTTGTCGACATGCGCTTTGCCTTCCACGGCTCCCACCAAGCATTGAAGGTACCGACGATGCCCCTCGGCAGCAGCAGCGTCACCAGGATGAACAGCGCGCCGAGCGCGAACAGCCAGTAAGGCGCCAGCGGTCCCGACGTGAAGAAGGTCTTGGCGTAGTTGACGACGACCGCACCGAGTGCTGCCCCGATCAGCGTCCCACGGCCGCCGACGGCGACCCAGATCACGGCTTCGATCGAGTTTCCCGGCGCAAATTCGCCGGGATTGATGATGCCGACCTGCGGCACGTAGAGCGCGCCGGCGACGCCGGCCATGCAAGCCGATAGTGTGAACACGAACAGCTTGTAGGATTCGACGCGGTAGCCGAGAAATCGGGTGCGGGATTCGGCGTCGCGAACCGCGATTAGCACCTTGCCAAGCTTCGAGGTCACCACCGCCCGGCACATCAGGAAAGCGATGACGAGCGAAAGGCAGCTCAACGCAAACAACGCCGCACGCGTGCCGTCCGCTTGCACGTTAAATCCCAAAATATCCTTGAAATCGGTCAGGCCGTTGTTGCCGCCGAAGCCGAAATCGTTGCGGAAAAACGCCAGCAGCAGGGCATAGGTCATCGCCTGCGTGATGATGGACAGATAGACGCCGGTGACGCGGGAGCGGAAAGCGAGCCAGCCGAAACAGAAAGCCAAAAGGCCCGGCACCAGAACGACCATCAGCGCTGCGAACCAGAACATATCGAAGCCGTTCCAATACCACGGCAGTTTCGGATAATTCAGGAACACCATGAAGTCAGGCAGGATCGGATTGCCGTAAACGCCGCGGCTACCGATCTGGCGCATCAGATACATGCCCATGGCGTAGCCGCCGAGCGCAAAGAAGGCGCCGTGGCCCAGCGAGAGGATGCCGCAGTAACCCCAAATCAGGTCGATCGCGAGCGCCAGGATGGCGTAGCAGACATATTTGCCGAACAGCGCGACCAGATAGGTCGGCACCTGGAAAACCGAGCCGGCCGGCAGCAGCAGGTTCGACAGCGGGATCAGGACGCCGAATGCGGCGACCACGATCAGAAAAATGGTCGCGCTGCGATCGAGTGAACGCGTGAGCACGTGCGGCATCATGCTTCGACCGCCCGCCCCTTGAGCGCGAACAGGCCGCGCGGGCGCTTCTGGATGAACAGGATGATCAGCACCAGAATCGCGATCTTGCCGAGCACGGCGCCGGCGACCGGCTCCAGGAACTTGTTGGCGATGCCGAGCGTGAACGCTCCGACCAGGGTGCCCCACAAATTGCCGACGCCACCGAACACCACCACCATGAAGGAGTCGATGATGTAGCTCTGGCCGAGATTGGGGCTGACATTGTCGATCTGCGACAGCGCCACGCCGGCAATCCCGGCGATGCCCGAGCCGAGCCCGAAGGTCAGCGCATCGACCCGCGAGGTGGCGATCCCCATCGACGCCGCCATGCGGCGGTTCTGCGTCACCGCGCGCATCTCCAAGCCAAGCGCCGTATGGCGCAGCATGGCGAGCAGGACCGCAAATACCGCCATCGTGAAGCAGAGGATCCACAGCCGGTTATAGGTGATCGTGATCTGCCCGAGCTCGAACGCGCCGCTCATCCAGGAAGGATTGCCGACTTCGCGGTTGGTGGGACCGAACGCGGTACGCACCGCCTGTTGCAGCACCAGCGAGAGGCCCCAGGTTGCCAGCAGCGTTTCCAGCGGCCGGCCGTAGAGGAAGCGGATAATCGTCCGTTCGATCAGGACCCCGATCGCACCGGCGACGATGAAGGCCAGCGGCACCGCAATCAGAAGCGAATAATCGAACAGGCCGGGATAGCTGGTACGGATCGCTTCCTGGACCACGAAGGTGGTGTAGGCGCCGATCATCACCATCTCGCCGTGGGCCATGTTGATGACGCCCATCACGCCGAAGGTGATGGCGAGACCGATCGCAGCGAGCAACAAGACCGAGCCGAGCGACAGGCCGTACCAGGCATTCTGGACGGTCGACCACAGCGCGAGATTGCTCTGAATGGCCGAGGTCGCGCTGGCCGCGGCGCGCGCGATGGTCGGCGGCTGTTCTCCGCTAAGGCCGGTCAGCAGCGCCAGCGCTTCCTGATCGCCCCGCGCCTTGATGGTGGCAATGGCCTCAAGCTTCTCGGCGTCGGTAGCGTCAGCCTTGAACAGCAGGATGGCCGCACGCGCTTCGGTGAAGGCGAGCTTCGCCGCCTTGTTGGTCTCCTTTTGCAGCGCGCCGTCGACGAGCGGCAACATCGTCTCGTCATGGGTCTTGAAGACCGACTGCGCAGCCGCGATCCGCTTGGCGGGATCGGGCGACAACAGGGTGAGGCCGCCGAGCGCCGCGTCCACGGTGCGGCGCAGACGGTTGTTGAGGCGCACAGCGGCGGCATTTTCCGGCAGCTTGTCCACCGCATCACCTGTTGCGGCGTCGATGATCTTGTCGTCGGGCTGCGTGATATAGACCTTCTTGGTGTCGGGATCGGCCGACAGCCGGCCGTCCTGAAGCGCACTGATGATGGGAAAGGCGAGCGGATTGCCCGATGTCGCAATCGTCCCAATCGCCTCTTCGGTATCGGAAAACTCGTCGTTGGCGAATTTGGCGACCGCATCCTCGAACGGGCCGGCTAACGCTGGCAAGGAGAACGCGACGATCAAAAGGACGGAGAGGACAAGCGCGCGAAGACGGTCAAAAACATTGGCGACCACTGGACGACCCCGGCAGAAGTAGTGGGGAAGGCGGCGAGATCGCCGCCTTCCCGGTCTGGTGGGTTAGCTTTTAGCATGATCTCCGGGCAAAGGCTTCGCGCTTGTCCCCGCGGGAAACCGGTTACCGCTTTTTCGGATCATGCTTCTTTGTTTGAGCATGATCTTCTCGGGAAACCGGTTCCCACTTTTCCGGATCATGCTGCGGGAATCAGGACCCCTGACCGCCGCACTTGTTGGTCTTGGTGTTGTAGTTGCCGCACTTCTTGCCGACCCAGTCGCCGATCAGGTCCTTGGAGCCCTCGAGCTCCTTCGACCATGCATCGCCGGCCACCAGGCCCGGGGTCTTCCACACCACATCGAACTGGCCGTTGCCCTTGATTTCGCCAATGAACACCGGCTTGGTGATGTGGTGGTTCGGAAGCATCTTGGAGACGCCCCCGGTCAGGTTCGGCGCTTCGATGCCGGGCAGTGCGTCGATCACCTTGTCCGCATCGGTCGACTTCACCTTCTCGACCGCCTTGACCCACATGGCAAAGCCGATGACGTGTGCTTCCATCGGATCGTTGGTCACGCGCTTCGGGTTCTTGGTGTAGGCCTGCCAGTCCTTGATGAACTTCTCGTTGGCGGTCGTCTTGATCGACTCGAAGTAGTTCCAGGCGGCGAGATGGCCAAGCAGCGGCTTGGTGTCGATGCCGGCGAGTTCTTCCTCACCGACCGAGAATGCGACAACCGGAATGTCGGTCGCCTTGACGCCCTGGTTGCCGAGTTCCTTGTAGAAGGGAACGTTGGCGTCACCGTTGATGGTGGAGACCACGGCGGTCTTCTTGCCGGCCGAGCCGAACTTCTTGATGTCGGCCACGATCGTCTGCCAGTCGCTATGACCGAACGGGGTGTAGTTGATCATGATGTCTTCCTGCTTGACGCCCTTCGACTTCAAGTAGGCTTCGAGGATCTTGTTGGTGGT
>DASQOU010000296.1:0-2613 GCA_035644295.1 Bradyrhizobium sp.
GCTCCGGCCGATGATCGACGATCACGATTACGACGTGAAGATGCGCGCCATGCAGCGGTTCTTCGAAGAGGGCGACAAGGTCAAGGTCACCCTGCGCTACCGCGGCCGCGAAATGGCCCATCAGGAGATCGGCACCAAGCTCCTGGACAAGGTCAAGAGCGACGTCGCCGAGATCGCGAAAGTCGAGCAGGACGCGCGTTTCGAAGGCCGTCAGGTGGTGATGGTTCTGGCGCCACGCTGACTAGTAACAGCCATTCGCGTTTGTGAATTTTGGAATCCGGCCCGTCAGGCGATCTGGCGGGCCATTTTCTTGTCAGAGACCATCAGCCCCGCGTGGCCTGCCAGCTGCCGCTGCAGTTTCCGCTCGACACTTTGGCAGTCCAGCGGCCGGCGCCGGTGCTGCCGCCGAGCCTGCCATTGCCTGACGCCACCCTGCCGCCGGCCGAAATCCTCACGACAACAGCGCCACCCGGTCCGACACTTCCAGACACGTCGGCTGCCCCCGTGGACAAGATGCGGCCGCCCGAGACCCGGAACGGATAGCTGTAGGCAGGATCGCAGGTACCGGCCTGGGTGATGACCAGAACGTTCCAGAGTCCATCATAGCCGCCGCCCGCCGCCACGGCTGCGCCGGCTTTCTCGGCATCGGCGGCGTCAGGCGCGGCCACAGCGGCGAGAACGGCAGCGACAAAGATCCATTGCAAGGCGCGCAACGAGCTGAAATCGGCAAAAACGGCCATCGGCCGGGCTGATATCCTCATTTTCTTTCCCATTAAGGCTGCGCCGCTGATGGCGTCAGGTGATGCATCAGGGCATTGCGGTTCCACCGTTCATCGTTGCCAATCTGGCTAGGCTCTGCCATAAGCGCAACCTCATCGCCCGGCTGATCAAGGGCTGCCGTGTCGATGCCCGTGCCGATTGTTTTGCTTACGAAATAATCGAGCACTTTCAACGCTCTAACGAGCATTTCAGCCGACCGGACGCCTTCACGGGCGCTTTCGTGGTGCGGCAACAGGAGAGCCAAATGCCCAAGCTGAAGACCAAGTCAGGCGCTAAAAAGCGCTTCAAGGTGACTGCCACCGGCAAAGTAATGGCCGCCCAGCGCGGCAAGCGCCACGGCATGATCAAGCGGACCAAGAAGCAGATTCGTCAGCTTCGCGGCACCCGCGTGCTGTTCAAGACCGACGGCGACAACATCAAGAAGTATTTCTTGCCGAACGCCTGATCGTAGGCACGCGACCTCGATCCCATTTGCCAAGCCGCGTCCGCGCGGCGATCCGTCACCCATTTTTTTGAGATGAAGGAGATTCGTCATGTCTCGCGTCAAACGCGGTGTGACCTCTCACGCCAAGCACAAGAAAGTCTACAAACTCGCCAAGGGTTTCCGCGGCCGGCGCAAGAACACCATCCGCACCGCCAAGGCCGCGGTCGAGAAGGCCGCGCAATACGCCTTCCGCGATCGCAAGCGCAAGAAGCGTACCTTCCGCGCATTATGGATCCAGCGCCTCAATGCCGCGGTGCGTCCGCTCGGCATGACCTACAGCGTCTTTATCAACGGCCTCGCCAAGTCGGGCATCACCGTCGACCGCAAGGTGCTGTCGGATCTCGCCATCCACGAGCCGGCGGCATTCCAGGCGATCGCTGAAAAGGCCAAGGCCGCGCTGGCGGCGTAATGCGTCGCTCCGCTGGTGCTTTTGCGAAGCTTTTGAAGTCGTCATGGCCGGGCTTGTCCCGGCCATCCACGTCTTCCTTCTCGCAAACGCTGTAAGACGTGGATGCCCGGGACAAGCCCGGGCATGACGGGCTAGGAGCACCGGTTTAGCGTCCTAGTCACAAGGGATTGCCATGACCGACCTCGCTCAACTCGAATCCCAAATCCTCAGCCACATCGCCGCCGCGAGCGACGAAGCAGCCCTCGAGGCCGTGCGCGTCGCGGCGCTCGGCAAGAAGGGTTCGATTTCCGCGCTGCTGGCAACGCTCGGCAAAATGTCGCCGGACGAACGCAAGACGCAGGGTGCGGCGATCAATCTCGCCAAGGACAAGGTCAGCCATGCGCTGACCGCGCGCCGCGACGTCCTGAAATCAGCCGCGCTCGATGCGCGGCTCGCGTCCGAAACCATCGATGTCACGCTGCCGCCGCGCGAGCCTTCCGCCGAGCAGGGCCGGATTCATCCACTCAGTCAGGTGATGGACGAACTCACCGCTATCTTCGCGGACATGGGATTTGCGATTGCCGAAGGCCCGGACATCGAGACCGACGATTACAACTTCACCAAGTTGAATTTTCCCGAAGGCCATCCGGCGCGGGAAATGCACGACACGTTCTTCTTCCAGCCCAAGGAAGATGGTTCGCGCATGCTGTTGCGCACCCACACCTCGCCGGTGCAGGTGCGCACCATGCTGACCCAGAAGCCGCCGATCCGCATCATCTGTCCGGGGCGCACCTATCGGATCGATTCCGACGCCACCCATACGCCGCAGTTTCACCAGGTCGAAGGTCTCGTCATCGACAAGGGCTCGCATCTCGGCCACCTCAAATGGATCCTGCATGAATTCTGCAAGGCGTTCTTCGAGGTCGATCACATCAACATGCGATTCCGGCCGTCGTTCTTT
>DASQOU010000297.1:0-13605 GCA_035644295.1 Bradyrhizobium sp.
CATCGTCGAACCGCATTTTCGGCTTCAGGAATGGGTTGCGGAGGAGAAGGGCTATTTTCGCGACCAGGGGCTGGACTACGAATTCCGCGAGCTGATCCGCTCGACCGAGGGCCAGCACCATAACAAGGGCGGCCGCGGGGCCTTCCAGAGCATCGAGCAGGGCCGCGAGGCCGACGTGAGCTGCGCCTGCCACTGGACGGTGAATGTCGCGGCTTCGAACGGCCACACCAAATTGTATTCGGACCTTTACTCGATCGCGCCGTCCGGGATCTTCGTTCCTGCCGATTCGAAGGTGCGAACCCCGGTCGATCTGGCGCATGTGCCGATCTCGGTCGGATACCAGTCTGGAAGCCACTATTCGACGATCCAGGCGCTGGAACAGTACATTCCGGCCAGCGACATCAATCTTATTTTCGAAGACGGCATGCTGTTCAGCCGCATCGAGCGCCTGATCGACGGCAAGAGCCAGGCGGCCGCGCTTTTCAACGGCCCCTATTACCTCGCCGAACAACTCGGCTACCGTAAGATCATCGACACCACATTCATGATCGCCGCCATGATCAAGGGCTCGCCGGACCCCGAAGACGTCCGTCGCTACTTCCGCGCGCTGCGCTCGGCGCAACGCGACATCGATCTGCGCCCTGAGCTTTACACCCACTACTACAAGAATGAGTTCCCCGACCGCTTCCATGCCATCATGGATACGCGGCGCTGGGGGCCAGGCGAGAGAATCGTATTCGAACCCTATTCGAAGGAGGTGTTCGAGGAATCGTTCGATTGGATCGCAAAGCACAAGATCTTTTCCGACGGCGCCATGGGATCGGGCGAATACGATTCGTCGACGATCTCTTTTGCCGCGGAGTAGCGCGGCCGCCTGCTTCGCGAAGGGCGGGCCACATTGAAGCGACTACGCGTCACGTCGTTTCGAAAGGACCGCAAAACAAGAAAACCGCAAAAAAAGAAAAAGGCCGCCCGGTTTCCCAAGCGGCCTTTCCTGTCCTACGGCAGCCTCACATTTAACGGGCGATTTCAGAACGTCGGCGCCCGGGGGCCTATCTCCCGGCCACATCCTGATCGGAAGCCGCTGCTTATCGGGTCAGTCGCGAACTGGAGCCCGAACCGTCGCGGTGGTTTCCCATCTCCGTAAGATGACCCATTGAGCCACGACCCCACGCGGGGCGCAACAACGCCGCGATAAATGTCCCCGCTGTTCCCGTTGTCCACAGGCTTTCACCGTCATTCCGGGGCGATGCAAAGCATCGAGCCCGGAATCTCGAGATTCCGGGTCTGGTCCTTCGGACCATCCCGGAATGACAATGGTTAGGTTGAGCTTCCGGGCGTCCATGGCTGGTAATCGCCGGTGGCCGCGGGCCTGCGGCCGCTCGCCAGCGTCGAACCGGAGGGCCGGTAGGCCGAAGGCGTCCCCGTGAGGTTCGGCAGATGCGGCTTTTCCCATTCGCGCGCCGTGTAGCTCTCTTCGGTCGGCGCCGTGTCGACGGTGTGATGCAGCCAGCCGTGCCATGACGGCGGCACGCGGGTCGCCTCCGCGTAGCCGTTATAGATCACCCAGCGCCGCTCGAAGCCGAGCGACGGATCGATCTTGCGACCCTTGGTGCGGTAATAGCGATTGCCCTCTTCGTCTTCGCCGACCAGTTCGCCGAACCGCCACGTCCACAATTGCGTGCCGAAGGTCTGGCCATTCCACCACGTGAATAACTTGAGAAAAAACTGTTTCATTGGCGCTGGCCGGTTCGAGAAGTGTTGCGGTCCTGATGCCACCGGCGGGCCGAATTGTCCAGTAAAGTCCGGCGCAAGGGCCTTTCGGCAGGATGCAAGCCTTTCCGCCGAGGCCATCAAAGCCAGCTCATCAAACTCGCGTCATCGCCGCAATCCGTTCATTCCGCGTACAGCTCAGATCACATACTATCTGGGCGTGCACGAAGGGTGCGCGGCTCGGGAACGTCTGCCTCAGCAAGAGCGTTCGGCGTGTCCGGTGACAAGGAGCCGACAATGATCAGTCCAAAGGCAATGAGTACGGCGGTAACGCTGGCCCTGGTTCTTTCCGTGGCGGCGCCGACCGCAGGCTTGGCCGAGTATAAAACCAACAACGGCGGCGGTGTCCGCGCCAACGGCGGCTATCGGCCTCCTCCTCCCGCCGTTGTCGCCCGTCCCGGCCCGGCGGTGGCCGCAGCGCCGGCCGTCGGCGGATACCGTGCCGCAGCGCCGATGGCGCAGCCTGGCGGAGGCGGCGGGGTTTATCGTGGTGGCTATGCCGGCGGTTATAACCGCGGCCATCGTGACCACGATCATGACCGCGATCGCGGCGGCTTTGTCGCAGGCGCTGTCGTCGGTGCCGTCATCGGCGGGGCGGTGGCCTCGCAAGGCTACGGCTATTACGGTGGGCCGGGCATTTATTATGCGCCGAGCTACTCCAGCGACCCATATTACAACGGCCCTGCGGTCGCGCCGGCGCCTGGCGGGGATGATGCGGTCGCCACCTGCATGCAGACCTACCCCTCCTACGATCCGCAATCGGGAACCTATCTCGGCGACGATGGCTATCAGTACGCCTGCCCGTAAGGCTTGTGTGATGTCATGCGAGACCAAGACGGGGCGCGTCAACTGCGGCGGCGCCGTCTCTCGCCGCGTCAGGATTGCGTCGCCAGTGCAACGCCGGCCAGCGTAAACACCAGCGCGGCGATCTGGACGGTACCGAGCGGTTCGTGCAGCGCGAGCGCGGAGGCAACCACGCCGATCACCGGCACCGCCATGGTGCCGATCGCCGCAACCGAGGCCGGTAACCGCGCCAGCGCTGCAAACCAGCAGACATAGGCGACGCAGAACTGGATCACGGTCGAATAGCTCAGCAGCAGCCAGTCATAATCGGAGAATCCGGCCACGCTGGCGTTCTCGATCAAGAGGCCCGCGAGCGACACCGGCAGGCATCCGATCCCGATCTGCCAGGCCGCCGCCGACACCGGTGGCAGGTTGATCGGAAGCTTCTTGGCGAGGACCGCGCCGACCGCAAAACCGAAGGCACCGCCCAGCGCCAGCAAGATTCCCGGCAGCTTTGAAAGGCTCGCCGCAAAGCCATTGCCACCGAGGATGGCGCTCAACCCTGCGAACGCCGTGACCAGCGAAATGAGGTGCAACAGGTTGGGCCGCTCGCCGAGGATCGGCCACGCCAGGATCGAGGCCCACACCGGCATGGTGTAGGCGATCAGCGCCGCTTCGCTGGCCGGAAGCCAGAGCAGCGCGAATCCCATCATCACCATCCAGCAGCCGACGTTGAGAAACGCGGCAAGCACCAGCCTTGGCCAGAGCTCGCGCGGGACATGCAGGTTTTGGCGGCGCGATACCGCCAACAATGCGAGCAGGCACGCCCCGACCACGCCGGTGGTGCCGCGCAGCGTCAGCGGTGGCAGCAGGCTCAGCAGGTATTTGGTGATCGGCCAGTTGAAACCCCAGCCGATCGAGGTGATGGCGAGGAAGACAAGGCCCGCGGGCGCGATACGCGCTCTCGCAGCCGGCTGGTTTGGCAGTGTCATGAGGGGGATGGACCGGTTGAGAATCAACGGCACCTTGCCGCCTATTTCGGCCCCGGACCATGGATGGATCAGTATGCCAGTCCGGACCTGTCGGGCGCTTCCCCGTAGCTTCACGTGAGTCTTGCTGAGGCAAGCCCTCGGCCGCAATAAATAGTTACCCTGTGAACAACGGGATGAAGCCTGGAGAGGCGTGCCGGACGAGATTTTTTTCGCTTGGGAATCCCTGAGGACTCACTGATACTTGTCGACAGCAGCGGCGCTCCCAGCCCCCTGTTTTTCCCAGCTTTCCACCATATTTAGTATTTGATTCAGGAACTCGTACTAATCCTTGACGGGCGCGATGGAGTCGTCCTAGCTTTGATCCTGTTCGGCGCGAGTGTGTTTGGGTCCCGCCGGTCGCTCCCTGAAGGGTTCCAGAATGAACACTCCGCCAGCCGATCGAGGCAGCGGATACGGGTCTTTTTGTCCCGAATTCCGGACGCTTTCGGAGGCGCAAAACGAGCCAAAAAGGGCTCGGGGTGAGAGTTCGAGAGTTGCTAAACGGGGCCATGCCGCGAACCAGCATGGGCCTATTTGAGGGTGGCGTTGAGTACATGGGCTTGAGCCGGAACTGGGGAGTTCCGTCCAAGACATGCGGAGGCAGCCGCGGTGCCAGCACCGAGGTTGCGGCCGGAGACCAGAAACAGGGCCGGATCCACCGGTAGAGCTTGCGAACGCCCAGGCCAAAGTTGTCTTAAAACCTTGGTCCGGGAGGTTCGCTCAAGGAACAACAACACCCGGCGCCGCGGCGGCGGCCGGTCAAAAGAAGAACGGGGCACGACCATGCGAATCGAACGGCGCCACACCACTGACGGCCAGTCACCCTATGCACAGATAGATTTCAGATTGACGACATCTGAGATCCGCAATCCCGACGGCTCGGTGGTATTCCGCCTCGAAAACGTCGAGGTGCCGGAATTCTGGTCGCAGGTGGCGTCCGACGTGCTGGCGCAGAAGTATTTCCGCAAAGCCGGCGTCGCCGCGCGCCTGAAGAAGGTCGAGGAAGAGACCGTGCCGTCCTGGCTGTGGCGCTCGGTGCCCGACACCGAGGCGCTGGTCACCCTCCCCGAATCCGAGCGTTACGTCAGCGAGCTGTCCGCCAAGCAGGTGTTCGATCGGCTGGCCGGCTGCTGGACCTATTGGGGCTGGAAGGGCGGCTATTTCACCAGCGAAGACGACGCTCGCGCCTTCAACGACGAGCTGCGCTACATGCTCGCCAAACAAATGGTGGCGCCGAATTCGCCGCAATGGTTCAACACCGGGCTGCATTGGGCCTACGGCGTCGACGGTCCCGGCCAGGGCCACTATTACGTGGACTGGAAGACCGGCAAACTGACCAAATCCAGGTCGGCCTACGAACATCCGCAGCCGCACGCCTGCTTCATCCAGGGCATCGAGGACGACCTCGTCAACGAGGGCGGCATCATGGACCTGTGGGTGCGTGAAGCGCGCCTGTTCAAATACGGCTCGGGCACCGGCTCGAATTTTTCACGTTTGCGCGGCGAAGGCGAGAAACTCTCAGGTGGAGGCCGCTCCTCCGGCCTGATGAGCTTCCTCAAGATCGGCGACCGCGCCGCCGGCGCGATCAAGTCGGGCGGCACCACGCGCCGCGCGGCCAAGATGGTGGTGGTCGACGCCGACCATCCGGACATCGAGACCTATATCGACTGGAAGGTGAAGGAGGAGCAGAAGGTCGCCGCTCTCGTGACCGGCTCCAAGCTCAACCAGCGGCATCTGAAGGCGGTGCTGAAAGCCTGCGTCAACTGCGAAGGCAGCGGCGACGACTGTTTTGACCCCGAGAAGAACCCGGCGCTGCGCCGGGAGATAAAACTCGCCCGCCGCGCGCTGGTCACCGACGGCATGATCAAGCGCGTCATCCAGTTCGCAAAGCAAGGCTACAAGGAGATCGATTTCCCGATTCTTGACACCGACTGGGATTCGGAGGCCTACCTCACGGTGTCCGGCCAGAACTCCAACAACTCGGTGTCGCTGAAGGACGATTTTTTGCGCGCGGTGGAAACCGATGGCGATTGGAACCTGATCGGCCGCACCAACAAGAAGATCACAAAAACGCTGAAGGCGCGCGAGCTCTGGGAGAAAATCGGCCACGCCGCCTGGGCCAGCGCCGATCCCGGCCTGCACTTCAACACCACCATGAACGACTGGCACACCTGCAAGGCGTCCGGCGACATCCGCGCCTCCAATCCGTGCTCGGAATACATGTTCCTGGATGACACCGCCTGCAATCTGGCGTCCGCCAACCTCATCACGTTCTACACCCCCACCCATCCCTCCCCCGCAAGCGGGGGAGGGTCAGGAGGCGGACGTTTCGACGTCGACTCCTACGAACATCTCTGCCGGCTGTGGACCATCGTGCTCGAAATCTCCGTGATGATGGCGCAGTTCCCCTCCAAGGCGATCGCGGAATTGTCTTACGAATTCCGCACGCTGGGCCTGGGATTTGCCAATATCGGCGGGCTTTTGATGACCATGGGCCTTTCCTACGACAGTAAGGAAGGCCGCGCGCTGTGCGGCGCGCTGTCGGCGATCATGACGGGGACGGCCTACGCCACCTCGGCCGAGATGGCGAAAGAACTCGGCCCCTTCCCCGGCTACAAGAAGAACGCCGGCCACATGCTGCGGGTGATCCGCAACCACCGCCGCGCCGCGCACGGCGAATCCCGTGGCTATGAGGCGCTCGCGGTCAATCCGGTGCCGCTCGACCACGCTTCGTGCAAACAGGCCGACATCATCGAGCACGCCAAGGCCGCCTGGGACAAGGCGCTCGCACTCGGCGAAGCCAACGGTTACCGCAACGCGCAGACCACGGTGGTGGCGCCGACCGGCACCATTGGTCTCGTGATGGATTGCGACACCACCGGCATCGAGCCGGATTTTGCGCTGGTGAAATTCAAAAAACTCGCCGGCGGCGGCTACTTCAAGATCATCAACCGCGCCGTGCCCGAAGCGCTGCGCGCGCTCGGCTATCGCGAAAGCGACATCGCGGAGATCGAGGCCTATGCCGTCGGCCACGGCTCACTCTCCAATGCGCCGGCCATCAACGTTTCCACCTTGAAAGCCAAGGGTTTTACGGACGAAGCTCTGGTAAAGGTTGAGGCGGCGCTGCCGACCGCCTTCGACATCAAATTCGCCTTCAACAAATGGACCTTTGGCGAAGACTTCCTGCGCGACACGCTCAAGATCGAGCCGGAAGCGATTGCAGCACCAAATTTCGACCTGCTCACCGCGGTCGGGTTTTCCAAGCGCGAGATCGAGGCGGCGAATGTGCACATCTGCGGCGCGATGACGGTGGAAGGCGCGCCGCATCTGAAGGCCGAGCATTACAGCGTGTTCGATTGCGCCAACCCCTGCGGCAAGATCGGCAAGCGCTATCTGTCGGTGGAGAGCCACATCCGCATGATGGCGGCCTCGCAGCCGTTCATCTCGGGCGCGATCTCGAAAACCATCAATATGCCGAACGACGCCACGGTGGAGGATTGCAAATCCGCTTATCTCCTTTCCTGGAAGCTCGCGCTGAAGGCCAACGCACTCTACCGCGACGGCTCGAAGCTGTCGCAGCCGCTCAACTCGCAGCTCATCAGCGACGAGGACGAGGAGGACGACGCGATCGAGGCCTTCATGGAGAAGCCGATGGCCGCCCGCACCGCGGCGCTGTCGGAAAAGGTAGTGGAACGGCTGGTCGAGCGTATCGTCGTGATGCGCGAGCGCGAGAAGATGCCGGATCGCCGCAAGGGCTACACGCAAAAGGCCGTGGTCGGCGGGCACAAGGTGTACTTGCGCACCGGCGAATATGACGACGGCCGGATCGGCGAGATCTTCATCGACATGCACAAGGAAGGCGCGGCGTTGCGCTCCTTCATCAACAACTTCGCCATCGCAGTCTCGCTGGGTCTTCAGTACGGCGTGCCGCTGGAGGAATATGTCGACGCCTTCACCTTCACCCGTTTCGAGCCGGCGGGTCCCGTGCAGGGCAACGACTCCATCAAGTATGCGACCTCGATCCTCGACTATGTGTTCCGCGAACTTGCGGTCAGCTACATGGGCCGCTTCGATCTCGCCCACGTGGACCCTAGCGAATCCAACTTCGACGCCATGGGCAAGGGCGTCGAGGAAGGCAAGTCGCCGGAGAGCAACAAGTATCTCTCCAAGGGCCTGACCCGCTCGCGCACCGACAATCTCGTCGTCATGCGCGGCTCTTCACCCTCCCCCCTTGGTGGGGAGGGTGGCGCACGCAATGCGCCGGGTGGGGGCGCGCAAAACGTCACTTCGCTCTCCTCCCACGGGGCGACCGCCCGCGTCTCCGAGGCGATCGAGGGCACGGTCGCGCTGAAGCAGGAAACAAGCCACGATTTGTCGCCGACGGAAAAGCTGGAAGCCCTGCAATGGAGCAAGGCGGGAGCAGCCGCGGCCGCAATGCCGTCGAAAGCCGAACGCCGCGCGGAAGCCAAGGCCAAAGGCTATGAGGGCGAGATGTGCGGCGAGTGCGGGCATTTCTCGCTGGTGCGCAACGGCACCTGCATGAAGTGCGATACGTGTGGAAGCACGACGGGGTGTTCGTGAACTCAATTGCGTAGGCCCAGGAAGAATAAAGGCCGCTCTCACCGAGCGGCCTTTGCCGTTTTAGGATCATCTCGCGCAGCTTTCTTTGGAAAAGAAAGAACAAAAAGAGAACAATCAGTAGTTGCTAGCGAACTGTACAGAAAAACGGGGGATAGAGACTCCGTTCACTAGCGTGTTGCAGTAACGTCGAGAGATGTGATTCGGGTCTACACCAATGCACTAGCACGTAATAAACCATTGGCGACGATCGCGCGGGCAAATCTTGACGCGGGATCGATGGCTAGGAGGTTCATGAATCGTCCAAACCTTAAGGTCATAAACGGCAGTTCGCGTTCTCCTAGTCGTCTAGATTGGGCCACAGTTGAACAGGCTCTTGGCTCCAGCGGAAAGGCCGACGAGCCTAGAACTCTCAAGTTTCAGCGTTTGGTTTTAAGCAAGCTCTTCAAAATCTCGCTTTTGGAGGCAGATCAGCAAATCACTGACGGCGGTGACGACTGTGGAATTGACTGCTTCGTAATCGACTACAATGATAACAAGATTCACCTGATCTCGACCAAAACGGTCGATAGCTATGAAAAGGCCAACAAGAATTTCCCGGGCGCGGAGGTCGCGAAGTTAATTTGCTTTGTAAGGGACTTCGTTCGTAAGGCAGACAATCTCCCGGTGCGTTGTAATCCCCTGCTGCGTTCTAAGCTCACCGAGGCTTGGGATGCGATGGAGGCAGGGCGGGTATTTCTCATTTGTGTTCACATTTGCTCCAACCAAAGCAATTTAATCGAGAGAGACCTTCGTTCGCTTGAGGATGGATTGCTTGAGTATAAGGCTCTCGCATTCGAGCATCCCCTTAGCCGCTTCTCTGATGAAGTCTCTAAGAATTGGTCGCCACCGACTTTGAAAGCGCTCAAACTTGTGGGCGGAGAACAATTCGAACACGCGAGGCAACTGGTAAGCGACGACGAAACGACAAAGGCTCTAATTGGGACGGTCAAGGTTTCGGATCTATGCGATTTCCTTCGGGACCAACAAAACAGTTTCGTCGACGAAAATCTATTTCATGCCAATGTCCGCGGGCACCTGGGCATTCTGAATCCTGTCAATCGCGAAATCGCTGACACCCTACGCGGTCCCGAAAACCATCGCTTCTTTTTCCTAAACAATGGAATCACAATAGTCTGCGAAAAATATCTCTATCAGTCTGGCGGATTCCCAATAACCCTCCATCGCCCGCAGATTGTTAATGGACGACAGACAGCGGAGACCATATTCGCCGTACATCGAGAGCGATCATCTCGGGTCGGAAACGTAACGGTTACGGTTCGCATAATCGAGACTTCCGATCCAGAACTTATCGAAGAAGTATCAATAGCAACCAACAGCCAATCTCGAATTGGCGCTAGAGATTTGCGAGCAAACAGCTCAATAGCAAAAAAGCTGGGTTCAGGATTGGATCGTTTAGGATATTACTACGTCCGGAAACGTGGCGAGGTGTCCCTGATGCCTCCCGAAAAAACAATCGATGCCCTAAAGGCCGCTCAGCTAATCTTAGCGTATCTCAAGGGTCTTCCAGAGAAGGCCAAAACAGATACCTCGTCTATGTTCGCTGAATCGTTTGAACAGGTATTCGACCCAAATCTAGTTACACCAGAACTTCTCGTTGCCGCCCACAATATCTTTTTGGCTGTGGAGCAGGAGAAGCATCGTGCTATGCTAACAATGAGGGCGTCGGGTCTTTCAGCCGCTAGCGTCGAACATTGGTTGGTCGAAGGCTCCTTCCACGTCCTTTATTGCGTTGGACTAATTGCCAAAAAGCGACAGCTCGATTTGTCGCATTATGAGGCGTGCGCTCTTCTCATCCCAGAGGCAATGGGGTTGGTTGGTCGGTATTACGAACATGCAGAGCGCGTCGCAGCTTACCGACTGTTCCGATCCGTCAAAGCTCGAGAGGATTTACGCCAACTCGTTGAAGGCGTGAACTTCAATACGGCGCAATCACGTCAGATTGGCTTCAATTTCGATGCACCAAAATCGGAGCAGGACATTTTCAGATTAAGCAACGCGAGTGCGGTGGTCGCTCCTAGCTCCTAGGATGGGTGAAGCGGAAGCGATGCCTATCAATTTGCAGTTTGCGAAGATGATGGGTTAAGCGAAGGGCTAACCCATCCTTCGGCCTACCAGCCATGCTCAAGAGATCTCGTAGGATGGAATAGCGAAGCGTAATCCGCCATCATGCATGCTAGTCGGCACAGTATGCTTGCGCCATTATGCGGTACTACGCTCTAAACCAAGAGCTGACTACGAGGCACAAGCGACATGCACTCGCCCGCAAAATCCGCAAATCCTCCCTCAAAGGTCGCCACTTTCGGAACATTTAGCAGGCGTAGCCCGCATGAGCGCAGCGACATGCGAGGTTTCCATCTTCGAGTCCCGCATATCGCTGCGCTCATGCGGGCTACTTGCTACGAGCTACCTCGTCCCATTGGATAGCGCCTCGAGCAGCCTTCCAATCTCGGCCGCGAGATCGGCGACAGCTGCCATCGGCATGATGATCACGTGATCGGCGCTTTCGGTCATCATCAAATTGATGGGATCGGTCCCTTCGAACAGTCGGAAATCGGTGCGATACACGATGGAGTTTTTCTTCATCGCGTAGGCGTAGCCGAGCTCCCAGCACGTTCCGCTGTCCGGGTCCGCGCCATCCAGGCACGCCACCACCGTTTCGGCCCAGTCGAGGCCTTTGACGTCGCTTTCGAAGATCGTCCGGGGCAGGTCTTTGCGCTGCTCGTGCTCCTGCGGCAGGAAAACCTCGTGGCCCTGCTTGCGAAGCAGGCCCGCCAGTTCCTTGTTGAACGCCAATTCCGCGGTCGAAAATAGCGGGCCGGCCATATAGATTTTCATGGTCCCTCCTTCATCCTTCCGGCGAACCATATCATCGCAGCCCGTAGGATGGGTTGAGCGCTTGCGAAACCCATCGGCTTGCTTCGCGTGCGGGGTGACGCGATGGGTATCGCGGAGCCTGTCATCGGGCGCGCATTCGCGCGACCCGTTGGCTCATCCGGGCTACATACCGCCCTTTTTCGCACCCCACGCAAATGCTATATCTCCGAGATGACCACCGCCGAAGACATCGAAAAAGCCGTCGAGCAGCTTGCGCCGCGCGAGTTGGCGCGGTTTCGCGCGTGGTTTGAGGCTTTCGACGCGCAGCAGTTCGATGCCGCCATTGAGCAGGACATTCGGGCTGGCAAGCTCGATGCGCATGCGAAGGAAGCCCTTTCCGCACACCGCGCCGGTCGCTCGCGCGAGGTATGAGCTACATCTGGGCCGATCGATGCAGCGCGACATCCAGCCTTCACTTTCAACTCGAAGGCCGTCTACTCTTGTGATACGCTACCAAACATGAAGACGAAAAAATTGGCCGAAGTTCTGGAACGCGTTGAGGCATGGCCGCCTCACGTCCAGAACGAGCTTGCCGAATTCGCTCTCGAACTCGATGCCGGGTTCAGGGATGGGGAATACGAGCCGACGCCGGAAGAACTTGCCGGTATCGATCGCGGCCTGCGCGCTGCGGCGGAGGGCCGTTTCGCGACCGACCAGCAGGTCGAGGCTGTGTTTGCGAAATTCCGCGGTAAATGAAAGTCGTCTACACCGACGAAGCGCTTAAAGATCTCGACGCGATTGCAAACTGGCTGATTGCCAACTATCCGGCGGTTGCGCCCGCTGTGGAGCGACGGATAAGAACCGTCATCAGGCATATTATGCACTGGCCGGAAAGCTCTCGCCGTTCGGCCGAACGCGCGGGTGTTCGCGTGGCACCGCTCGGGCGCTATCCATACAAGATTTTCTATCGGATCAATGGCGACACGGTAGAAATATTGCACATCCATCACGCCGCGCAGAAACCCTGGGATGAGTAGCCCGGGCGGATTACGCCTTCGGCTAACCCACCCTACCCGCTTTCCGGTGAAATCTGCACCGTCTGGTGCCCCCACCCGCATCACACCTCCCCCAACTCCAGCGGCTCGAACCAGTTCGTCAGCGACAGGCCGCCGTCGATCACGATCGCCGCACCCGTGACGTAAGCCGAAATCCGGTTCGACAGTACCGCGAGCGCCAGTGGCGCGAGGTCGTTTGCCTCGCCGAGGCGGCCGAGCGGGATGTGGCGGGCAAGCGCGGGATCGGCGACGAAACCGCCGGCGGCGATCGCGCCCGGCACAAGGGCGTTGACGCGGATGCCGAAGCGGCCGAACGTCTTGGCCAATTCCTTCACCAGCATCGCCATCGCCGCTTTCGACGTCGAGTAATGCGGCAGGTTGCGCGGCGTGCCGGCGTGCAGCGAGGTGAGGAACAAAAACGAGCCGGGCGCTTGCGCCGCGATCAGTTGTCGTGCCAGCTCGCGCGCGAGGTGAAAGCCGGCATCGACATTCACGGCCCGCATCCGCTCCCAGGTCTCGTTGCTCACAGCGAGCGCATGATCGGCCTCGCGCCGCGGCGGCGAGGCCGAGTGAACGAAGTGGGTCACCTGCCCGAGGGCGGCTTGCGCATCCGCCAGCAGTGCATCGCAAGCGGCGGGATCGGCGAGATCGCCGATCCATGCCACCGCCAGTTCCGGCCGCGATGAGGCCTTGACCGCCGCGGTGACCGTCTCCCGGTTCACGTCGGCGAATACCGTCCGCACGCCCTCGCCGACCAGCGCTTGCGCGATGGCGCGGCCTATGCCGTTGCCCGCGCCGGTGACAAGCGCGGCCTCGCGCGCCGGATCGAATGGGGTGTTCAGGAGGCTCATGCGGCCGGCCCGTGGTACGGATTTGCCAACGGTCGCGCCAACGACGCGCCCGGCGATGAACTCAAGCGTAATCCGCCGCTCCCCAAGGGCACAAGTGGCGCGCTTGAGCCGTAGGGCGGAATAGGAAGCCCGTAGGATGAGTTGAGCGCTTGCGAAGCCCATCGGCTTGCTTCGCGCACGCGATCACACGATGGGGTATCGCGGAGTTTATCATCGGGCGCGCATTCGCGCGACCCGTTGGCTCCACCCATCCTACAAGGCTACGTGCTCGATCCGCCCGACGGCCCAACCGATTTTGCCCGACGGGCAGTTTGCACATATCCGTCATGCGAAAACTGCCCGTCGTGCCATCCTGCCGCAGGCGGCGTCAATTGATCTTGCCCGCAAATCAGCGGCACATATCCCCGTCCCGCACCCGATAAGAGGGGCGCTTCGCGATCGTCACGAACGTTGGGAGCGGGATGCGATGGACGCAGGCGATGTCAACTGACGAGTGATGTTGCAGGCGGACGGCGAAGTCGTGTGGTCCTGACGCCCCGACGCTGGAGTCAAGCCGGTGGAGGCAACTTCGTCGGCGACGGTGGCAAGAAAGCCCGGTCACCGGGGAGAGTACGATATAAGCGTTAAAACCATTGCGCGGGGAATGCCGGGCGTTTT
>DASQOU010000298.1:0-10142 GCA_035644295.1 Bradyrhizobium sp.
AAGAGCTCGTTGGAGTCGACCGCCTTGCGGCCCATCTTCTCGATTTCCCGCGCCGTGATGCGGCTGCGATCGAAATCGGTATAGAACAGGCTCAAGCCGTGGGTCGGTTTCTTGACCTCCTCGAGCGGCGTGGTGCGCGCCAGCAGCAGAATCTTCTCGGCGACCTGCGCGGTCGAAATCCACACCTTCTGGCCGTTGACGACATATTTATCCCCTGACCGCACCGCGCGGGTTTTCAACTGCGTGGTGTTGAGACCGGTATTGGGTTCGGTGACGGCAAAGCAGGCCTTCTCGGTGCCCGATACAATCGGCGGCAGCATCCGTTTGCATTGCTCCTTGGTGCCGAACACGACCACGGGGTTGAGGCCGAACACATTCAGATGCACCGCGGAGGCGCCGGACATGCCGGCGCCGGATTCGGAAATCGTCCGCATCATGATCGCGGCATCGACAATGCCCAAACCGGAGCCGCCATATTCTTCGGGGATGCAGATGCCGAGCCAGCCGGCTTCCGCGAATGCCTTATGGAAGTCGGCGGGAAAACCGCCTTCCCTGTCTTTCTTCAGCCAGTACGCATCGTCGAACCGCGCGCAGATTTTCGCGACGGCGTCGCGGATCGATTCCTGATTGGCGGTGAGTGCGAAATCCATGATCTCAATCCGCCTGTGCGCCGGGCGCGGCTTTGGTCACGCCATCGCGCACCAATGCTGCGATTTCACTTTCGGAAAAGCCGGCCTCGTGCAGGATTTCGGCGCCGTGCTCGTTCAACCGCGGCGCCAGCCGGGCCGGTTCCAGGGAAGTCTCCGACCAGCTGGCCGACGTCTTCATGCTGCGGATCTTGCCTTCGCTCGGATGATCAACGACCGGAAAGAAACCGGTCGCGACCAGATGGGGATCCTGCAAGATGCTTTCCAGGTCGTGCATCGGCATGACAGGCACATCGGCCTTGTCGAGCAGTTCGGTCCACTCGGCCGTGGTCCGTCTCTCGAAGATGCGGGCCAATTCGGCATAGACCGTGTCGATATTGACGGCGCGCGCGGCGAAGGTTGCGAATGTGGGATGGCGGCGCAGATCATCGCGGCCGGTGGCCTCAAGGAAATTCGCCCACTGCTTGTCGTTGTAGACGATCACGCAGATATAGCCGTCCGACGTCCTGTATGGCCGCCGATCACGCGACAGATGCCGCGCGTAACCGCCCCTATCCAGCGGTGGCTCGTAGGTCAGACCGCCCATGTGGTCGCCCATCACAAAGCCCGCCATGGTCTCGAACATCGGAATATCGACACGCTGACCGCGACCGGTGCGATCGCGGTGTACGAGGCTGGCGCAGATCGCGCCCACGGCGGTAAGACCGACGATGCGGTCGACAAGCGCATTGGGAACGTAGCGTGGAACCCCGTCGCTGGTCTGCGCCATCAGAGCAGGGAGCGCGGTTGCGCCCTGGATCAGATCGTCATAGGCGGGTTTTGCGGCATAAGGGCCGTCCTGGCCGAAACCGAACACGCCGGCATAGATCAGGCGCGGATTGACCTTCGAGACGACGTCATAGCCGAGCTGCAATCGCGCCATCGCCTGCGGCCGCACATTGTAGACCAGCACATCGGCGGACGCGATCAGCCGCAGCACCGCATCGCGGCCGGCGGGCTTTTTCAGGTCAAGCGCGATGCTGCGCTTGCTGCGATTGGTGTTGAGGAACACCGGACCCATGCCAGGATGACGGGCCGGGCCGATCTGCCGCGTCACGTCACCATCAGGAGATTCGACCTTGATGACATCAGCGCCATAATCGCCGAGCATCTGGGTAGCATAGGGCCCCATCAGCACGGTCGTCATGTCGATGACCTTGACGCCCTCGAGTGGTCCCATGGTACGTGTGCTCCCGGTGACATTGGCGCCGCCCGCGCCATCGTTTCTCCGGCCTAGTAACGGCAGAGCGAAGGCAAGATCAAGGCTTGCCGCCGTTTGGGCGCATGCGTGAGGAGATTTTGTAGGGTGGGCTAAGCGAAGCGAGCCCACCCTGCCGAAACACATGAAGAGAGCGGTGGGCACGGCGCAAGGGCGCCTTTGCCCACCCTACGGTTTCCTTCTCATCATCTCGCGCAATTCGGTCTTCAGCACCTTGCCGTAACTGTTCTTCGGCAACGCGTCGAGATAGACATAACGCTTCGGCCGCTTGAAGCGCGCGATCGAGGCGAGACAATGCGCGTCGAGCCCCGCATCGTCGGCAATAGCCCCTTCTTCGAGCACCACACAGGCGACAACGATTTCGCCCCAGTCCGGGTCGGCAACGCCGATCGCCGAGACCTCGCGCACGTCGGCGTGCGTCAGCAGCGCCTCCTCCACCTCACGCGGATAGATATTGCTGCCGCCTGAAATGATCACGTCCTTGGAGCGATCCGACAACGTCAAGAACCCGTCTTCATCCAGCCGCCCGACGTCGCCGGTGCGCAGCCATCCATCCCTCAGCGTCTCCGCATTGGCTTTCGGGTTGTTCCAATAGCCGAGCATGACGGCGGTGCCCTTGGCCTCGACCTCGCCGGTTTCGCCAGCGGGCAACGGCATTCCGTCAGGGCCGGTGATGCGCACCGACATGACGCTTTGCACGGGACCTACGGAGGCGAGGCGTTCGAGATAGCGCGGGTGATCGGTCCATGCATGCCATTCCCGGCTCAGCGAGGTGATCGTCATCGGCGATTCACCCTGGCCGTAGATCTGCACAAAGCGCTGGCCCATGGTCGCGATCGCATCCCTGATATCGGCGAGATACATCGGCCCGCCGCCGTAGATGATGGTGCGAATGCCCTCGCCGTTCTCGCCGCGGCGCTTGGCGGCATCGACCAGGCGCCGCACCATCGTGGGAGCTGCAAACATCACGACATTATCGAGCTGCCGGCCAAGATTGAGCACTTCATCGGGATCGAAGCCGCCGGATTCGGGAATGACGTGCCGCCCGCCCATGCGGACATGCGGGAAATTATAAAGGCCGGCGCCATGCGAGATCGGCGCGGCGTAGAGCGAAACGTCGTCCGGCGTCGCGTGATCGACATCGGCGAGATAACATAGCGACATCGCCACCAGATTACCGTGGCTCAGCATCACGCCCTTCGGCCGGCCCGTGGTGCCGGAGGTGTAGAACAGCCAGGCGAGATCATCGGCCTCGCGCGGCAGCGGCGGGCCTGCGCCCTCGCCGTCGCGCATCACGCGGTACGCATCACTGTCGACCGACAGCGTTTCCATCGGCACCGGCAGATCGGCTTTCGCCGCCATCAACGCCTCGGCCGTGTCATCGGAAACGAAGGTCAGTTTGGCGCCGGCATCGCTGCAGATCCATGCGGCCTCGCGGCCGTGCAATTTGGCATTGATCGGGATGGCGACCGCCCCGCGCCACCAGATGCCGTAGAGGCATTCGAGATATTGCGTGCAATTGGTCGCGAACAGACCGACGCGGTCGCCGGGGGCTATGCCATACTCGCGGGCGAGCGCCGCACCGATCGCCGCGGCACGCCGGGCAAAGGTGGCGTAGTCCGCGTCGAGATCGAAGCCGGTCAAGAGCGCCGGCGCATCGGGACGGAGCCGCGCCGACGCCGCCAGCCATTCGGCCACGTTCATCGCTTAAAGCCCTCAGCGGCCGCCTATTTTGCCGGCTCCAGCACCGAGACATAATTGGCGACCGCCGCACCCCCCATGTTGAAGATGCCTGCGAGTTTTGCATTCTTGATCTGCATGCCCTCGGGGGCCTGTCCGACCAGTTGCATCGCGCTCAGCACATGCATGGAAACCCCGGTGGCACCGATCGGATGACCTTTCGCTTTCAGTCCGCCAGAGGGATTGATCGGCAGCTTGCCGTCCTTCTGGGTCCAGCCCTCCTTGATTGCGCGGGCGCCCTGCCCCCTCGGCGTCAATCCCATCGCCTCATACTCGATCAACTCGGCGACGGTGAAGCAGTCGTGGGTTTCGACAAAGGACAGATCGGAAAGCTTGACGCCCGCCCTCTGCAGCGCCCGAGCCCATGCCACGCTGCAACCCTCGAACTGCAGGATGTCGCGCTTGGACATCGGCAGGAAATCCTGCGCATGCGCAAGGCTGCGGAAATTGACGGCCTTCCCCATCGACTTTGCTGTCTCGGAGTCGGCCAAGACCAGCGCGGCGGCGCCATCCGATACCAGCGAGCAATCGGTGCGCTTCAATGGCCCCGCCACATACGGATTCTTCTCGCTTTCGGAGCGGCAGAATTCATAACCGAAATCCTTGCGCATCTGCGCATAGGGGTTGGCGACGCCGTTCTTGTGGTTTTTCGCCGCGATCATCGCCAGGGCGTCGGACTGGTCGCCGTATTTCTGAAAATAACCTTGCGCGATCTTGCCGAACACGCCGGCGAAACCACCGGGGGTATCGCCGTCCTCCGGCAAATACGACGCGCGCAACAGGTTGCGCCCGATCTCGGCCGAAGGCGTCCGGGTCATCTGCTCGACGCCGACGACCAGCACGATTTTCGCGGCCCCCGCGGCGATCGCCCTGACGCCCTGATGCACGGCGGCCGATCCGGTGGCGCAGGCGTTTTCGACGCGCGTGGCTGGCTTGAAACGTAAATTCGGATCGGCCTGCAGCACCAGTGCGGCAGTGAAATCCTGCGGCGAGAAGCCGGCGTTGAAATGCCCGAGCACGATCTCATCGACATCGCCAGCCGGAATGCCGGCATCCGCTAGCGCTTCGTTGGCGACGCGGACCACCAGGCTCTCGACCGTCTCCGTATCGAACTTGCCAAATGGTGTATGCGCCCATCCGACGATGCTGGCTGTCATGGTCGTTCTCCCTCTGAATTCCGCGACAAGGATCAGGCGAACTTACCACCAAGTTCATCCTCGATGTGAATCCGGATGATGTCGTCGAAGGTCTTTTCAGCCGTCGTGAAGCCCAAGTGAAGCGCCCGTTTGGGGTCGAAATTACGCGGCCAGCCCTCGACGATACCCATGATGAAGGCATCCGGTTCGCGTTTGATCCGGTCCGCCACCTTGTCTCCCGCCACCCGCTTCAAGGCGGCGATCTGCTCGCCGACGGTCGCCGACAGGCCCGGCATGGTGAGGTTTCGGCGGGCGCCGACCGCTGCGGTCTCCATGGTCGCCGCATGAATCAGGAATCCCACCGCCGAGCGCGGCGAGGCATGCCAGTGCCGGACCTCTTCGGATACCGGCAATACAGCCTCTTGGCCTGCGAGCGGTTCGCGCAAGATGCCGGAGAAGAATCCGGAAGCCGCCTTGTTGGGAAGGCCGGGGCGAATGCAGATGGTCGGCAGGCGGATGCCGACGCCGTCCATGAAGCCGCGTCGAGAATAATCCGCGAGCAGCAGTTCGCCGATCGCCTTCTGGGTACCGTAGCTCAACAACGGCGTAGAGAAGAATTCGTCGCCGATGGCTTGCGGAAACGGCGCGCCGAACACCGCAATCGACGAGGTGAACACGACCTTGGGCTTGTAACCACCGCCGGCAAGCCTGACGGCATCGAACAACATCCGCGTGCCATCGAGATTGATGCGATAGCCCTTGTCGAAATCGAGTTCAGCCTCGCCGGAGACGATCGCCGCCAGATGGAAAATCACTTCGGGGCGATCAGCGACCAGCTTTTCAGCGGCGCCCGGCACGGCAAAATCGCACGTCACGGTGTCGACCGGAAATCCCGCATTGGCGGGCTTTGCGGGCGCGACCACGTCCTGCAGGGTCATGCGGGTGATGTCGCGTTTGCCGAGACGACCATCGCGCAGCAGGCACTCGGTCAGTTTGCGGCCGACCATGCCGGCGGCGCCCAAAACCAGAATATGCAAGACCCACTCCTTTTTATTGTTCTAAAATTTATTGTTCTAAAAGCGTTTTCGAGCGAAGCATGCCCTCGGACTTGATCCGGGGTGGGGACCGGTTCGCGCGAAGAAAACGCGTCAACATTAAGAGATCAAACGCGGGCCTGCGCCGTCACTCTTTCACGGCTCCGGTCATCGCCGACACGTAGTGCTCGACGAAGAACGCATAGAGGATCACCAGCGGCAGCGAACCCGCCAGCGCGCCCGCCATCAGCGATCCCCAGCGATAAATATCGCCGTCGACGAATTCGTTGACGATCGCGACCGGCACGGTCTTGTTCTGGGTCGATTGCAGGAAGGTCAGCGCGTAAATGAATTCGTTCCAGCACAGCGTGAAGCAGAAGATGAACGCCGAGATCAATCCGGGAATCGCCAGCGGCAGCACGATTTTGATCAGGATCTGCCAGCGGCTCGCGCCATCGATCAGCGCGCATTCTTCCAGCTCGAACGGGATGGTCTTGAAATACCCCATCAGCAGCCAGGTCGAGAACGGGATCAGGATGGTCGGATAGGTCAGTATCAGCGCCAGCGGTGAATCGAACAGGCCGTACTGAAATACGACTGTGGCGAGCGGGATGAACAGGATCGAGGGCGGCACAAGGTAGGAAAGGAAAATCAGCCCGCCGACCCATTGCGCACCACGATAGCGCAGCCGCACGATCGCGTAAGCGGCAAGCACGCTGGCGAAAACCGACAGCATGGTGGCACACACCGCCACATACATCGTGTTCCACAGCCAATGCGGATAATAGCTTTCGAACAGCAGCTTGTGGATGTGCTTGAATGTCGGATTCCAGGTCCAGAATGGATTGAACTTGTCGAGATCGAGCAGCTGCTCGTCCGGCTTGATCGCCGTCAGCCCCATCCAGTAAAACGGAAACAGCAAGATGAACACAATGATCGCCAGCGGCAGATAGAGCGTGACGAGGCGGCGCGGCAGCGACTCCAGATAGCTCATGCCCTCGCTATGATCGTCGGCCGCCACCGTCCGTGCCGGCCCCGACAGCACGGCCTTAAGATCGATGGGTCTCGGTGTGGGCAGATCAGTCATTCGACCCTCCCTGCTGCCACTTGCGGCGCTGCAGCCCGAACCACGAAACCATGATCGCGGCCAGCAGGAACGGGATCATCGCGCTTGAGATCGCAGCACCCTCGCCAAGCTGGCCTGCGATGATCGCGCGCTGATACGACAATGTCGCCATCAGATGGGTTGCGTTGACCGGACCGCCGCGCGTCATCGCCCAGATCAGCTGGAAGTCGGTGAACGTGAACAGGACAGAGAACGTCATCACGACCGCAATGATCGGGGTCAGCAGCGGATAAGTGATATAGCGGAACATCTCCCACTTGCTGGCGCCGTCGAGCGTTGCGGCTTCATAGAGCGACGGCTGCACGGTCTGCAAGCCTGCAAGCAGCGTGATCGCGACAAAGGGAACGCCGCGCCAGATATTGGCGAAGATCACGCAAATCCGGGCCCAGGTAGTATCGCCGAGAAAGTTGATGTTCTGGGTGATCAGGCCGAGGTGCTTGAGCGACCAGGAAATGATCGAAAATTGCGAATCGAAGATCCACCAGAACGCCAGCGCGGACAGCACCGTCGGCACGATGAAGGGAATCAGCACGAGTGCCCGCAGCATCGCCTTGAACGGCATATTTTCGTTCAACAGCAGCGCGAGATAGAGACCCACCGCAAATTTGATGGCGCTCGCGATAAATGTGTACAGAAGCGTATTGAAGACCGAGAGCCAAAAGATGGTATCGCCCCACAGCCACTCGTAGTTCTCGGCTCCGATGAACACGCCTGGCCGCCCGATGCGCGCGTCGGTAAACGAAATCCAGATGCCGAGGCCTAACGGATAGGCCAGGAAGAATATCAGGAACCCCATCGCCGGCAGCATGAACCAAAAGCCGAGCCAGTTTCGGTTGGTCTTGAGCAGCTCCCACGACGTGGCTTCGCGAATCTGCCGCTTGGCCGTCCGGGGTTGCAGTGCGATGTCAGCCATTAACGAAATCCCTCAACCTCGGCGATGCCGTCTTCGCCGGTTCACGCGATAGACCGGACGGGCTGCAACCAGGTTGCAGCCCGTCCGATTGTATTCTCAACGATAGATGCGCTTCAACTGCCGCTCGCAGTCCGAGATCGCGCTCTTGGCGTCCTTAGTGCCTGTGCAGTAGTTCGCAAACATATCGACCACCAGGAAGTCGGCGATAGCGGTCGCAGCCTTCTCTCCCGGCGAGCCGATGCCGGATGCCGGAAGCGCGCGCTTGCTGGCCTGGCTGAACACCTGGTTCTTCGGGTCGGCGGTCCACACCGGCGCGGAGTCGTAGGCGTTCAGCGTGTGAGTGAGGTAGCCGCGCGCGCCAGACAGCCACTTCTCGAAGTTCTCCTTCTCCAGCATGAAGGCAATAAAAGCCTTCGCGGCGTTCGGGTATTTGGTGAAGTTGAACGCCAGGATTGGAACCGCGAGCTGCAGTTCGGTCGGCTTGCCGATCGGGCCTACGGGATACAGCGCATGATAGGTATCCTCAGCGAGCTCTTTCTTGGTCGGATCATCCTTGGCGGCAACGTAGATCGAGATGCCGTTCGCGGTGCAATAGAGTTCGCCCGAGAGGTACGCCTTGTTGTTGGACGAGTCGTTCCACGAGGCGACGCCGGGAATAAAGGTGTCGGACAGCGCCTTGCAATACTCCAGCGCCTTGACGGTCTCAGGCGAGTTGATGATGACCTTGTCGTCCTTGTCGACGGTATAGGCGCCGTGACCCCACAAGACCCAGTGCAGCCAACCGTTGGCGTCCCCGGTGGCATGACCGAGCGCGAAGCCGGCAGGCGTATTGTTCGCCTTCATTGCCTTGCACATTTCGAGGAAGCCCGGGAAATCCTTCGGGAATTCCTTGAAACCCGCCTTGTCCACGGCCGATTTGCGGTAGGTCATGTAACCACCGATCGTCGCCACGGGAATGCCGAGCCAGTCGTCGCCCCGCTTACAGGTCTTTGCGGCAGCGTCAGTCCATCCGCCGTACTTCTTGCCGAGGTAGTCGGCGACGTCGTTCATCTTCAGCACTTGGGTCGGGAATAGTTGCGGCAGCGTATGCAGGCCCCAGGCGAGATCGAGACCCGAGCCGGTGTTTGCCGCAACCGAGGCCTTCGGCTGCACGTCCTCAAAGGACTCACTGAACACATTCATCTCGGTTCCGCTCGCCGCCTTGAATGCCGCCACCATCGTATTGAACGCATCATCCTCGGCCGGTACGAAGCGCTTCCAGCGCATGACGGTGAGCTTGGCGCCCGGCTCCGCCTTCCAAGGCGCTGATTGCGCCCAAGCTTTTGCGAATTCGAAAAGGGCCGGCCCGGTAAGCGCGCCGGCCGCCGCCAGCGCGGTGCCGCCCTGAAGAACGGTGCGGCGGGTAAAGTCGTGCATAGTCTATCCTCCCTTTGGTGTTTTTGGTTTCTCAGGCATTCAACCGCTTGCCGGTGGCCTCGTCGAATAAATGCACGACCGAGGGGTCCGGTTTCAGCCGGATCTTGTCGCCCGGATTGAATTGATGACGCTCGCGGAATACGGCAACGACTTGCTCTCCGCCAAGCTTGGCGAAGACTTGAGTTTCCGACCCCGTCGGCTCAACCACGACGATCTCGGCTTCCGCGCCGTCGTCGGCGATGGTGAAGTGCTCGGGCCGTACGCCGAAGACCACGGGTTGGCCGTCCGAATTGGTAGGCGCCGACTTCAGCGGCAATTTGACGCCGTTGGGACCCTCAAAACTCGCGCTGCCGTTCACCCTGATCCTGCCTTTGAGGAAATTCATCGCCGGCGAGCCGATGAAGCTCGCCACGAACTGGTTTTCCGGCCGATCGTAGAGTTCGAGCGGGGAGCCGATCTGCTCGACGATGCCATCGTGCATCACCACGATCTTGTCGGCCATGGTCATGGCCTCGATCTGGTCGTGGGTCACGTAGACGGTCGTCGTCTTCAGCCGCTGGTGCAGTTCCTTGATTTCGGTGCGCATCGCCACGCGTAGCTTGGCGTCGAGGTTCGACAAGGGCTCGTCGAACAGGAACACCTGCGGATCGCGGACGATGGCACGCCCCATCGCGACGCGCTGGCGTTGGCCGCCCGACAATTGCCGGGGATAGCGGTCGAGCAGCGGCGTCAGCGCCAGAATTTCCGCGGCGCGCTTGACGCCCTTGTTGATCTCATCGGCGTTCGCCCCTCGCAGCTTGAGCGAAAATCCCATGTTGTCGGCGACCGTCATATGCGGATAGAGCGCATAATTCTGGAACACCATGGCGATG
>DASQOU010000299.1:0-9588 GCA_035644295.1 Bradyrhizobium sp.
GAACGAGTTCTGACAACCCTGACCTTGACCAACCAAGACCCGGCCCAAGCCGCTTGAACTCGCGCCGGCGCCCCCCAGAGGATTGTACCCATGGCCAACGCCCGCAAGATCCTGATCGTGGATGACGATAACGATCTGCGCGACACGCTGGTGGAGCAATTATCGCTACACGAGGAATTCGAGGCCTCCGCCGTCGACACCGGTGCCAAAGGCGCTACCGCGGCCAGGGCCGACGCCCCCGATCTCGTGCTGATGGATGTCGGGTTGCCGGATACGGACGGCCGCGAGGTCGTGCGCTCCTTACGCAAGGGCGGCTTCAAGGCTCCGATCATCATGCTGACCGGACACGATACCGATTCGGACACCATTCTCGGGCTCGAATCCGGCGCCAACGATTATGTCGCCAAACCGTTCCGCTTCGCGGTGCTGCTGGCGCGGATTCGGGCCCAGCTTCGCCAGCATGAAGCCAGCGAAGATGCGGTGTTTTCAGTCGGTCCCTATAGTTTCCGGCCTCGTTCCAAAATGTTGACCGGCGCCAATGCGAGGAAAGTGCGCCTGACCGAAAAGGAAACCGCGATCCTGCGGTTCCTGTATCGCGCCGGCCAGCAGCCGGTATCGCGCGAAACGCTGCTGCAGGAAGTATGGGGCTACAATTCCGGAGTCACCACGCACACGCTGGAAACCCATATTTACCGTCTGCGCCAAAAGATCGAGAAAGACGCGGCCAATCCCGAGATCTTGGTGACGGAAGCCGGTGGCTACAAGCTGGTGCCGTGATACGATTCGGCCCACGATTCGTCATCGCGCAACTGGTTTTTCATGTCGATCGAAGATGATGTTGCTTTGCTCGAGCGCGTTCCGACCCTGCGCCTGTTGGGGACGGCGGCTTTGCGCATGCTGGCGATCGGCTCCGAGCAACGCCGTGTCGCGCGCGGTGACGCGCTCTTCAATGCAGGCGATGATGCCGATGCCGGATTTATCGTCCAGCGCGGCGCGCTAAGAATTGAGGACGGCGGCGGCGCTGCGATTGTCGCTGGCCCGGGCGCGCTGATCGGTGAACTCGCGCTCATCACCGCGATGCAGCGGCCGTCTACTGCAATCGCGCTGGAGGATTCATCGGTGATCCGGATCGCGCGCAGTCTGTTTCAACGTGTGCTGGAAAGCGATCCCGCTGCCGCGCGCCGGCTGCGCGACGAATTTGCCAGTCGCACCAGCCAGATTGCCAGCGATATCCTGATGGCGAGCGCCAAGCTGAGTATTTGAGCCAGCGCCGTTCCACAACAACTAAACCTCCAGCGTCACCGTCACCGGAACGTGGTCGGACGGCCGAACCCAGCCCCGCGCGTCGCGGGTAATCCGGAAATCGCTGACCCGGTCCTTAAGCGCGCGCGAGATCCAGATGTGATCGAGCCTTCGGCCCCGATCCCCCAGTGTCCAGTCCGCGGCGCGGTAGCTCCACCAGGTATAGACTTTTTCAGACAGTGGGATGCGATCGCGCGCGACGTCTATCCACTCGCCCTGCGTCTGTGCCGCCAACAGCTTTTCGCATTCTATCGGGGTGTGCGACACCACTTTCAGCAATTGCTTGTGCGACCAGACATCGTTCTCATATGGCGCCACATTGAGGTCGCCGACCAGGATGTGGCGATCGTCGCCGCGCGGATGCAGCGGCTCGCACGCCTTCATCTCATCGAGAAAACGCAGCTTGTGCTCGAACTTCGGATTGAGCGCGGGATCCGGAATATCGCCGCCGGCCGGCACGTAGAAATTATGCAGCACCAGGGGCTTTGAGAGCTGGGCCCTCTCGCCGAACTCGACCGAGACGTGACGCGAATCGATCTTGTCGCAGAAGGTACGGATGTCGGTCTTCTCGAACGGCAATTTCGAGATGATGGCGACGCCGTGATAGCCCTTCTGTCCGTTCAGCGCGACGTGTTCATAGCCGAGCCGCTTGAAGCGCTTTGACGGAAACGCGTCGTCGATGCATTTTGTTTCCTGCAGGCACAGAACATCCGGCCTAGCCGATTTGAGGAATTTCGCGACGAGATTGATGCGCAGGCGCACCGAATTGATGTTCCAGGTTGTCAGGGAAAAGCGCATGGAGACCGGCGATGCAGGAAGGCGTGCGGTGATGACGCACGTCTTCGCCCTGCAATCAAGAAGGATTTTTTAGCCCGGCGGCATCGGCATCGAATGATCGGTGAAGTCGATCTTGAACAGGCCGGGATCGACTTTCCTGGAGGTGTCCAAATTGTAGACCGCGACCGTGGTGTCGTAGCCCTGCGGGTCGGTCACTGTCCACTGCTTGAGCTGGCCGTCCTTGGCGCCGACCATCAGCATCAGGCGGCTTGTGCCGATCAGGATCTGCTTTTCCTCGATGGTAACGCTGATGAAGAGGTCATCTGCGGTCACGCTCACGACATTGGTGTCTTTCAGGAGGTCGATGCGGTCCGACAGCAGATAGCGCAGCGGCGTTTGCGACAGCGGATAGATGTCCTGGGTCGAAAGCTTGCGGTCGCGCACCGCCAGCATCGACCCGTCGGCGATGATCGCGATCGGGCTCGGCGGCTCATATTCGAACCGGACTTTGCCCGGCTTCTGGATGTAGAAGTCTCCCTTGACCTTGCTCCCGTCAGGTCCGACCTGCACGAAGTTTCCGGATACGGTCTGCAGCGAGGACAGATAGTTGCTCACCCTGGCGGCCTGCGCCTTTTGCTTGTCATCGAAGCTCGCAAAAAGACTGGTGGGGACATTTCGGCGCGGATCGGGAATGATCGGATTGGGCGGGGTCAGCTGGGTTGCCCCGGTTGTCAGAGGTCCCTTCTGCCCGTCGGAGGCGCTGATCGGCGTGTCGCGGCGCTTTGGCGCGGGTTTGGGAATCGGAACGGCCTGGGCATCCGGAGCCGGAACGGTCTGCGCAAAAGACGGCGTCGCGGCGCCGCCGATCGACGCCGCGATCAGAAGCGCCAGAGCGGTGCGCGCGGCGGGAAGACGAAATTGTTCGGCCATTCGAGATTTCTGATTTCTAGTCAACGCATCTTCCTGCCGGTCTTTCGGGGCTTTTATCGCGCTTTGTGCTAAAGGAGATATCGTTTTTCCGTGAGAGGATAATAGCAATTCCTTGGGGTTCCAAGGCTCGATAAGGCCGATCAAAAGCGGCTTTCTTCCTCTTCGACCAGAATTTCGCGCTTGCCGGCATGGTTGGCCTGACCGACGATGCCCTCAAGTTCCATTCGCTCCATCAGCGAAGCGGCACGGTTATATCCGATCTGCAGCCGGCGCTGAATATAGCTGGTCGAGGCCTTGCGGTCGCGCTTGACGATCGCCACCGCCTGCGAGAACAGGTCGCCGCCGCCGTCGCCACCCATGCCGGTGGAATCGAACACCGCACCATCCTCGTCGGTCGGCTCCTCCGCGGTGACGGCCTCGAGATATTCCGGCGAACCTTGCGACTTGAGATGGCGCACCACCTTCTCGACCTCCTCGTCGGAGACGAAAGGTCCGTGCACGCGGCTGATGCGTCCGCCGCCGGCCATATAAAGCATGTCGCCTTGCCCGAGCAGTTGCTCGGCACCCATTTCGCCGAGAATGGTGCGGCTGTCGATTTTCGAAGTGACCTGAAACGAGATGCGGGTCGGGAAGTTTGCCTTGATGGTGCCGGTGATGACGTCCACCGAAGGACGTTGCGTCGCGAGGATCACATGCAGGCCGGCGGCGCGGGCCATTTGCGCCAGCCGCTGCACCGCGCCTTCGATGTCCTTGCCGGCGACCATCATCAGGTCGGCCATTTCGTCGACGATGATGACGATGTAGGGCAATGGCTCGAGATCGAGCTTCTCCTCCTCATAGATGGCCTTGCCGGTTTCCTTGTCGAAACCGGTATGCACGGTGCGCGTCAGTTCCTCGCCCCTCGACCTTGCTTCCGCCAGGCGCTGATTGTAGCCGTCGATGTTGCGCACGCCGAGCTTGGACATCCTCTTGTAGCGCTCTTCCATCTCGCGCACCGCCCATTTCAGCGCGACCACGGCTTTCTTGGGATCGGTCACGACCGGCGTCAGCAGATGCGGGATGCCGTCATAGACCGACAGTTCGAGCATCTTGGGATCGACCATGATCAGCCGGCATTGGTCCGGCCGCAGCCGATAGACCAGGCTGAGGATCATGGTGTTGATGGCGACCGACTTGCCGGAGCCAGTGGTACCGGCGATCAAGAGATGCGGCATGCGCGCGAGATCGACGATGATCGATTCGCCGCCGATGTTCTTGCCGAGACAGAGCGGCAGTTTCGCAACCGACTCGTTGCCGTCCTTCACCGACAGCAATTCGCGCAGGTAAACCTTTTCGCGGTGTGCATTCGGTAATTCGATGCCGATGGCGTTGCGGCCGGGAACCACGGCGACGCGGGCCGAGAGCGCGCTCATCGAGCGCGCGATGTCGTCGGCCAATCCGATCACGCGCGACGATTTGATGCCGGGCGCGGGTTCGAGCTCGTACAGCGTCACGACCGGGCCGGGATGCGCCTTGACGATTTCCCCGCGGACGCCGAAATCGCCAAGCACGCCTTCCAGCGCGCGCGAATTGGAATCGAGTTCCGACCTGCTGAGCGGCTGGCGATCGGAGGCCCGTGGCGCCGTCAGAACCGATACCGACGGCAGCTCGAAGCGCTCGGATGATTTGCGCGCGGGCGTGCGAACGGCGGCCTTCTTGCGTGGGGCGCGGGGAATCTCCTCGTCTTCCTCTTCGTCATCGAAATCCTCCTCGGACCGCGGCGCGAGCGCGGGGTCCGAGCGGCCGCTAAGGCTAGGCTCCTGGCGTTCGAACGAGGATGCGCGGGCCGGCGGCGCGCTCGCGACCAGCGAGCGGTATGTGAGACTCATTAGCCACAACAGCCGCGCCTTCGTGCTCATCAGGGCGTGCACCGCCCACCCCAGCGAGATCGAGCCGCGGTCATCTTCCTCGACAAAAAGAGCGTCGTCGTCCTCGATCGGCGTCAACTCCTCATCCTGCGGGCGCGAGCCCATGCCGCATGCGACCAGGAACGTCGCGGCCATGGCGGCACCCAGGACGGTCCCGAGCGTCAAATGGTAGACGATGCCGGGCGGGCCGAACGCCACTGCCGGCGCGCGCACTAGCGCGTCGCCGACCACGCCGCCAAGTCCGGTCGGCAGCGGCCAGGCTCCGCCATGCGGCCAGCAACTGGCAAAGCCCGCCGCCAATATGGTGCATAAGATCCACGCCCCGAGCCGCAGGGCTTCGCGGTCGAAGGTGCGATGGGTCAGCATGCGCCAACCCAACACCGCAAGCGGCAGGATCAGCATGATCGCGCCGAGGCCGAGAATCTGCATCAGGAGATCGGCGCTGATTGCGCCGGGATAGCCGACAATATTGCGAATGGGGCGCGACGTCGCGTGGCTGAGGCTCGGATCCTGCACCGACCACGTCATCAGCGCCGCCGCCGCGGTGCCGGAAAGCATCAGCAAGCCCAGACCAGCGAGTTCGCGCAAGCGCCGCGCCAGCACCTCGCGAATCGCCGCCGGCAACTGGCCGACGATGGGAATGACACGTTCGATCGCTGGCATGCTCATGGGCCTTCGCGACTAGATTGCAACGCGATTCAATCGAATCACAATCGCATCTTCTTGTTTGCGCATGATCTTGTCGGAAAACCGGTTTCCACTTTTCCGGATCATGCTTCAGTCCAGAATTTCGACCAGCCGATGCAATGCCTCGGCCGTTGTTTCACTGTCTGCCACCAGCGCCAGGCGAATATAACCCGCGCCGGGATTAAAGCCGTCGGGCTGCTGCCGCGCCAGGTAACTCCCCGGCACCACGCGGACGCCGGCGTCCCTATAGAGTTTCACGGTGGCTGCCTCGTCGCCACCCTTGGCTGAAACATCGAGCCAGACGCAGAAGCCGCCGGCCGGACGACGATAGCCATAGCGATTACCGAGAATCTGATCGGCGAGATCGAACTTGATCCGGTACAGTCTGCGATTTTCCTCGACATGGGCTTCGTCGCCATAGGCGGCGACCGCGACATGCTGCAGCGGTACCGGCACCTGGGGCGCGGCGACATTGCGCAGCTCGTGGAACATGCCGAGAAATTTTCTATCGCCGGCAGCAAAGCCAACCCGCATGCCGGGCAGGTTCGATCGCTTCGAGAGCGACTGGAATGCGACGACGTTGGCGAAATCGGCGCCGGCGCTTCCCAGCATGCTGCCGGGCGCCTTCTGCGTGTAGATTTCCGAATAGCACTCGTCGCTCAAGATCATGAAGCCGAAGCGATCGGCGAGCTTCTTCAGGCGGCCGAAATATTCGGGAGTAGCTACCGCGCCCTGTGGGTTCGCCGGCGATGCGATGTAGATCGCAACCGTCCTCGCCAGCGTCGCATCATCGAGCGCGTCAAGGTCGGGCAGGAATCCATTCGCAGGCGTGGTCGGCAGGTAGATCGGCTCGCAGCCGGCGGCGCGGGCGCCGGCGCCATAGGCTGGATAAAACGGATTGGGCATCAGGATCGCGGGCCGGCCGCGGCGTTCGCCGACATAGCGGGCGGCGGCGAGGGCTGCATAAAACAACCCCTCGCGGCTGCCGTTCAGCACCAGAAGCTCAGACTCGGGATCGATCGCCCGCGGCAGGTCAAATCGCCTGGAAAGCCAGTTCGCTGCCGCTTTCCGAAACGGCTCGATCCCCCGGGCGATCGGATAGCGGCCGAAATCGGCAATATGCTTGGCCAGCACCGGGCCCACGAAGTCGGGCACCGGGTGCTGCGGCTCTCCCAAAGACAATGTTATCAATGGCTTAGCTGGTTGATAGGGGGCCAGCAATTCGGTGAGCCGCGCAAAGGGCGAGCGCTCGCTGTCCTGACTTCCGGCGCCTTGCGGCGCGCGGGATGAAGCGGTCATGGCCATACTTGTCGCGCCAGCACTCTTGAGGCCACCGGTCGCCTTTGAGACCGGTCGGATGCAGATCAAACCACCATAGATACGGCGAGGTTAAGACGCGATTAACCATCGGTTTTTTCGGACCGGGTTCCAGCGCTCAGCCGGACTATCAGCCGTCCGAATTCAGCCTCGGCAACCTGACCTCGCTATCGAACATTTCGAGGGCGGACTTGCCTCGAATTTCGAGACGGCCAGCTTGCGCCAAAGCGTCGATGCGAGCCCTCAGCACCATATCGCTGGCTTGAAAAATATCCATCTCGGCGGCAATCGCGGTTCCGACGATCCGTATCACTTTCTGCCAATTGTTCGTCCCATAGGACATCAATAGCGAATCGAAAAATGAAATTGGCGCCGAGACGAGGTTGTCGCCCTTGACGACGCGCAGCGGTGCGTTTTCCGAGCGAAGTTGTCGCCAGAGATCGAGGTATCGGTCGCGCACGGTCATTTGCAATGGCTCGGCCAAGTCCCAGAGATTGTTGTTACGTATCGTATCGGGATGAAGCATACCGAGACTCACGGCCAAAACCGGCGGCCGGGGCGGGCCGTGCTCCGAGGGATAGGAGATCATGACCTCGCTCAGATCAACCACCTCGCAGGGCGCCTCGCCCAGTCGCCAGATCCAATCGAGAAAGCCTGCATATTCGCTTGCAGACCGTCGCGTCAGCCAGGCCACTTTTCGATGGTCAGGGAAACGCGCCTCGTCCCACACGCGCTCCGAGCTTGTGGGAGACCGGTTCCAGTCGCGCTCGCCAAGTTCATGCTCGACCCATTTCGCGCGCAACGACGCATCAGCTGGATCGATTGGTCCGAAGCTCAGGTCATCGGAGAAGGCAATAACCTGATCGTCCCGCCCGGCTTTCCTTAACGCCTGAACCAGGCAGCCGGCGCCCGAAAGCGTGAAAACGAAGTGAAGCACGGTCTCAGTCATCGTGACCCTCGACAGAGGAACACTGATGACACTTGTGAATTCGGCCGTCCACCCAAGGCCGTCCGAACTTGCCGTCATTGCAAAAAAAGAAAGGGGCTCCAACTTGCGCTGGAGCCCCTCGACGGTCGGGGGCATTGCCGGGTATGTGCCCCAAACCGTAGTTCTGGGCGCGATCCCCGAGGAGACCGCGCCCACGGGAGAACTCACATATTGTAGGCCCGCTCGGTGTGCTCGGTGATGTCGAGGCCTTCGCGTTCGGTTTCGACATTGGCACGCAGGCCGACGATGACATCGACGACCTTGTAGAGAATCGCCGAACCCACGCCCGACCACACCAGGGTGGTGCAGACCCCCCAGAGCTGGGAAATCATCTGCGCGGTGAAGTCGTAGTCGCCGATCTTGCCGGTGGTGTAATCCATGATGCCGGCGCCGCCGAGCGCCGGATTGACCAGGATGCCGGTGCCGAGCGCGCCGATGATTCCGCCGATGCAGTGGACGCCGAACACGTCGAGCGAGTCGTCATAGCCGAGCGCGTTCTTGACCACGGTAACGAAGAACAGGCAGACCACGCCGACGACGAGGCCGAGCACGATCGCTCCCATCGGCCCCGAGTAGCCGGCCGCGGGAGTAACCGCCACCAGTCCTGCCACCGCACCCGAAATGGCGCCGAGCACGGAGGGATGGCCCTTGATGATCCATTCGGCGAACATCCACGACAACGCGGCCGCCGCGGTTGCGACAAAGGAGTTGGTCATGGCGAGCGCGGCGCCGCCGTTGGCTTCCAGATTCGATCCGGCGTTGAATCCGAACCAGCCCACCCAGAGCAGCGAGGCCCCGATCATGGACATGGTCAGCGAATGCGGAGCCATCAGATCCTTGCCATAACCGACACGCTTGCCGATCAACAGCGCGCCGACGAGACCCGCGATACCGGCGTTGATATGCACCACGGTGCCGCCGGCGAAATCGATCGCGCCCTTCTTGAAGACCCAGCCGGCGTCGGCATTGACTTCGGCAAGCTTGGCTTCGGCCGCGGCCTTCGCGGCTGCATCCGATCCGGCCGCCGCAATCGCCTTGACCGCATCCGAGATCGCGTCCGGTCCGGCCCAGTACCAGACCATGTGTGCGATCGGGAAATAGACCAGCGTCACCCAGAGCGGAATGAACAGCGCCACGGCCGAAAACTTCATGCGCTCGGCGAAGGCGCCGACGATGAGCGCGGGCGTAATGGCCGCGAAGGTCATCTGGAAGCAGACATACACCAACTCCGAAATGTTGGCGTCGACACTGAACGTTGCGGCCTTGGAATCCGGCGTCACGCCCATCAGGAAGGCCTTCGAGAAGCCGCCGAAGAAGTCGGATCCGCCGGTGAATGCGAGGCTGTAGCCGTAAAGTGCCCAGAGGATGGTTACGATGCATACGGTGTAGAAAACCTGCATCAGCACCGAGAGCATGTTCTTGGAACGTACGAGACCGCCGTAGAACAGCGCAAGCCCTGGGATCGTCATCAACAGCACCAGCACTGTCGAGGTCAGCATCCAGGCATTGTCGCCCTTGTTGATAGTTGGCTCCGCATAGGCAGCGGTCGCGGCGAACAGGCCGACGGCGAGGGCTGCCAATCCCGCGCGATAGGGACGCTTGAACGTCATTTGGTTTACTCCTGATTGGATAAGGTTGAGCGCGAGATCAGAGTGCTGCGGCATCTGCCTCGCCGGTCCG
>DASQOU010000300.1:0-27921 GCA_035644295.1 Bradyrhizobium sp.
TTCAACGCCTGGCGGATCGCCGTGTAGCGCGTGGGTGCCGCGAGCCAAGTGTTCTCCCACGGCATGTGCAGGCTGTAGTAGATCGCGTCCTTGCGCATCGAGATCGCCTTGATGCGGACGAGGGGATTCCAGTGCAGGCCGCCCATCAGCCGGGTGAACTCGCCGAACCGGCCCTCCGGATAGGTCCAGCCGGTCGGCAGGATTTCTGCTTCCAGCACGATCTCCGCATCGGCGATGTAGGGCATGTCGATGGTTGAGCAGGGCGCAAGGTCGACCGCTTCGCCGCGAAGTCCGCCGGCGATCGCCATCTCGTCGACGCCCAGTGGCGCACGATAGCCCGAGCCGGTGATCTCGAACGGGTGTGTGCCGATCGAGATTGAGATCGGCAGCGGTTCCCCCCGCTCAAAGGCGCGTTGCGCGAACAGCCGCATGTTGTTCGGCGTCACGATGTCGATGCCGGTCAGGTTCTTTTCCTTGACCATGAAGCGATAAACACCCGTGTTGAGCCCGAATTCGTCATCGCGCGCGATGACGACGCCGGCGGTGATCATCGGGCCGCCGTCATAGATCGATGACATCGGGATCGGAAGCTTGTAGAGGTCGACGTCGTCACCCCTCATGACGATCTCGCGCGTCGGCGAACTCGCGATGCGTTCGGGCGCAATCGGATTGTTGATCCCGTTCTTGAGCCGGTCCTCGATCTCAAGATATTCGGTAGCGCCCATCGCCATCATGGCGCGTTCGCGTGTGCGGATAATGCCCGACACGACAGGCATGGCGTAGCCAATGACCTTGTGAAAGAACACGGCCTTGTCGGATTGGTCGACCAGGGTCGCAATGTGGCGGATATCGATCGGCTGGTGAAAGTCGATCAATTCGCCCACCTGGCGCAAGCGATCGAGGAAGCCGCGGAACGTCTCGTCCATCTGGTTCTATCTCCGTACCCTATTGCCCTGATCGTCCGCGGGCGGTGCGGTCGAAGCCTTCCCTTGCCGCAGCTTTTCAGCCGCCAGTTCGCGCAACTTGTTGCGATCGAGCTTGTTGGTCGAAGCCAAGGGAAGGCTGTCGACAAACCAGATCGAACGTGGGTGCTGGTAGGCAGGCGCGTTCTCCAGCGCAAAGCGCTTCAGGCTGCTCTCGTCAAGATGGCTTGCTTCGCGTTTCACCACGAACGCCACCGGTTTGGTGCCCTTGATGTCGTCGTCAACCGGCACCACGCAGGCCTGGACGACGTCGGGATGGGTTTCCAGCATTTTCTCGACTTCGCCAGGGAAAATATTCTCGCCCCCACTCACGAACATGTCGTCGGTGCGGCCAACGAAATAGTAAAAGCCGTTTTCGTCGCGGCGAAACACGTCGCCGGTGATGTAAAAGCCGTCCTCAGTAATGGGTGAGGCAACATCGGGGCGATTGTGGTAGCCGTTCATGATCGCCGGGCTTTTCATTTCGAGCACACCGACGTCGGAGGGTTTTCCATCTTCCCCGATAAGCCGTATCTGGACTTTGGGGTGCGGGTAGCCGACCGACATATCGGGCTGGGGCAATCCCTTCGGATGCGGCCCGAACACGACCGGTCCAGCCTCCGTCGTGCCATAGGCGTTGGTAACGGCCGTTTTCGGCAGGGCGCGGTGGATCGCCTCCATCAGGCTGTGACTGACGGGGGCCGATCCCATCCGCAAGAACTCGACGCTGGAGAGATCGGTCGCCGCGAGCCGTTCCTTTTCATTCAGCATCATGGCGATCATCGGCGGAACGGCGGTGAGCCATGTGCTGCGATAATCCTCGATGGCTTTCAGGTAGAGCTGCGCGTTGAACTGCGGCAGCAAGATCACGGTTGCATGCGCCGCATGCGCCAGCTGGCTCATGGCCAGCGCATTCATGTGGTAGAGCGGCGCTGCGATCAGGAATCGGTGCCGAGACATGTCCTGCGCGGCCATTCGCGTTTCGACCACCCAGATATGGCTCTGGTGCGACAGCACGACGCCCTTGGGACGCCCGGTCGAACCCGAGGTGTAGAGAAACAGCGCCGGTTCGCCGCTCACGGCCGTGACAGGCACGAACGGTCCTGGTTTCAAGAAAGCGGCGAACTCGCTGCCCTCGTCGTCGAATCGGATACGCGGCAAATCCTTCGGCGCGCTGTCGAAGCGCCGCGCGTCGCAGAACACGAGCTTGGCGCCCGAGTCACGGACAATGTAGTCGATCGTGGCGGGTGGAAATTTGAAGTTGACGGGCACGGCGACAAAGCCGGCGCGCATGATGCCGTGAAGGGTGGTGAGATATTCGAAGCGATTGGCCGACAGAATGGCCACCCGGTCGCCACGCACGAGGCCGCGCGCGGCAAGCGATCTTGCGACCGCGTTGGCCTGGCCTTCGAAATCCCGGTAGCTGAAGCGGCGCTCCTGGCCGGTGCCCAGATCGATGATGGCGACCTTGTCGAGATCGCAGTCACCCCTCGTCAATGCCCCCAGATTTGCAAACGCGGGAATTTGGGACACGACGGGGTCTCTGTCAGGCCGGCGGCGTTGTCAGATAGGTTCCGCGCCCGCTTGCCAGCAGACGCCCCTCCTTGTCGAAAACCCTGGCTTCCGCAACCGAGAACTGCTTGCCGAAATGCACGATCTCGCCGCGGATCGTCAGCACACCGGGCATCGCGGCGCGGTGGTAGTCGACGCGGAGATCGACCGTTGGAACCCCGCGTCCGGTTTTGGAAACCATCGCCCAATCCGCCGTGAGGTCGACAAGCGCGGCAAGGATGCCGCCATGGGTGTAACCCCGGTCGGGGTTGACGACCCATTCCTCGCGCCAGGTCGCCGTCAATTCGATCGTGCCGTCGCCAACCGCAACCACATTCAGTCCGAGCCATTGATGGAACGGACCGCGCGACAACAGCTTCTGGACGTCTTCAACCTTGGGGACTTCGCTCATCGAAGGGAAACCTCTTTTAGTCCTGTTCGTCCATTATGGACGAACAGGACGATGATCTGAAATGGCCTCGCCGCGCCCCGCACGCTTTCCGCGGCGGGATCAACGGAGAAATCAGGGCACGACGACGACCTTGCCGATGACTTCGCGGTCTTTGATGAGGCGCAAACCTTCGGCCGCCTTCTCGAGCGGCAGCACCTCGTCGATGACCGGCTTGATCCGCTTCTCGACGATCATCTTCATGAGGTCGGTCAGGTTTTCTTCATAGAAGCTGTTCGAGCCGATCACCTTCAGCTCAAAACTCCATATATAGCGCAGATCCTCCTTCGGATCATGCCCGGCGGTGGCGCCACACACCAAGAGGCTTCCGCCGCGCTTGAGGCAACGCAGCGATGGCACCCAGGTTTCTCCACCAGTGAAATTGATGACGACGTCGACGCCGCCGTCGTAGGTGCGCCGTTGCGGCTTGCCGTATTTTTCGATCGCCCACCTGGAGAAGTCGACGTCCTTGTAGTTGATCGTCTCGTCGGCGCCCATCGCCTTGAGCTTTTCCATTTTCTCCGCGCTGCTGGCGCAGGCAATGACTTCGGCGCCGAGCAGCTTGCTCAGGATGACGCAGCCGGTGCCGACGCCGCCGCTCGCGCCGAGGATGAGGACGCGATCGCCCTTGCGGATGGTGTTGTGGGTAATCAGCATGCGGTGCGCGGTGCCGTACGCCACCGGCAACGACGCCGCCTCCTCGAAGGTGACGCCATCGGGCATGGCGATGAGCTGGTCGGCCTCGACAAGGCAGTACTCCGCCATGCCGCCATCGAGCATCTCGCCCATCAACCCCTTTTTCTTGTTGAGCGGGTTGACGAGAACGCGATTGCCAATTTTCCAGCCGGAAACACCCTCGCCGATTTCGACGATCTCGCCGGCCATATCAAGGCCAATCACGACAGGCAGCGGCACCTTGATGCCCGGCATGCCCTGCACCGTGAATACGTCATGATAATTGAACGACGAGGCGCGCACGCGGATCACCACCGCCCCGGCCTTCGCCTTGGGCTTCGGATGATCCTTCACCAGCTGCAGATTTTCCAACCCGCCATGTTGGCGCAGAACCAGCGCCCTCATCGTTTCTGACATCCCGTTTCCCTGTTCAATGACAACGGCAGTTTGCTGAGAGGAACCGCAATATCAAGCCGAATTCCTCGCAACCCACCCATTCGGCGAAGGATTTCGCACTTTAGAAGGCAGGGGCGCAAGAGGGCTTTCTGCAGGCGCGAGTGATGCGCCCATCGCTAGCGCGTTTCATGTGTCGCGGCTTCGACGATTTCGTCGATCGACGGCAGAAGCTCGGCGATTGGCTTGCCGTGCGTTTCGAGAAAAAGCATAACGACGCTGCGAAGAACGGAACGCAGCTCCTCCGGATCAACAGCGTTCCGCTCCGGATGTCTCAGCGGCAGGCATTCCGCCAGGAGCTGATTTTGCAGCCGTTCCGCCGCCAGTTCGATCGCCTTAATTTTTGAGCGGAATTGTTCGGTCTCACCGTTAGGTGCCGGCAACGGCCCGCTCTTCAACCCCGAGCGGATCGCACGGATCGGCCTTACGATCTGTTCGCGCCATGGGCCGCAGGTTTCATCGAGTGTTCGGATTTCGGAAGGGTTAAGGAAGATGCGATGCCTGATGGCGGCGTATGCGACCATGAGAAACATCATGACATCGACGCCCGCCTCGTTTTGCAATTTGAGGCAAGCCTCGGCTACGCCGGGCCGGGCGTAAATTTCAAGGGCAAATGCCCAGCTGTCGGCCTCCAGGTCGGGCCGGGACGGTGTCATGAACGGAACCGTTTCATGAATCGCCATTCTTGATCGAATTCAATCCGCCCCAACGGCTGACGGCTTTGGTCTCGATATCGAACAAGTCAAGCACCCGTCCGAGCGTATGGTCGACCATTTGTTCAAGGTTTTCCGGGCGGGCATAGAACGCCGGCACCGGCGGATAGACGATCGCGCCCATTTCGGTGGCCGCCGTCATCGAACGCAGATGGCCGAGGTGGAGCGGGGCTTCACGAACGATCAGGACAAGCCGCCGCCGTTCCTTCAGCACGACATCGGCCGCGCGGGTGAGCAATGACGAGGTCACACCCGAGGCGATCTCGGCGAGGCTTCGCATCGAGCAGGGTGCGATCACCATGCCCAGCGTTCTGAACGATCCAGAGGAAATCGAGGCGCCGATATTGTCGACCTGGTGAACGACTTTCGCCAACGCCGAAACCTCGGCGACCCCGATATCGAGTTCCTGGGTCAGCGTGACCTTCGCCGAACGGCTCATGACCAGGTGGGTTTCGATGTCGGTCGCAGCAAGCAGGCGCAACAGCCGGACGCCGTAGACGGCGCCGGAGGCGCCGGTTATTCCGACGATCAATCGCCGTGGATGTGAATTCATCAGGGCAGAACCGGGGTTGAACGGCCGAGCGCCGCCTCGGTCGGAATAGCACAAAAGTCGCTGTCCCGTTGAGTTCCGATCGCGCCGGCTACCATTATATTTATCCCCACCGGTCGATTCAAAACAGTCCGGTGGTGCTCTATGGGCCGCAACATCGGCCTCTTTCAGACGCGGAGGCGTTGGGGTAGTTTGACGCGATGAGACTTCCGCGCCGTCAATTCCTGAGCCTCGCCGCCGCTGTGGCCGCACTCCCGGTTTTTCCTGACATCGCAAGCGCGCAGTCCTATCCGGGCCGGCCGGTCCGGGTGATCGTGCCGTATTCGCCTGGCGGGCCTACGGACGTTTGCGCGCGCTTCATCGCGCAAGGACTCTCGGAGGCGCTTGGAAAGCAGTTCTATGTCGAGAACATCGCGGGCGCAGGTGGCAACATCGGTACAGGGCAGGCCGCAAGGACGACGGCGGACGGCTACTCCATCCTCATCACCGTGAACAGCTACGTCATCAATCCGACCTTGTACGACAAGGTTCCTTATCGCGCGTTGAAAGACTTTGAGGCCGTCACGCTCGCGGCCATCTTCCCGTCAGCCATGCTGGTCCATCCTTCGGTGCCCGCCATGACCGTTAAGGATCTCGTCGGGCTGATCAAGGCGAACCCCAACAAATACAGCTTCGCCTCGCCGGGGTTTGGAACGCCGTCCCATCTTCTGGGTGAACAATTCCGCGTCGCGGCCGGCCTCGACCTCGTACACGTTCCCTATGGCGGAAGTGGCCCGGTCATCACCTCGGTGGTCGCGGGCAACACCCCCATCGGTTTTGCCGCGTTGTCGGCGGCAGTGCCGCAGATCCAGGACGGAAAGCTGCGGGCGCTGGCGGTGATGAGCAACCACCGATCGCAGGCGCTTCCTGACCTGCCCACGATTGCCGAGGCCGGCTATCCCGAACTCGACGGCGACGCCTGGGTCGGGGTTCTCGTTCCCACCGGTACGCCGCAAGACATCATCACCTTGCTTCACCGGGAAATCGTCAAGATCATTGCGCAGCCGGATATGAGGGAGCGCCTTGCGGCGCTCGGCCTTGAGCCGGTCGGCAATAGTCCCGCGGAATTCACCGCGCAGATGAAGATCGAAATGGAAAAATGGGCCAAGGTGATCCAGGCCGCCAAGATCAAGGCGGAGTGAAGCGTGACTTTTTGTCGTTCGGCTGCGTACCCGTTGCCGCCAATCCGGGTTATCTTTCACCTGATCCTCAAGGTGATTGCCCCGGATCAGACCTTTGCGGTCGAGGTGCAGCCGTTTCCCTCGCGATGCGAGATGCTCGCTGCCTTGCGGTCGCCTTGCAGGGCCGTACGGCTACTTTGATAAAGGTCTCCTGACGCAACGGAGCAGGTGATGAAAGCGATGCCCACCCATACGGACGCGGCCGGCCAGGGCGCGCATCCGGATTTGCGCGGCTGGTTGCAACGGCTCGCCGCCACTGACCGGCTCGCCGTCGCGCGCAAGGGCATCTCGCTCATCGACGAATTGGCGGCGGTGGCGAAGAAACTCGAAAACGAACGCGCCGTGCTGTTTCCGGCGCCCGGTCAGCACTCGATTCCGGTGGTGGCAAACCTTTTTGCCGATCGCAGCTGGATTGCTGATTCTCTTGGCGTTCCCCAAGGCGAACTGCTCTCCCGCTTCCAGAATGCCGTTCGCCATCCGCTGCCATGGGTCGAGATCATGGCCGCGCCAGTGCATGATGTCGTCCATCGCAAGGTCGATTTGCTTGCGCAATTGCCGATCCCAAAGCATAACGAACACGACAGCGGGCCTTACATTACGGCGGCGCTGTTGATCGCGCGCAATCCGAAGACCGGAATCCAGAACGTTTCGATCCACCGCTGTCAGGTGAGCGGCCCCGACCGAATCGGTGTGTTGCTGCTGCCGCGGCACACCCTGCATTATTTCCGCATGGCTGAAGAAGCCGGCGAGGCCTTGGAGATCGCGCTCGTGATCGGCGTGCATCCGGCCTGCATTCTGGCGTCGCAGGAGATCGCGGCGCTCGATGTCGACGAAATGGAAATCGCCGGCGCGCTGCTCGGCCAGCCCATTGAAATGATCAAGTGCCGAACCAACCAGGTCCGTGTGCCCGCGCACGCGGAAATCGTCATCGAAGGCCGCATCCTGCCAAAGGTCCGCGAACCCGAGGGGCCGTTCGGCGAGTTTCCGCAATATTACGGTCCGCGCGCCGACCGCGAAGTCATCCAGGTGGATGCGATCACGCACCGCAAGAATCCGATCTTTCACACCATTGTCGGCGGCGGCACGGAGCATCTCTTGCTCGGCGGCATTCCGCGCGAGGCGACGCTGCTGGAGCATTTGCAGCGCAGCTTCCCCTCGGTGCGCGACGTGCGCCTCACCCGCGGCGGCACCCGCCGCTATCACCTCGCGGTCAAGATCGACAAGGCCAGCCAGGGCGAGCCGAAAAATATCATCATGGGCGCATTCGGCGGCCACTACGACATCAAGCAGGTGGTCGTGGTCGACATGGACGTGAATATTGACGATGAAAGCGAAATCGAATGGGCCGTTGCAACCCGCTTTCAGGCCGACCGCGACCTTGTAGTCGTTTCGGGCGCGCAGGGATCGAAGCTCGATCCGTCTTCGAACAACGGCATCAGTGCCAAAATGGGGATCGACGCGACCAAGCCGCTCGCAACCGAGCCGATGGAATTCAAGCGCATTCACGTCAAGGGCGTCGAAGACGTCGATCTCAAACAGGCGCTTCAGGATGATCCGAAGGCAGCGTTTGCGCGGATCATCGCCGGCTGAGGCGTCGCTATTTGGGAGAAATTGTTATGTCGACGGCGCTGCGAATCGCGCACGGAGCTTTCGGCCGGGTGGCGCTTCTCGATATGGACTGGTCGCTAGTGCGCCACGCCCATCCGCATTGTCATGTGCTTCTCAAGGTCGAAGGCGCGGACACCCAGTTCGTCGTCGGCGACAAAGTCTATCCGCTCACCAACGAGACTGCCGTCCTGGTGAATGGCTGGCAGCCGCATTCCTATGTCCACCACCCGGAACGGCCGCGCACCGTCATCCTGGCACTCTATATCGAACCGGAATGGTTGATGGCGTTCCGGCCGGGCTGGGCCGCAAGTGGCGCGCCCGGCTTCTTCAGCGATCCTTCCGGCGAAGTTTCGCCGCGCATCCGTGGCCTCGCGATGAATCTCGCCGCCGACATGATGGCCCGCCCCGAAGCGCGCATCGCGCATGAAGCTCTGCTGTCGGACTTGATGATCTCGGTGATCGAACGCTTCACGCCATGGCGAAGTTTCCCGGCTTCGATCCGGGAAATGAATGCGCGGTCGGGCGACTGGCGCATCCGGAAAGCTGTTGCATCGATGCGGTCGGAGACGAGGCGCGGCGCCGGGCTTGATACGTTCGCCAGGGAAGCCGGGCTATCGCGGGCGCATTTCTTCCGCTTGTTCGAGGCCTCGATTGGCGTGCCACCCAAGGTCTATCTGAATGTCGTGCGCATGGAGAAAGCCGTCGACGCGGTGCTCAATCAGTCCGCGAGCGTCTGCGACATCAGTAATCACCTTGGCTTTGCCGAGCCCGCGCATTTCACCCGCTTCTTCCGCAACCATGTCGGCGTGAGCCCGCGCGAATTTCGCACCGTCTCCCGGCTCGCGAGTTGATGCTGCACCGCACAGGCGGCCCGCGAAATGAGACGGGATGGTAAGTTTCGAGATCGGCCGGCATAGCCAGATTGGCCGTATGGCTGAATACTCTTTCCTGACGCACTCAAGATGCGCGGGAGAACGTTATGGCGGAAGCCGCCAGCCATGTGATGGCAAATCGTGAGACCGGCTCGACATGGGTCGGCCGATCGATACCGCGTGTCGAAGATTCGGCGCTGCTGACCGGACGCGGCCGCTTCATCGACGATCTCGGCGTTCGCCCCGGCACCCTCCAAGCCGCGATGCTGCGTTCGCCGCATGCTCACGCGGATATCGTTTCAATCGACCTGTCTGCGGCGAAGCAGGCGCCCGGCGTGGTCGCAGTGCTCGCCGGCGAGGACATCAAGGCGCTGACGTCGAGCCTGGTTGTCGGGGTCAAGGCGCCGGTCGAATGCTGGCCGATCGCGATCGGGCGCGTACGTTATGTCGGCGAACCGGTCGCGATGGTCGTTGCGACCGATCGCTACCTCGCCGAAGACGCCGTTGACTTGATCGAGGTGCGGTACGAGGCGCGGCCGGCCGCGGTCGATCCGCTGGCGGCGCTGTCTCCCGGTGCGCCCGTTCTGCACGACGGATTTCCCGGCAATGTCGCCAGCGACCGGACATTTCGCTATGGCGATCCGGAGCAGGCGTTTGCCTCGGCGGCGCACCGGATCAGTATCGACGTTCGCTATCCGCGCAATTCCTGCACGCCGATCGAGACCTATGGCGTGGTCGCCGAGTACGACCCGGGTGAGGACGCTTACGATGTGCTCGCCAATTTCCAGGGCCCCTTCAGCATCCACGCGGTACTGTCGCGGGCGCTAAAAGTTCCAGGCAACCGCCTGCGCCTGCGAACGCCACCGGATTCCGGCGGCAGCTTTGGCGTCAAGCAGGGGATTTTTCCCTACATCGTCCTGATCGCCGCGGCCGCGCGCGCGGCGGGACGCCCAGTCAAATGGATCGAGGACCGGCTCGAACATCTGACCGCATCGGTGTCGGCCACCAACCGGGCCATCACGCTAACTGCGGCGGTCGCGGAAGACGGCCGTATCCTCGCGCTCGACTGGGATCAGGTCGAGGATTGCGGCGCGCATCTGCGCGCACCGGAGCCTGCAACGCTCTATCGCATGCACGGCAACCTGAACGGCGCCTACGACATCCGGCATCTCGCGGTCCGCAATCGCGTCGTCGTCACCAACAAAACCCCGACCGGATTGAACCGCGGCTTCGGCGGCCCGCAGGTGTATTTTGCGCTCGAGCGTCTGGTTCAACGCATCGCGGTCCAGCTCGGGCTTGATCCGCTTGATGTCATCACGCGTAATCTCGTTCCTGCCGATGCGTTTCCGTATCGGACCGCGAGCGGCGCGTTGCTCGACTCCGGCAATTATCAGGAGGCGATGAGGCGCGGCGTCGACGAGGGTGCGCTCGCTGAACTCAAAGCGCGCCGCGATGCGGCGCGCGCGCAAGGACGGCTTTACGGCATCGGCTATACCGCCGTGGTCGAACCCAGCGTGTCCAACATGGGTTACATCACGACCGTGCTGACGCCGGCCGAGCGCCGCAAGGCCGGCCCGAAGAATGGCGCCCAGGCCACCGCGACCGTCGCGATCGATCCGGTCGGGAGCGTGACCGTGCATGTCGCCTCAGTGCCGCAGGGGCAGGGGCACCGTACTGTTCTCTCGCAGGTCGTGGCAGACGTATTTGGCTTGAAGCCGGCCGAAATCAGGGTCAATACCGAGATCGATACCGCCAAGGACGCCTGGTCGATCGCCTCGGGCAACTACGCCAGCCGGTTCGCGCCAGCGGTTGCCGGCACTGCCCGGCTCGCCGCTGAGCGCATTGCTGAGCGGCTGGCGCGCATCGCTGCGAGCCAGTTGAATACCGAGATTGAAGACATTGCGTTCTCGGGTGGTAACGTCGGATCGAAACGCAATCCCGACAACAAGCTAGCATTCTCCCGTGTCGCCGGGCTGAGCCACTGGTCGCCCGCTGCGCTGCCGGACGGCGTCGGACAGACGATCCGCGAAACCGTGTTCTGGAGCCCGCCGGAACTGACCGCGCCCGACGAGGAAGATCACATCAACTCCTCGCTCTGCCACGGCTTCATTTTTGACTTCTGCGGCGTCGAAATCGACCGGACCACGTTGCAAACGCGGATCGACCGCTACGTTACCATGCATGACTGCGGCACCATCCTGCATCCGGCCATGGTCGATGGACAAATTCGCGGCGGCTTTGCGCAAGCCGTCGGCGCCGCGCTCTATGAGGAATATGCCTACGCCGCCGACGGCAGTTTTTTGACCGGCACCTTCGCGGACTATTTGCTGCCGACGACGGCGGAAATCCCGGATCCGGTCATTCTCCACATGGAAACCCCGTCACCGTTCACGCCGCTTGGCTCGAAGGGCGTCGGCGAGGGCAATTGCATGTCGACCCCCGTCTGCATCGCCAACGCCGTCGCGGACGCGCTCGTGGCCAAGGACCTCGAATTGCCGCTGATGCCGGCGAAACTCGCGCAGCTCGTGCGCGGCATTGAACCTGCGCCACAAGCGGGCCACGCCCCCGAGGGAATCAAAGAGAGCAACGGCGACCGGCGTCTGCGCGGCGAAGGCGAGGCCATCGTTGCCGCGCCAGCCCAGCAGGTCTGGGACATGCTGCTCGATCCCGCGACGCTGCAGGCGGTGATTCCCGGGTGCCACAACGTCGAGAGGCTCTCGGATACGCATTTTCGCGCCGACGTGACCATCGGCATCGGTCCCGTGAAGGGACAATACCGCGCTGATGTGAAATTGTCGGATCTCGATCCGCCGCACGCGGTGACGCTCGGCGGGGCTGCCGAAGGCACGCTCGGATTTGGCAGCGGCGAAGGGCGCATCACGCTTGTCCCGCACGAGAACGGCGGAACGACGATTCGCTATGTCTATGAAGCGGCGATCGGCGGCAAGGTGGCAAGCATCGGGGGCCGTTTGCTCGACGGCGCCGCGCGCGTGATCATCGGTCAGTTTTTCGCGGCCTTGGCGCGCAAGGCGGGTGGCGGCGCAGCCGATCAGCCTGCGCCTTCGTTCCTTGCCAGGATTCGCCGTTGGTTCGGAGGGCGCTCATGAAGCCCGCCGCATTCGACTATGTTCGCGCCGAGCATCTCGACGAAGCGCTCGACGTGCTGAACCGGGAAGGCAGCGACGCGCGCATCATCGCGGGTGGGCAATCGCTGATGCCGATGCTCAACATGCGGCTGGCAAAGCCGAGAACCCTGATCGACATCATGCGCTTGCCAGAGCTTTCCCGCATCGAACGCAAAGCAGGAACGGTGACGGTCGGGGCGGGGGTACGCCAGGCTTCGCTGCTGGATTGGCCCGAGCTCGGCCAGAGCCTTCGCCTTGCCGCGATGGCGTTGCCGTGGACCGGTCACGCGCAAACCCGAAGCAGGGGGACTGTTTGCGGATCGATCGCGCATGCCGATCCCAGCGCCGAGTTGCCGCTGGTGTTGCGGGCGCTCGGCGGAGAGGTGCATCTGTGCAGCGCCAGAGCGCGGCGGCGCGTGGCAGCAAAGGATTTCTTCGCCGGGATGATGGCGACAACCCGCGCTGATGAGGAAATGATCGAAGCCGTATCGTTTCCCGCCGATCAAAGGCTTTGCGCGTTTCGTGAAGTGGCGCGCCGTCACGGTGATTTCGCCATCGTCGCCTGCGCCGCGGTGGCAACTACGGATGGGGTTCGCCTCGCCGTCGGCGGCGTCGCGGACATGCCAACGGCGCGGGATTTCCCGCGGCTCGACGGCAGCGCGCTGGACGACGCGTTGAATGCGTTCGCCTACGAGCTCGACGCGCGCGACGATGTCCACGCCACCGCGCGCTATCGCCGCGACCTCGTGCGCATGATTGGCCGCGATCTGGTGCGGGAGGTGCTGCAATGAGCCGATTGCTGGCCGGCCAGCGCCATTCCATCCATTTCACGCTCAACGGCAGGCCGTGTGCCGGCGAAGCCGAGCCGCGGATGCTGCTGACCGATTTCCTGCGGCATCAGATCGGGGCAACCGGCACGCATGTCGGCTGCGAACACGGCGTGTGCGGTGCCTGCACGATCGACATCGACGGCAAGCCCGCGCGGGCCTGCCTGACGCTCGCGGTGCAGATCGACGGCTGCAAGGTGCGGACGGTCGAAGGCCTCGCGCCCTCGGCGGATCGCCTTGGCATCCTGCAGGCGGCGTTCAAGCGCAACCATGCGCTTCAGTGCGGCTTTTGCACGGCCGGCATCCTGATGTCGCTCGATGGCTTCCTGCGGGAACATCCGCGGCCGGACGAAGCGGCGATTCGCGACTTGCTGACCGGGCATTTGTGCCGTTGCACGGGCTACACGCCGATCGTGCGCGCGGCGCTGGAGGCGGCAGCCGAAATGACTGACGATTTGAGCAGAGAGAAATCCGATGCTTGATCTTGGAACCAGCTTTGTCGGAAGTGTCGCGCGCGATCCCGACGCTCTCGCGCTCGTCGATGACGGCGTTCGCCTGACCTATGCGCAATGGTACCGGCGGATTTCATCGCTCGTGGCTTCCTTCGACCGGATCGGCCTGAAGCCCGGCGATCACATCGTCACGGTGCTTCAGAATTGCGAAGCTGCCGCCACGCTGCATTGGGCCTGCCAGCTCGCCGGGCTTGTGATCACGCCGATCAACTGGCGCGCCAAGGACGACGAACTCGATTTCTGCATCGAGAATTCCGAATCCTGCGCCGTCGTGTATCAGGATGTCTCGGCCCCGGCCGTCGAAAAATCAAGGCGCGCGCCGGCTCTGGCGCGGGTTTACGTTGGCGGTGAGGCCGCAGGCGCTCTCGACTTCGGCCGAATGGTGGCCGAGCCTTCAGCCGACGTGACGCCACGCGTCAGCGCCGAAGCCTGGTCGATCATGCTTTATACATCCGGAACCACGTCGCGGCCGAAGGGCGTGCCGCGGCGTCACCGCGCGGAACGGGCTGCGGGCATCGCGCATGTCGCGCAAAATCTTTATCGGCGCGGTGAGCGCACGCTCGGCGTGATGCCGCTCTATCACACCATGGGCGTCCGCTCGCTGATCGCGATGTCGCTGATCGGCGGCACCTTCGTATGCCTGCCGCGCTACGACACCCAAGAGGCGCTCGCGCTGATCGAGGCGGAGAAGATCACCAATCTCTATCTGGTGCCGACGCTGTACCACGATCTCGTCCATGCGCGGGAATTCGCATCCGCGGACGTTTCGAGCGTGCGAAAACTTGGTTTTGCCGGCGCGTCGATGACAGATGGGCTCCTGAAGACGCTGAACGCGGCGTTCCGGCCCGATTTGTTCGTCAATCATTACGGCAGTTCGGAAATCTACACCTTCACCATCGACCAGAACGCGCCCGCCAAGCCCGGCTCAGCCGGCAAGGCCGGAATCAACCAGGAAATCAGGGTGGTGAAACTGAACGCGAATTCGGCGGCCGATCTCGCGGGGCCCAATGAGGAAGGCGAGATCGTCGCTCTTCTGGCCGGCGACGAATCCTTCGAGGGTTACTGGCGGCGGCCCGACGCGGATGCGAAGTCATTGCGCGACGGTTGGTACTTTACCGGCGACACCGGCTTCGTCGACCGCGATGGCGACCTGTTCGTGACCGGCCGCGTTGACGACATGATCATCACCGGCGGCGAAAACGTCTCGCCGGTCGAGATCGAAAGCTGTCTGTCGCTGCACCCGGCCGTGCTCGAAGTCGCCGTCGTCGGTCTTGCCGATGAGAAATGGGGCAAGGTCGTCACCGCGTTTGTCAAGCGCAAGGCGCCGGTGACCGAGCAGGAGCTCGAGCAGTTCTGCCGGACGTCGGGACTGGCGAATTTCAAGCGCCCCCGCCGCTTCATCTTCGTCGATGCCTTGCCGAGATCTCCGGTCGGAAAATTGCTGCGCCGCCTGCTCGTTGCGGGCGACTACCAGGTCGAACACGCGCCGCCCTCAAGCGCGGCCTGACATTCAGAAAGGAAATAACATGTCCTCACCTTACGCATTCGCGGACGCGAGACTCGCCAAGCTCGACGGTTTTCAGGTCGAGATCGACGAAGCCCATGAGCGCGCCGACATCATTCTCAACCGGCCGCCGTTCAATGTGGTGTCGATGCCGCAGCGCGATCAGTTGCGGCTGGTGTTCGAAACGCTCGACGAGGATGCGCGCGTGCGGATCATCGTTATACGTTCCGTCGGTGAGCATTTTTCCAGCGGCGGAAATATCGGCGGCTTCATGGAAGCCACGCCCGAGAAAGTCTCCAATCTCGCCTGGAACATCGCCTCGCCGACGCGCTGTTCGAAGCCGGTGATCGTCGCCAACCGCGGCTATTGCTTCGGCGTCGGCTTTGAGCTGTCGCTGGCCTGCGATTTCCGGATCGCATCCGAGACGACGCTTTATGCGCTGCCGGAGCAGAAGCTCGGTCAGATACCGGGCTCGGGCGGTGCCGCGCGGTTGCAGAAGATGATCGGCATCACCCGCACAAAGGACATCGTGATGCGCTCGAAGCGTATTCCGGCAAAACAGGCGTTCGATTGGGGCATCGCGACCGAATGCGTGCCCGACAAAGAGCTTGAGACGACGACCGACAAGCTCGTCGACGAACTTCGCAGCTTCGCGCCACTCGCGCAGCGGACCGCGAAAAAGCTTCTCAACGACACCGAAGATTCAACGCTGACAATCGCGATCGAACTGGAAGGCCATTGCTACAGCCGGCTGCGTCAGTCGGATGATTTCAAGGAGGGGGTCGAAGCCTTTAACGCGAAACGCCCGCCCAAATTCGTCGGGCGCTGAAGCTAATAAATTCATGCCACGCCTGCCGCCTGGGAATACCGGTTTTCCGACAATTATGATCGCCGGCAAGGTCGGCGACGGTCGGGGGCCGGAACTCACCTGATCCAACGGAATTGAAATACAGGCCGTGGACTGTGGACGGCAGTGAGGCCGGCCGGCAAAGATACCCGCCTCCGGTTCTTGTGAGAATTGAGGTGAGGCGCCGTGCAGCCGTCCAACAAGGGCGACAACAAATCGCAGCGATCGAGTTCGCTTGGCGCCCTTTGGAGTCGCGTTAAAAAGCATCCGTTGGCGAGGGTCGGTCCCGGACTGATCACCGGCGCGGCTGACGACGATCCGAGCGGCATTGCGACCTACTCGCAGGCGGGCGCGCAGTTCGGCCTCAACATGCTCTGGACGATGCCATTGGCGTACCCGCTGATGTCCGCGATCCAATCGATGTGCGCCCAAATCGGACGGGTTACCGGCAAGGGATTGGCGGCCAACATCAAGATCGCGTTTCCGCCAATTGTGCTCAAGGGCGTGGTGCTGCTGCTGTTGATCGCCAATACGTTGAACATTGCGGCTGACGTCGCGGCCATGGGGGAGGTCGCGGAACTTGTCAGCGGCGCCGACCGCCACTTCATGACGGGGGTCTTTGTTGCCGTAACGTTGCTGCTTCAGATTTTCGTGCCCTATTCCCGATACGTTTTTTTCCTGAAGTGGTTGACGCTTTCGCTGCTGGCCTATGCCGCCGTGCTGTTTACCGTCCATGTTCCCTGGGGCGAGGTGGCGCTGAGAACAGTGTGGCCGAAGCTGACGCTGAATTTCAACACGGCTGCCATGGTCGTCGGCATCTTCGGAACGACCATCAGTCCATACCTGTTCTTCTGGCAGGCTTCGCAAGAAGTCGAAGACCGGCAGGCCAAGCGGCGCAGGTCACTTTTACAGGACCCCAATGCTGCGCCTGCGGAACTCCGGCGGATCAAATGGGATACCTGGAGCGGAATGTTGGTTTCCGATCTCACGGCCTTTTTCATCATTCTCGCCACCGCAGTTACGCTCAACGTGTCGGGAGTCACCAACATTGAAACCGCGGCGCAAGCGGCGAGCGCGCTTCGCCCGCTGGCAGGCGATTTCGCCTTTCTGCTGTTCGCGATCGGAATTATTGGCGTCGGCCTGATCGGCGTGCCGGTGCTCGCCGGTTCTGCCGCCTTCGCGCTCGCCGAAGCCATGGACTGGAAGTCGGGCCTTGAAAAAAAGCCGAAGAATGCGCGCAAATTCTACGGCGTGATTGCGGTCAGCGTGCTTGCCGCGTTGGTCATCCAGTATTCGCCGATCAGTCCGATGAAGGCGCTGTTCTGGAGCGCAGTGATCAATGGCCTGGTAGCGGTTCCCTTGATAGTAGTGATCATCCTGCTCGCCTCCCGGCAGTCCGTGATGGGGCCATTCACGTCGAGCCGGCCGATCATGGTGCTTGGCTGGATCGGGGCAGCGGTCATGGGTCTGGCAGCTGTCCTGATGCTCATCCCCGGCTAGGCCGCCATGCATCGCCGGCTGTCATCGGGTCCGCGACTGTGAGATTCCTGATCTTACGACCGAAAGCATGATAAGGTCTCAAGGCGGACCCGTCGTCCCCGCTCACGGATCCAAAGATCGCCAACAATGCTTAAGGGAGGAGAAGCCTATGTCGGCAACGCTATCCCGTAGAAGCTTAACTAACTCAGCGATGTTCGGTTTGGCCGCCCATCTCGCGGCGTTTTCGTTGCCGATGGCCGCGGTGAACGCTCAAGCCATGAAACCGATACAGGAGCCCATCACAGGCAACGAGGAACTTGGAGACCTTAGCCAACCGCAACAAGGATTGGTGCAATTCTACCGCGCGTTCAATAGCCGCGATCTGAAGATGTTGGACGACAATTTCGCCCACTCCGATGGAGTCGCGATTGATAACCCGCTTGGAGGAATTCGGCGTGGCGCGGATGAGCCGCACAAGATGTATGAAGGGGTATTCAAGAGTCCGGCGGACGTTCACGTTGAGTTTTGGGATTATACGATTCATCGCGTTGGCGACGTATTTTGGGCCGTGGGGCGGGAACGCGGCACGTATCATGATGGTGAAATCGTGAAAAATCTGAACGTTCGCACGACCCGAATTTTTCAACTGATCGATGGGCGCTGGCGACAAATGCATCATCACGGGTCAATCGAAGACGCGGCGCTTCTCGGTGAGTATCAGAATGCAGTGCGATCCGCATCCTCGAAAGCGCCAAAGTAAGCCGGACTGGAGGCTTTCGCTCACGCGCTGGCGCGGCGGGCCTTCACCAGCGCGATCAGCTCGTCGCCATAATGCTCGAGCTTCTTGTCGCCGATCCCGGGAATGTCGCGGAGTCGCGTGAGCGACGTCGGGCGCAAAATGGCGATGCCGTCTATGGTGGCATCGTGCAGCACGACATAGGCGGGTACGCCACGCTTCCGTGCCACCTCAGAGCGCCACGCCCGGAGCGCGGTGACCAACTCTGGATCGCCGGCGTTCTCTTGGCGGCTTGAAGTCGGGGCGAGATCGCCGCGCCTTGATTTGGCCCGGCTGGCGCGGATGCGCGAACCTGCGGCTTCCTCGCGCAGCATCACCTCGGTTTCGCCTTTCAGGATGCCGCGCGCAGTGTCCGTCAGTTTCAGCGCGCCAAACGCCTCCGCGTCGGGCTGCAGATGGCCCATCGCCACCAGCTGACGGAGCGCGGCACGCCACTGCTTTTCATTGAGCTCGCGGCCGATTCCGAATACCGAAATATTATGGTGCCCGTTTTGCATCACGCGTTCGGTCATGCGGCCGATTAAGACATCGATCAGGTGCATCGCGCCAAAGCGCTGTCCGGTGCGATAGGCGCAGGACAACAGCTTTTGCGCGATGACCTTGCCATCACGAAGTTTCGGCGGCGACAGGCAATTGTCGCAATTGCCGCATTGGCCGGCTTTCAGGTCCTCGCCGAAATAGCCGAGCAAGCGGGTGCGCCGGCAGCCGATGGTCTCGGCGAGGCTGACGAGCGCGTTGAGTTTTTCAAACGACACCCGCTTGAACGCTTCCGCGCCGCTGGACTCCTCGATCATGCGGCGCTGCTGCACGATATCCGACAGGCCATACGCCATCCACGCGCTGGATGGCTTGCCGTCGCGGCCCGCGCGTCCGGTCTCCTGGTAATAGGCCTCGATGCTTTTCGGCAAATCGAGGTGGGCAACGAAGCGCACGTCGGGCTTGTCGATTCCCATCCCGAACGCGATCGTGGCGACGATGACGACGCCGTCCTCGTTGATGAAGCGATCCTGGTTGCGGGAGCGCACATTGGCGTCTAGTCCCGCGTGATAGGGCAGGGCTTCGATGCCGGCCTTGGCAAGGGCTTCCGCGGTATCCTCGACCTTGGCGCGCGACAGGCAATAGACGATGCCGGCGTCGCCGGGATGGCGCTCGCTGATGAAGGCCTTGAGCTGCGCCGGCGCATTTTGCTTGTTGACGACCTCGTAGCGGATATTGGGCCGATCGAAACTCGCGACAAAACTCGGCGCGCCGGCAAGGCCGAGCCGCTCGATGATTTCCTTTCGGGTCAGTTCATCGGCGGTGGCGGTCAAGGCGATCCGCGGCACATCGGGAAAGCGCTCTGATATCACCGACAGGCCAATATATTCGGGGCGAAAGTCGTGGCCCCATTGCGACACGCAATGGGCCTCGTCGATCGCAAACAGGGCGATCTTTACGCGGCCGAGAAGGTTGAGACAACGCGGGGTCAACAGCCGCTCGGGCGCGACGTAGAGCAAATCGAGATCGCCGGCGACGAGCCGAGCCTCGACCGCGGACGCCTCCTCGAAGGTCAGCGTGGAATTCAGCACCGCGGCCTTGACACCGGCTTCGCGCAATCCCGCAACCTGATCGCGCATCAGTGCGATCAGCGGCGAGACCACGATGCCGCAGCCCTCGCGCAGCAGTGCCGGCAATTGATAGCACAGCGACTTGCCGCCGCCGGTCGGCATCAGCACCAGGCAATTGCCGCCGTTGGTGACATGTCCGATGATTTCTTCCTGCGCGCCGCGGAACGCGGGCAGGCCAAACACGGAATTGAGGACGGCAAGCGCCTCAGGGGTGATGCTGGACTGGCGCTTGGCGGCTGAGGCAGGAACAGACATGCGGGATAGGTCTATTCCTGATTCGCTCCATCAGGCATATCCAATTCCACCTCGTTCACGTGCATATTTTCGTCAGGAAGCGGCCGACACTCCGGCTGCGCGCAACGTACGCGCGCCGTCGGAAAGATAATCGAGCCAATTGCGAAAGATCGCGGTTGCAGCAGTGCCGGTTGCTGCGTCCTGCCGAAGCGTGCGCTCGGGCAGTTCGATACTCAGCGAGGGTCTGCGTTCGGCGTGGGCGCGCCTTTCGAAGCTTGCGAGGCTTGCTTCGGTCTCGGTGTCGAAATAGGCAGCCGGGATGGCCGGATAAAGGTCGCGCTCGCCTGCAAGGAAGCGGGAGATGTCGCGCAGATATTCCCGCTCCAGTGACAGCGCCTCATATTCGGGATGTCCCTGAAAGAAGATGAATTGGCTGCGAAGTTGCTTGGCGAAGATATCGACACCACACTGCGGCGACTGCGTCAGCAGCTGATAGCCTCGCGCCGACAGATCGTGCACGCGCAACTCATTGAGCCGCGAATGCGTGACCTTGAGCGGCGAAGCGATGTCGTTCATCAGCCAGTGATCGGCCACCTTGAAACAGTCGTAGATTCCGGAGCATTTGGTGTCGAGCCGCCGGCGCTCGATGCCATCGAGATGCAGGATCGCGGCGTGGGCGGCAAGGCACGACCAGATGGTTGAACGGGTGTTGGTCTTCGCCCAATCGACAATCTCGGTGAACGCTTGCCAGTACGTTTCCCCGGTGAGCGCCGGCGCGTTCGGCTCGGCGCCGGTGACGATCAATCCATCGATCTGCAAACGGTCGAGGTCGGCAATGTCGGTATATTGCCGGTCGATGCGCCATTTCGTCGTCTGCGCCCGGTGCACTGACGGCAGCGAGAAGCAGTGGAAATCGATGCGGCGATCGCCGGCGGCTTGCCTGAGGAGGCGCATGAACTGGCGTTCAGTCGCCAGAAGCGCCGCATCCGGCATGTTGTTGACGAGCCCGATCGTAAGGTCGACGTCGGCATGTTGCGGACGACCGAATTTATCCTCTTGCCGCAGCTGCGCCGGCGCGAGGCCGGGACTGACGATCAGCCGCCGTTTTTCCAACAGCACGGTCATGCCAGGCCCACCGATCTATTCCGCGGCCTCAAGCCGCTTGTGCCCCGAGCAGGCCATCGCCAGCGCCTGGTCGATATCCTCGATGATGTCGCAGGCGTGTTCGATGCCGATCGAAAGCCGGATGGTTTCCGGCAGCACGCCGGCCATGCGCTGCTGTTCGCGGGACATCTGGCGGTGCGTGGTCGAGGCTGGATGACAGGCGAGCGATTTCGCATCGCCGATATTGACCAGCCGCGTGATCAGCTTCAGCGCGTCATAGAAGGTCTTGCCGGCCTCGAGGCCGCCCTTGATGCCGAAGGTGAACAGCGACGAGGCATTGCCGTTGAGATATTTCTGGACCAGCGCATGATAGGGGCTGTCGGAGAACCCCGCATAATTAACCCAGTCGACGCGCGGATCGTTACGCAGGAATTCCGCGACCTTGCGCGCGTTCTCGACATGGCGCTCGACGCGCAACGCCACGGTCTCGATGCCCTGCAACAGCAGGAACGCATTGAACGGCGAAAGCACCGCACCCATTGTGCGCTGATAGACGCTGCGCGCCCGCTGAATGTAGGCGCTGGTACCGAATTGTTTGGTGTAGACGAGGCCGTGATAGGACTCGTCGGGCTCGTTGAAGGCGGCAAAGCGGCGCGCGTGCTCGGCCCACGGAAAATGTCCGCTGTCGACGATTGCCCCGCCAAGGGTCGTGCCATGGCCGCCGAGAAATTTGGTCAGCGAGTGCACGGCGATATCGGCGCCGTAATCGAACGGTTTTAGCAGGATCGGGGTGGCGACCGTGTTGTCGACCACCAGCGGCACGCCGTGGCGGTGCGCCATCTTGGCCAAGGCTTCGATGTCGCAGACATTGCCGGCGGGATTGCCGATGGTCTCGGCGAACACCGCCTTGGTGTTCTCGTCGATCAGCCTTTCGATGGCGTCGGCCTTGTCGCTGTCGGCAAAGCGGGTGGCGATGCCCTGGCGCGGCAGCACATGGCCGAGCAAAGTGTGCGTGGTGCCATAAAGCTGCGGCACCGAGACGATGTTGCCGCCGCCATCGGCGAGATTGACGATAGCAAAATGCAGCGCGGCCTGGCCGGTCGCGACCGCGAGCGCGCCGACGCCGCCCTCGAGTTCGGTGATGCGCTTTTCGAGAACCGAGGTGGTCGGATTGGCGATCCGGCTGTAGCGATAGCCTTCCGCTTCGAGGTTGAAGAGGGCGGCGCCGTGGTCGGCGCTGTCGAAAGCGTAAGCGACGGTTTGGTAGATCGGGACGGCGACGGACTTGGTGGTGGGGTCTACTTCGTAGCCGGCGTGAATTGCGATGGTTTCGTTGCGCATTGTCGACCTCACCGTTTGCGTATCGCACTTCACCATGCGTTTTATTCGCAACGTCTTTGTTAGGCGGGGATGGTCAACCCTTCAATAATTCGCGCAAACATTGACGAAATAACCCTAATAGACCTCCGTGAATCGATTAAATTTGAATGAATTCGTTAGCACCGCGTAACCATGCTGGGCGGATGCGCGATGGGCTTTGGCGGGCTTTGCAAAGCGCCGGTCAGCCGCCAACGGCGCGCCGCACCTGCTCGCCGATCAGGTGAAGAACATACCGCCCCTGCGGCAAAATCGCGCCGAGCGCGTGGAAATTATGGATCATGCCGTCGTGACAGACATGATCGACCGTAACGCCTGCGGCGACGAGCTTGGTGGCATAGGCATTGCCTTCGTCGCGTACGGGATCGAATTCGGCGGTGTGGATGATGGCGCTGGGAAGTCCGGTGAATTTCGTCGCACGCAACGGCGAGATTCTGGGATCGGCGAGGTCCGCATCCGCGGCAAGGTAGTCGGCGAGGTCGGCCTCCAGCGTGACGCGGTCGAGCAGATGATCTTCGGCGAATGCCTCGCGCGAGGGCGAGGTGTCCTCGAAATCGAGCACCGGACATATCAGGCATTGCGCCGATATCGGCGGGGCATCATTTCGCAAGCTCTCCTGGCACACCACCGCGGCGAGTGTTGCGCCTGAGGAATCGCCGCCCACCACAAGCCGTGCCGCATCGATGCCAAGCGAGGCAGCCTGTGCAGATATCCATCGGGTCGCCGCGATCGCATCCTCGATCGCCGCCGGAAATTTGTGCTCGGGCGCAAGCCGGTAGTCCACGGAGACAAGCCGGCAGCCGGTGGTCTGCGCCAGCGCCGCCGCGATCAGGTCGTGCGTCTCGATATTTCCGGCAACCATGCCGCCGCCATGGAAAAACACGAAACCCGGCAACGGCGCACCTGTCGCATCGTCCGGCGCGTAAAGACGATAGCGAAGATCGCCGGCCGGGCCCGGCAATACGCCGTCGGTTCCGGTGACGGCCGCCACATCCGCACGCGCAAACTGCATCAGCTTGGCGAGCGCCTGGCGGCGAGCTTCAGGGCTTGGCCGCGGTCGATCGCCCGGCGAGGCTGCCGCCGTCATGGCGAGAAAGCGTTTGGCCAGGGGATCGAGGGGCATAGCGGCTCCGGTGTCGGAAGAATTGATCGCTCGTGGCGGAATCCGCAAGGGAATCCTTAGGGAATTCGGACAATAGTAGCGCCATCATGCATGGCGGCGCCGGTTCGAGAACTCAGATGGCAATCATGGCCCCGACCGTCAAACCGGTCAGTTTTTCGCAGACCTGGACCTTCTTCGAAGGCGGCTGGCACGAAGGCAATGTGGCGATCATGGGCTCGCGCACGCATGGCGCGTGGCTGGCATCGACCGTGTTCGACGGAGCGCGCGCGTTCGAAGGTGTGGCGCCCGATCTTGAGGCGCACTGTGCGCGGGTCAACCGGTCCGCGATCAATTTCAAGCTCAAGCCTGTGGTCGATACCGAATCTTGGTTGGCGCTGGCGCGTGAGGGCATCGCACGTTTCGACGCCAATGCGGAGCTTTACATCCGGCCGATGTATTGGGCCCAGACCGGCAGCGGCGGCGGCGTGTTGTTCGATCCGGAAACGACGAACTGGTGCCTGTGTATCTACGTCGCGCCGATGCCGCCGGCATCGGGTTCTGCGATCACGCTGTCGCCGTTCCGCCGGCCGACCATGGAAAGCGCGCCGGTGGATTGCAAGGCCGGCTGTCTTTATCCCAACAATTCGCGCGCGCTGAGCGAGGCGCAGGCGCGAGGCTTCAACAACTGCCTGATGCTCGACATGCTCGGCAACGTCGCGGAATTCGGCAACTCGAACGTCTTCATGGCGAAGGACGGCGTAGTCTTTACGCCGGCGCCGAACGGGACTTTCCTCAACGGCATCACCCGGCAGCGGGTGATCGATCTGTTGCGCGCCGATGGCGTTACCGTCGTCGAGAAGACGCTGAAATATCCAGATTTTCAGGGCGCGGACGAGATCTTCTCCAGCGGCAATTTCGCCAAGGTCGCGCCGGTCATCCGGATCGACGACCGCTCGCTGCAACCGGGGCCGTTCTACAACCGCGCCCGCAAGCTGTACTGGGACTTCGCCCACGGCTGACGTAGGCGGCTTCATCCTTCGAGACGGCGCTTCGCGCCTCCTCAGGATGAGGTCTTGGACCCTCATGGTGAGGAGCGCGGCAACGCCGCGCGTCTCGAACCACGAGGCCGCGACTATAGACCAAGCAAGTCCCGCACGCTAACCGGCCACTTGGCAAGCTCGGTGCCGTGGGTATGGAACATCGCCACCGCCAGGCGATCCATTCCGAACGCCACGCAGCCGGTATGGGCCGGCTCGCCGTTCGCACCCTTGATGTCCCAGGTCGTGCCGAAATGGTCGCGATGATAGTTGAAGCTCATGCAGGCCGTCGGCTGCGCTTCCGGGCGCAGCGGGATCAGAAGCTCGAATTTCAGCGATTGCTGCTTCTGGCTCACCGCCTTCATTTGGCCGACGCGGCCGAAAAACGGATCGCTCGCATAATCAACCCTGAAGGTCAGGCCGAGGTCGCGCGCGATGGCCTGCGCCCGCACCATCCAGCGCTCGCGGAAGTCGGACACATCGTCAGGATTGCCGATGCAGACATATTCGCGCATCCGGAACGATTGCAGCCGGTCGAGATGGCGGGACGGCTCGGCGCGGAAGCAGTCGGCCGCAACGTCGAACCGCAAGCCGCCTGACGGCAGCGGCCCCCTGGCGGCGGCAATCGGATAGAGCGGATAGCAGGCCGCCGGCGAAAGCACGAGATCGGCGGGCGAGAGCGAGGTGGTCCAGTCGCCGCCGGCGTCGAAGCGGCTGACCGCGGAATTGATTTCGCGCTCCGTGCCATGCAGGCCGCAGACACAGCCGAGCAGATTGGGGAAGCTTTTCAGATAGCCGGACTTCTCCAACTGTCCGCGGTTCATCACCGGCGGGAAGCGCATCACTTCGGTGCCCGCCTCGCGATGCCGCGTGATCAGGGCGGCGAGCCGCTCGATCATGTCCTCATAAAGCGCGGTCCGGGCATAGACGCCGTCGGTGCCCATCTTGTGAAACAGGCGATCTGCGAGGTGGTCGAGCGGATCGACCGGTTGCGAGATGGTCTCCGGCGCGACGGCTCGGATGGCTACGTTCATGTTCGGCCTTCCCTGATGTGTCGAAAGTCTGTTGTTCAATCGCGCAAAGTAGCGGGCACAGCGCTCATCAGGCTGGCGGTAGCGATATTGGCGAGGATGCGGTCGTTGTTGATCATGATCGGCGCCGAGAGCACGTCGCGCAGATGGCGGCCGACGCTGAAGTCGCCATCGTTGCGGTATCCTGAGAGCCCGCAGGCGCGCATCGCGCTCATCACGGTTTCCACCGCCAGCTCAGAGGCTTCCACTTTGAGCAGGTTGACCTGTGACTGGAAGTCGAGCGAAGACAACGCGCGCTCGTCATGCTCGTGGGCGGCATAAGTGTCGAGCGTCGATGTAATCACGGCACGCAGCTTGGCGAGCGTCATCTTCGCCGCGGTAAAGTGCGCGGCGCCGGGAGGCATCTGGCCACCCGCGCCGCGGGCAGCCTTGCGAATGAAGAGTTGCGCGCGCTCGACGGCCGCAGCCGCAATCCCGGCCCAAGCCGAAGACCAGCAGAGATGTGCCACCGGCGTCATCGTCTGCGTATGAATCCTGTCATAGCCTTCCGGGAAAATCTGTTCACTCGAGCCCTTGAACTTCAGCTCGAAGCCCGCGCTGCAGGTGCCGCGCATGCCGAGGGTCTCCCATCCGAGGCTCCTTTCCAGCGTGTAATCGTCCTTGGTGATGGCGAGCAGGATCTGGTCGGAGCCGGCCGCATCGTTGGCGCGACGGGCGACGGTGACAATGCCGTCGGCCTGCGCGCCGTAGGAGATCACGGTCGCATTGCGAACCAGCGAGATCTCGGCATCCGTGTGTTCGACGGCGGCGGTGGAGAAGCGGATGTTGCCGCCGTTCTGCCCTTCCGTCGTCGAGGAGGCGAGCAGCATTTGCTCGGACGCCACGCGACGCATCAGCGCCTCGTGATAGCGGCTGCCGGCGCCGTGACGGACCAGGCAGGCGATCTTGGTCTGATGCATCGCAAAGATCATCGCCGTGGAAGAACAGGCGCGGCCGAGTGTGTAGCACATGTCGGTGATGTCGAACATCGAGGCGCCGTCGCCGCCGAAGGCTTGCGGGATCTGAACGCCCAGCAGCCTTTGCTGGCGCGCCTTATCGATGGCCTTTTGCGGGAAGCGGGCGTTGAGATCGACGTCCTCGGCCTCAGTCGCGGCGGCCGCGGCGACGGCGGCCGTTCGTCGAGGGAAGGAACTTCGATCGGGGATGAATTGTTCGCTGGTCTGGTCGGCGATTGTCTCGCGAAGATTGGCTTGCTGCACGTTCATGGCCGATATGCCTCGATGGTTTGTCGGTGCGAAACACCTGCGCGAGCATCGCGCAATGCCACATCGATCGCTTGAACAGCTTCCGATCGCGTTTCTGGCTTAAGGATTTAATTCAAATGCGTCGATGAAATTCAGGGTAAACGGCGGTCGTTTCGGCGACGAAAGTTAATCCAAGGTTTTTTCGATGCGTCGTTTTTTAGCTATCGCCGTTAGCGTTAAGAGCGGAATGACGATTTTGGTCAAAGGAGATTCGCTGTTTTTCAAAGGCCTGCCGAATTATAAGGGTGCCATGCAAACGCCGATTTTTGTCATCGCCAGTCAAGCGATGGCGCTGACGACGCGACAGATGGAAGCAAAAAAGATGCAAGCCTTTAGCGCCGATGTTGGGGATCGCGTCCTTGCCCTCGTCAACTCGATCCTCAAACAGAACGCGATCACCGCGAACGTTGATCCGGACTCGCTGCTGGTGGATGTCGGACTGACGTCGATGGATATGGTCAATCTGATGCTCGGCGTCGAAGCCGAATTCGATTTCACGATTCCGCAATCCGAGATCACGCCGGAGAATTTCCAGTCGGTGCAAACCTTGCAGCGGATGATCGTCAGTCAGCTCGAGCCCGCAACGGCGGCCTGATTCTGGCGTAGGATCTTCCGCGCGGGCGGCCTCGCCTCACTCGCCAGGACCACGGCTTTCGGCTATCGCTCCGTTGACCCAATAGGTTGGAGGTTCCCGAATGTGTCATATTTGCCGCACTTTAGGCCAATCCCGCCAACGTGCCCTGTTTGCCCCACTGTAGACGTATTCCGACGTTCATGCTCACGGGCTGCCCTGTCTGACGAGGGAACGCTCAGCAGGTTATTGCCTTGTTTCTTCTAAACTTAAGGGGAAGTGCCGTGATGAAAATTGTGATGATAGCGGCTGCGACGCTAGCCTTGGTGACTGCCGCTGGCGCTGCCGACCTCCCGCACCGACAGCCCGTCTATCACGAGGCTCAAGTCGGCAAGATGCCGATCGGCAAGTC
>DASQOU010000301.1:0-21018 GCA_035644295.1 Bradyrhizobium sp.
CGATATCGACCACTTCAAATCGTTCAACGACTCCTTTGGCCATCTCACCGGCGATCAGGTGCTGCGGCTGGTCGGCATGTCGCTGAAGCAGACCATCAAGGGCCAGGACATCACCGCCCGCTACGGCGGCGAGGAATTCGCCGTTGTGCTGCCCAACACCGCGCTCCGCCAGGCACTGACGGTTGCCGATCACATCCGGCGCGCCGTGATGTCGAAGGAACTGAAGAAAAAATCCACCGGCGAAATCCTGGGCCGCGTCACCATTTCGGTCGGCGTGTCGATGCTGAAACCCGGCGACGATACCGACGCATTGATCGAACGTGCGGACGCCTGCCTCTACGCCGCCAAGCGCAACGGCCGTAACCGCGTGGTCTGCGAAGCCGACCCGGAATACGTCGCCGAGACCCAGGGCCAGGTCGCCTGATAACAGACCCTCATGGTGAGGAGCGCGGCTTCGCGCGTCTCGAACCATGAGGCCCCGATCTCGCGGCCATCCTTCGAGACGCGCGCGAAGAGCGCGCTCCTCAGGATGAGGACTTCCTTCTCGGCGCCTTCTTCCGCGCGGCCCATTTCTTCCTCACAGCCGATTTCTTCGCCACCGGCGTCTTGGTCTTTTTGGCCGCCTTCTTCGCGCGCTTGCGAGCTTTTGGAGCTTTGCGGAGTGCTGCGCGCTGCGCCGCCGCCAAGGCCGTGCTCGCCCACGCCGTCAATTCCTGCGGATCGTCGTACAGCCGCTCCGGCAGCTGCCAATAGGAGCCGACTGTGACCGTCTTGGTTCTGGTTTGATACTGAAACGGTTTTGCACCCTCCATCTCGAAACGAGGGATGCTGCGTTCGTCCGCGCGCAGGTAAAGCCCGCCGCGGAGCGCCAGCCCGAAGTTGGTTCCATCGGCGGAAATCCCGAATCCGGAGAACATCCTGCGGATGGTCACAGGGCCGAAATCGGCAAACAGATCGATCAGGAAATCGCGGTCCATGGATCTTAACTCTGCGAAATAATCCAAAACCGTCATTCCGGGGCGATGCGAAGCATCGAACCCTCAACCCTCCACCTTCGCCGGCGTCAGCTGCACGGATTCGCCGCAACCGCAGGCGCCGGTCTGGTTTGGATTGTTGAAGATGAACTGGGCCTGCAACTTGTCGGCCTTGTAGTCCATCTCGGTACCGAGCAGGAACAGCACGGCCTTGGGATCAACCAGGATCTTCACACCCTTGTCCTCGACGACCTCGTCGGTCGGACGAACATCGTGGGCGTATTCCACCGTATAGGACTGCCCGGCGCAGCCGCCGTTCTTGATGCCGACCCGTAGGCCTACGATCTCGGAATCGGCGCGGCTGGTCAGTTCGGCAATGCGTTGCGCCGCGGCCTCCGTCAGCTTCATGACCTGCGGACGAGGGCGCGGCTTCGCCTTGGAGACGGGTGTTGGTGAGGTGGGTGTCATGTCAGTCATGTGGTCAATCCCGCGGCCAATTCAATGCCGGCGTTGTTGCTGTGAACGATCATGCTCGAACGCTTCACCACATATTGAGAACGAGGCGCGCCTCGTCCGACATCCGATCCGGCGTCCACGCCGGATCCCATACCAGATTGACGTTCACGACGCCGACACCGGGAACGCTGGCGATCGCATTCTCCACCATCTGCGGCAATTCGCCGGCCGCCGGACAATTCGGCGTGGTCAGCGTCATCATCACATCGACCGCGCGGTCGTCCTTGAGGTCGACCTTGTAGATCAGGCCGAGTTCGTAGATGTCGGCCGGAATTTCCGGGTCGAACACGGTTTTCAGCGCCGCCACGATTTCGCCGCTCAGCCGCTCGGTTTCCTCCGGCGGCAACGCCGAATGGGTTTCCATATTGCCGGTTTTGATCTCAAGCTCCTTTACTTCAGGATTCTTGGCTTCCGGATTCTTGGCTTCAACCGTGTCGTTCATGAGAACAATTCCCGCGCCTTGATCAGCGCCCGTGCCAGATGGTCGACTTCTTCGCGTGTATTATACATGCCAAATGAGGCTCGGCAGGTCGCCGTAACATTGAACCGCTCTAAAAGCGGCATTACGCAATGGGTGCCGGCGCGAACCGCGATACCCTGCCGGTCGATCACGGTGGCGACATCGTGCGGATGGGCGCCCTTCATCTCGAACGAGATCACCGGTCCCTTGGCCTTCGCGGTGCCAATCAGACGCAGCGAATTGATTTCGCGCAGCCGCCCCTCGGCATAAGTCAACAGATCGTGCTCGTGGGCGGCGATACGTTGCTTGCCGATCGAATTGACGTAGTCGATCGCAGCACCAAGCCCCACCGCCTCCACGATCGCCGGTGTCCCGGCCTCGAATTTATGCGGCGGATCGCCATAAGTAATCCAGTCCCGCGCGACTTCGCGGATCATCTCACCGCCGCCATTATAGGGCCGCATCGCCACCAAATGCTCGTGCTTGGCATAGAGCACGCCGATGCCGGTCGGCCCGTACAGCTTGTGGCCGGTGAAGACGTAGAAATCAGCGTCGATGTCCTGCACGTCGATCGCGAGGTGAACGGCGGCCTGGCTGCCGTCGACCAGCACCGGAATGCCCCGGTTGTGGGCGATCTTCACCACGTCCTTGACCGGCACGATGGTGCCGAGCGCGTTCGACATCTGCGTGATCGCCACCAGCTTGGTACGCGGGGTCAGCAGCTTTTCGAACTCGTCGATCAGAAAATTGCCTTCGTCATCCACCGGCGCCCATTTGATCACGGCGCCATGACGTTCCCTGAGAAAATGCCAGGGCACGATGTTGGAATGGTGCTCCATGATCGAGATCACGATCTCGTCGCCGGCCTTGATGTTCGGCTCGCCCCATGAGGAGGCCACGAGGTTGATCGCTTCGGTGGCATTGCGGGTGAAGACGATCTCTTCGGTCCGCGCCGCGTTGAGAAACTTTGCGACTTTGGCGCGGCCGCCCTCGTAGGCTTCGGTGGCGGCATTGGCGAGGTAATGCAGGCCGCGATGCACGTTGGCGTATTCGGTCTTGTAGGCTTCCGTCATGCGCTCGAGCACCGCATTGGGCTTTTGCGCGGATGCGGCGTTGTCGAGATAGACCAGCGGCTTGCCATAGACCTTCAACGCCAGCGCGGGAAAATCCTCCCGCACCCGCGCCACGTCATATGAACCGTTCAAGACCGCCGGATGGGTCATATCCGCCTTCATTTTTTCCTCGTCCTGAGGAGCGCACCCTTGCGCGCGTCTCGAAGGACGAAGCCTCACTCATGCCACTCATCCTTCGAGACGGCCGCTTCGCGGCCTCCTCAGGATGAGGATCGAAAAACTATCCCCGTGCCGCCAACCAGCGCTGCGCGGCCGTGATCGCGAATTCACGCAAAGCGTCATTGGCAATCGATTCGATCGCCTCGCCGACGAATGCCTGAATCAACAGCGCCTGTGCTTCCTTCTCGGAGAGCCCACGCGCGCGCAAATAAAATAGAAGGCTGTCATCGAGCGCGCCGGTGGTCGCGCCATGACCACAAGTGACATCGTCGGCGAAAATCTCAAGTTCCGGCTTGTTGTCGGCCTCGGCATCGTCCGACAATAAGAGCGCCCGCGTCATCATCTTGGCGTCGGTCTTCTGCGCGTCGGGCCGAACGATGATGCGGCCCTGAAACACCGAATGCGCGCGATCGTCGACCACCGCGCGGAAGATCTCGCGGCTTTCGCCATGCGGCACCACGTGATCCAGGACCAGTGTGGTGTCGGCGTGCTGCCGGCCATTGAGCAGGTTGACGCCGTTGGTGGCGACGTGAGCGCCCTCGCCGGATATCAAGATCGCCGCCTGGTAACGGCTGACCTCGCCGCCAACAGTCAAATTGAAGGTATTCAACCTGGCTTTGGCTCCGACGGTAACAACGGCGGTCGAGATGTTCGCCGCATCCGGCGCATCCTCCACAAGACGGACATGCTCAAGCTCGGCATCATTGCCGATCGAGAGGACCACGGAATCGTGAGCCTGATACGAGGCAGCCCCTCCGGCTGCTATGAAGCTTTCGACCAATGTCGCACGAGCGCCATGGCCGAGCTGTATCAGCGAGCGGGTGAAGGCCGAGGTCCCCGAATTGGTGGCGACGTGGACAATATAGATCGGCTTTGAAATCCCCGCTTGATCGGCAATTCCGATGACAACGCCGTCGGTGGCCATCGCCGCGTTCAACGAGATCATCGCGCCCGAGGCCAACTTCGTCAGCAACAGGTCGGCCCTGACCGGATTACTGTCATTCTCGAGAGTCTCGCGAAGGGAATGCACGCGCACGCCGGTTTCAAGTGCAGCGATATCCGACAGCTGCGGCGCGAAAACCCCGTCAACCAGCACCAGCTTCTGCGTGCCCTTGATCGCGTGCGACTTCACAGCTTTCGATGCAAGCGCCAATGCCGCTTTGTCCGGAGCTGGAGCGAGCGGCGCGATCTTGCGCAGAAGCGCACGCAAGTCGGTGTATTTCCAATCCTCGATGCGCCGGTGCGGCAAACCCAAACGCGCAAATTCGTCAAACGCGGCTTGCCTCGCCTCCGCGACGATGCGCGATCCCGGCAAGCGTCCGCGTGCCGAGGTGAACAATTCGTCGACCGGGCCTTCCGTGTTCATTTTGGCCAATGCAACGTTCATCAAAACTTCCATTCGGGCACCTGATCGCTACGAGGCTGATCAGGCGTCAATTTCCTTAAGCCGCGACATCCTCGAACTGGGTGTAACCGGAAGCCTCGAGCTCCAGCGCCAGTTCCTTGCCGCCGCTTTTCACCACGCGTCCTCTGGACATCACGTGCACGAAGTCCGGCACGATGTAGTTCAACAGCCGCTGATAATGCGTGATCACCACCATGGCTCGGCCCGGCGAGCGCAACGCGTTGACGCCGTCGGCGGCAATCCGCAGCGCGTCGATGTCGAGGCCCGAATCCATTTCGTCGAGAATGCAAAGGCTCGGCTCGAACAGTGCCATTTGCAGGATCTCGTTGCGCTTCTTCTCACCGCCGGAGAACCCGACATTGACGCCGCGGCGGAGCATGTCCTGCGGAATGTTCAGGCTCTTGGCGACTTCGCGGACCTTCTTCAGAAAGTCGGGGGTTGAGAACTCGCTCTCGCCGCGCGCCTTGCGCTGGGCATTCAGCGCCGTGCGCAGGAACGTCATGGTGGCGACACCGGCAATCTCGACCGGATACTGGAACGCGAGGAACACGCCTTTGGCGGCGCGCTCGTCCGGCGACATCTCCAGCAGGTTCTCGCCCCTGAACAGGATCTCGCCGGCGGTGACCTCATAGCCGGGCTTGCCGGCAATGACGTGGCTTAGCGTCGATTTGCCGGAGCCGTTCGGCCCCATGATCGCGTGCACCTCGCCCTCGTTCACGGTGAGCGAAAGCCCGTGGAGGATTTCACGATCCTCGACGCGGACTTGGAGATTTTTGACTTCGAGTAACGGCATTAGTCTTCCTTGAGTTATTCCGCAAGTTCAAGGCGCTTCTCGATGCGATCGAGGCGTAACTTGATCGCAGAGATGTCGGTGTGACCGTGTTCCTGAATGGTCACTACACCTGCGCGATGCTGGCGTATCGCCGTCATCTCGACGCTCAGTGTTTGCATCCAATCCGCCATCTTTCCGAGATCGGTCCGAATACCGCGAAGATATTCCAGGACTAGATTATCTGGCTCAACCATCATCCCACACTCCCCTCCAGCGAGATCGAGATCAGCTTCTGCGCTTCCACCGCGAATTCCATCGGCAGTTGCTGCAGCACATCCTTCACAAAGCCGTTGACCACGAGGCCGACCGCCTCCTCCTGGCTCAAGCCCCGCTGCACGCAGTAGAACAGCACGTCCTCGGAGATCTTCGAGGTCGTCGCCTCGTGCTCGAACAGCGCCGAGGAATTCTTGGCCTCGACATAGGGCACGGTATGTGCGCCGCATTTGTCGCCGATCAGAAGCGAGTCGCAGGCGGTGAAATTGCGCGCGCCGGTGGCCTTTCGGTGCGCCGTGACCAAGCCGCGATAGGTGTTTTGCGACACGCCCGCGGCGATGCCCTTGGAGATGATCCGGCTCGTGGTGTTCTTGCCGAGATGGATCATCTTGGTGCCGGAATCCACCTGCTGGTGGCCGTTCGAAATCGCGATAGAATAGAACTCGCCGCGTGAATTGTCGCCGCGCAGGATGCAGCTCGGATATTTCCAGGTGATCGCCGATCCGGTCTCGACCTGGGTCCAGGAAATCTTCGAATTGTGGCCGCGGCAATCGCCACGTTTGGTGACGAAATTGTAGATGCCGCCCTTGCCTTCCGAATTGCCGGGATACCAGTTCTGCACTGTGGAGTATTTGATCTCGGCATCATCCAGCGTGACCAGTTCGACCACCGCGGCGTGAAGCTGGTTCTCATCGCGCTGCGGCGCGGTGCAGCCTTCGAGATAACTGACGTAAGCGCCCTTGTCGGCGATGATCAGCGTGCGCTCGAACTGTCCGGTGTTGCGCTCGTTGATGCGGAAATAGGTCGACAGCTCCATCGGGCAGCGCACGCCGGGCGGCACGTAGACGAACGAGCCGTCGGAAAACACCGCCGAATTGAGCGTCGCAAAGAAATTGTCCGAGGTCGGCACCACCGTGCCGAGATACTTCTTCACAAGCTCCGGATGCTCGCGGATCGCCTCCGAGATCGGCATGAAGATCACGCCGGCCTGCTTGAGCTCTTTCTGGAAGGTGGTCGCGACAGACACGGAATCGAAGACGGCGTCGACGGCGATCCTGCGCTCGCCCAAGCTCTTCTCGCCATCTTGCCGCACCACGCCTTCGAGCACCTCGACTTCGCGCAGGGGAATGCCGAGCTTTTCATAGGTTTTCAGGATTTCCGGATCGATCTCGTCGAGCGAGCCGATCGTCTTCTTCGGCTTCGGCGCCGAATAATAATAGAGATCCTGGTAATCGATCTTGGGATAGTGAACGCGCGCCCAGGTCGGCTCGGCCATGGTCAGCCAGCGGCGATAGGCCTCCAGCCGCCATTCCAGCATCCAGGCCGGCTCGCTCTTCTTTGCGGAGATGAAGCGGACGGTATCTTCCGATAACCCCTTGGGGGCCTTGTCGGACTCGATAAGCGTCTCAAATCCATATCGATACTGGTCGACGTCGATCTGGCGAACCCGATCGACCGTCTCTTGTACGGCAGCCATTCTCTTCCTCCGCTCGCGGTTTCAAGGACCGCGGTGGATCAATTTCGGAACCACTACTACGATGTTTCCCGGACGAAATCACCTGCTTAGAACCATTCAAGCTGTGTTTCGTCGCTGATCCTTAAGTAAGGTACCGGAGAGCTTTCGCCAAGCCTCAAGGCAGCAATCGATGTCCGCATCTTGAGTGGACCAGCCCAGACTGAGCCGCACCGCTCCCTGGGCGATTTCGGGGCCGAATCCCATGGCTTCCAGCACATGCGAGGGCTGTACCTTGCCGGAGGAGCAGGCGGAGCCCGAAGACACCGCAATCCCGGCCAAATCGAAGCCGATGACGGCGGTTTCCGCTCTGAGGCCTGGAACCGTGAACAGCGTGGTATTGGGCAGCCGGGGTGCGCCGCCGGAAAACACGATGGCGCCGGGGGTTTTCTGCAGGCCGCTTTCAAGCCGGTTCCGCAGCCCGCCAAGCCGAATGCCGTCGTGGTCCAGATTTTCCAGGGCGGCCTTAACGGCGGCTCCAAACCCGGCAATTCCCGTTACGTTCTCGGTTCCTGCCCGGCGGCTGAGCTCCTGGCCGCCGCCGCGGAGTAGCGGCTGCAAGCCGGTGAGCCCGTCGGCCAGCACCAAGGCCCCCACCCCCTTGGGACCCCCAATCTTGTGCGCCGACAGCGTCACCAGATCGGCGCTCAACCTCTTCATATCAACGGATGTTTTTCCGAAAGCCTGAATCGCATCGACATGCAGCAATCCGCCTGCGGCATGGACGATCTCGGCCGCCTCCGCGACTGGTTGCACGGCTCCGGTTTCGTTGTTGGCGAGCATCACCGACACCAGCGCAGGGGGCCCGACAGCCAGCGCCGCGCGCAACCGGTCCAAGTCCATCAGGCCGGAACGGGTAACGCCCACGGTGCCAACGGCGTCGGCCGAAAATCGCCCGCCTGCCAGAACGGAGGCGTGTTCGATGGCCGAGGCCAGCAATCGTTCGACCGGAGGGTTCGAGCCACGCCTGAGCCCTGATCCAAGCGCCAGCGCATTGGCCTCGGTCCCGCCGGACGTGAAGACGACATTTCTCGTCAGCGCACCCACGCTGCCCGCGACAATGGCCCTGGCATCTTCAACCAGTTTCCGGGCCTGGCGGCCCTCGGCATGAACTGACGACGGGTTGCCGCAAAGGTCCAAGGCGGCAGCCATCGCCTCGCGCGCCTCATGGCGAAGCGGCGTCGTCGCATTCCAATCGAGATAGACCCGCCCAGACATGGAGTATTATAACACCCTTACCGTGAATCGCTCGAACCGCGCCTCACCAACCGCACCGGTCCACGCTTATGCCAATTGGCTATGATGACGTCTGCTGGCAATCGAAATGCTAACGTCTTGAGCGCGTTGCCGGATGTTGAAATCCCTTGCTTTTTGCCCCTCGCCTCATGCTAGAAGGCGGCCTCAAGTTCACCAGGCGCCGTTCGCGCACCGCCCAACGACGTCTGATCAGCCCTTTATCTCAGCAAGGTTTTGTCTGCCGAAGCGCCAGATAGAGCCAGCACAAAGTCGGTTGATTTTGCCAAGGACCATCAATGCCTGAAGTCATTTTCACCGGCCCCGCAGGCCGCCTCGAGGGCCGTTACCATCCGGCGAAGCAGAAGAATGCGCCGATCGCGATGGTGCTGCATCCGCATCCGCAGTTCCACGGCACCATGAATCACCAGATCATCTACCAATGCTACTACGCCTTCGCCCATCGCGGATTTTCCGTGTTGCGCTTTAATTTCCGAGGCGTCGGCCGCAGCCAGGGATCGTTCGATCACGGCACCGGCGAACTCTCCGATGCGGCATCCGCGCTCGATTGGGCACAGACCATCAATCCGGAAGCGCGCGCCTGCTGGGTTGCGGGCTTCTCGTTCGGCGCCTGGATCGGCATGCAACTCTTGATGCGCCGGCCTGAGGTCGAGGGCTTTATTTCGATCGCGCCGCCCGCCAATCTCTACGACTTTTCCTTCCTCGCCCCCTGCCCGTCTTCGGGCCTGATCGTGCATGGCGAGAAGGATGCCGTGGTGCCGCCCAAGGACGTCAACACGCTGGTCGAGAAACTCAAGACCCAGAAGGGCATCGTGATCGATCAGCAGATCATCCCCGGCGCCAACCATTTTTTCGACGGCAAGCTGGAGCCGCTGATGCAGACGGTGACGGGTTATCTCGACATGCGGCTCGCCAACGTTCGATAGGGCGGTTCGTGCCCCGGACGCGGTGCATCACCATCAGCGCGTTTACGCGCGTCTTCGACGCGCTATGGTGGTACGCCGCTGAGCCGGGGCCTAGCTCTGCAGTTGCGTCGTCCACGAATGGGTCACGGTTCTGCGAAGCAGCGCTACGCGCCGCATCGCGCCCGGGACACGCGGCCAACACCTACCGAACTCGCTGGACACCAGTCACGCCGCCTGCGCTTGCAAGCTCGAGATCCACGAATTCCGCCGCTTCAGGAAATCGCGCAGCAGCGCCGGATAATCGGCGCTGACCGCTGCGCGCACCGACGGCCGCTCCGCGAGCGACTTTCTCCACTTTGTCAGTTTGGGTTTTCCGGCAAGAATTCCAAAGTCGCCGATTTCGTCGAACACGTCGAAATAGCGAAACACCGGACCGAATACCGCATCCACCAGCGAGAAGCTTTCACCGTCAAACCATGGCGAGGCGACAAGCCGCGCCTCAAGCCGTGCAAAACGCTGCTCCAACTGGGCGGTCTTGGTTTCAAACGCCAGATCGTTCGGCGCGGCATAAAAGCCCGCAATATCGTTAAGGACCGCTGATCCGAATTCGATCCAGGCGCGGTGCTCCGCGCGGCGCAGGGCATCAGAGGGATGCAGCGGCTTCGCTTCGGTTTCCTCAAGGTATTCCAAAATCACGGCGGATTCGAAAATCGCGGTGTCGCCGACCTGCAGCACCGGCGTCCTGCCGAGCGGAGAAATGGCCAGGAACCAATCAGGCTTGTTGGCGAGATCGACGTCGATCCGTTCGAAGGCGACCCCTTTTTCGGTGAGCGCGATCACCGCCCGCTGCACATAGGGACAAAGCTTGTGGCTGATCAGTTTCAGGCGGGCGGCCATGGCGATCTCGCGAAGTTGATGCAAGTGCATGCAATTAAATGCAACTGCATCAAAATGTCAAGATGCTCAGGGCCTTGCGATCACCCCACCCGTCATCGGGATCGGGACGCCGGTGGTGGCGGGATAGCTGAGCGGCAAACCCTTCAGGCCGCGCGCCGCCAGAAAACCGAAGGCCTGCGCCTCGATTGAGTCCGTCGACCAGCCGAGCGCGTCCGCCGCCTCGACGGAGGCAGGCGAAAGCCGCTCGCGCAACATCCGCATCATGGTGAGATTGCGCGCGCCGCCGCCGGCCACGATCCAGCTCTCAGGCCGCTTCGGCAACAGCGGAACGACCCGGGCGATCGCCGCGGCCGTCAAGGCGGTCAGCGTCGCCGCACCGTCGGCTGGGGCAACGTCGCGCAGCACCAGCGACGCAAAATCGTTGCGGTCGAGCGATTTTGGCGGCCGCAGGGCAAAAAATGGATGGTCCAACGCCCGCGCAATCCAGGCTTCGTCAGCGACGCCCTGCGCGGCCATGCGGCCTTCGCAATCGAAGGGCTGGCTCGTTACGCGGTAGATGAAATCATCGAGCAACGCGTTGCCGGGCCCGGTATCGCAGGCGATCAGGATGTCGCCGCCGTCGATATAGGTGATGTTGGAAACGCCGCCGATATTGAGCACCACAATCGGCCCTTCACGCTCGAGCGACTGGGCAAGCGCACGGTGGTAGACCGGAACGAACGGTGCGCCCTGCCCGCCGGCGGCGACGTCGGCAGCGCGGAAATCATGCATCACCGGGATGTGGATCGCCTTGGCGAGCGCCGCGGCGTCGCCGATCTGCACCGTCATCCCCTCGGCCGGCCGGTGCAATACTGTCTGGCCGTGGAAACCGACGATATCGATATCCTCGAAGGTGATGCGATTGTGGGCGGTAAAACTGGCCACAGCCTCGGCGTGCGCCACCGTCACGACGCGCTCAGCCTCGCGCAGGATGCCGGGCCGCGCGTCGCGCTGCGGCAGATGCACGGCTTCTGCAAGGGCCTGGCGGAGCAGGCGGCGCTCGGGTTCGGTGTAGGGCCTGTAGCCTGAAGGGCCGAACGCTTGCACCCGCTTGCCATCGGTTTCGATCATGGCGACATCGACCCCGTCGAGCGAGGTGCCGCTCATCAGACCGACTGCCGTCAACATCATCGTAATCAAGCCCCAGCCAGCCTTAGCCCTACCCCAGGACGTCCAGCTTGTGCCAAATGGACACATCTTATATTGCCACGGCCTGCGCGCCAGCGGCAGCCCATTCCGCAGGGTTCCGAAAAACCCTGAAGTTAGCGTAAACAAGAATGATCCGAGTCGCACCCAAATGACTGCATTTAAATCTGATTTTCTCAATGTGCTGCAGAGCCGCGGCTTTATTCATCAGGTTTCTGACCCCGGCTCGCTGGATGCGCTGGCCGCGCGTCGCGAGCTCGTGGCCTATATCGGCTTCGACTGCACCGCGCCTTCGCTCCATGTCGGTTCCATGGTCCAGATCATGTGCCTGTACTGGCTGCAGCAAACCGGCAACAAACCGATCGCGCTGATGGGCGGTGGAACCACCCGCGTCGGCGACCCCTCGGGCAAGGACGAGACGCGAAAAATTCTTTCGATCGAGGATATCGAGCGCAACAAGGAGGGCATCAAGCAGGTGTTCTCGCGCTTCCTGAAGTTCGGCGAGGGCAAGGGCGATGCGGTCATGCCAGACAATGCCGAATGGCTGACCAAGCTCAACTGGATCGAGATGCTGCGCGATATCGGCCGGCATTTCTCCGTCAACCGAATGCTGGCGATGGACTCGGTCAAGCTCCGGCTCGAACGCGACCAGGAGATGAGCTTCATCGAATTCAACTACATGATATTGCAGGCCTACGACTATTACGTGCTCAACCAGCGTTACGATTGCCGCCTGCAGATGGGCGGCTCCGACCAATGGGGCAACATCGTCAACGGCATCGATCTCGGCCGCCGCATGGGCACGCCACAATTGCACGCGCTGACGACCCCGCTGATCACGACCTCATCGGGCGAAAAGATGGGCAAGACCGCCAGCGGCGCGGTCTGGCTCAACGCCGACATGAAGAGTCCTTACGAATATTGGCAGTTCTGGCGCAACACCGAGGATGCCGACGCGGCGCGCTTTCTGAAGCTGTTCACGACACTGCCGCTTGGCGAGATCGAGCGGCTGGCGGCACTTCAAGGCGCGGAGATCAATGAGGCCAAGAAAGCACTGGCGGACTCCGCGACCGCGCTTCTGCATGGTGCAGAGGCGGCCCGCGTCGCGGCGGAAACCGCGCGGCAAACTTTCGAGGAAGGCGCGATCGCCGAAAATCTTCCCACGGTGGAGGTATCCCGAGGCGAACTCGAAGCCGGAATCGGCGTGCTGGCGTCGTTCGTCAAAGCGGGCCTGGTCGCGTCGAATGGCGAGGCGCGTCGCCAGATCAAGGGCGGCGGTCTTCGCGTCAATGATACCGCAGTGACCGACGAGAAAATGATCCTGAAGCCTTCCGACCTGACGCCGGAAGGCGTGATCAAGCTGTCGATGGGCAAGAAGCGGCACGTCCTGCTCAAGCCTGCATAGGCGCATTCCTTTCAGACCCTAGCTGGCGGGCGTGGAAACGCGCCCCCTGAGCGCGCGATCAGCCGGGGAATCAAGCTTTGCGCCCGGCCGCGCTTAGAAGTGCAAGCCATGGACGACAATGCGCCCCGGCGGCAGGACACGCCCCCGACACCGCTGAAGCCAGCGCGCACGGCGCTGAACGTGCTCGCGCTGTGTTTTGCTCTATCCGTTCTCGGCCGCGGTCTCGGCGAGAGCTTTACCGTGTTTCTGCTGCCGATCTCGGAAAGCTTTGGTTGGGATCGCGCCCAGGTCGTTTCGGTCTACTCGCTGACCGCCTTGGCGGGTGGGCTGGCCTCGCCTCTGATCGGGCGGCTGTTCGACTATTCGGGACCCCGCCGCGTCTATTCGCTCGGATTGCTTCTGTTTGGCGGGGCGTTCCTGTTCACTGCGAACGCGAGCTATCTCTGGCAGTTCCAGCTGAGCCTCGGTCTCTGCGTCGGTTTCGGTATCGCCTTGATCGGTAACGTTCCGAATTCCATCCTGCTTGGCCGGTGGTTCGGCCCGCGGCTGCCGACTGCGATGGCCGTGGTCTATTCCGCCACCGGCGCCGGCGTGCTGGTGCTGCTGCCGGCCTCGCAGTTATTGATCGATCATCTCGGCTGGCGCGGCGCCTATCAGATCTTTGGCGGCACGGCCCTCTTGCTGCTTGTGCCGCTGTTGATACTGCCCTGGCGGTTGTTCTCCACGGGATTGCCGCACCTTGCCAGGAGCACGGCCGCGGATGTCGCCGACGGCGGCTGGACGCTCGTGAGCGCGATGCGCCACCGCGCATTCTGGGCGCTGTTCTCGACGTTTTTCTTCACCGCGATCGGCATGTATGCGATCGCGCCGCAAGTCGTCGCCTATCTGATCGATGCGGGTTTCCCGCCGCTACAGGCGGCGACCGCCTGGGGTTTTTCCGGCGTCGTGCTTTTGTTCGGCATGCTGGGCGTCTCTTGGCTCGACGGCATCATCGGCCGCAGGCCGTCGGTGCTGTTCAGCTACGCGCTGTCGATCGCAGGTATCTTCCTGCTCTGGTTGCTGCAATGGTATCCGAACATCTGGATATTGACCGGCTTCGTCGTTTGCTTCGGCAGCATGATCGGCTCACGCGGCCCGCTTCTGACCGCAACCGCCATGAAGATCTTCCGGGGCAAGCGGGTGGGAACCATCTATGGCACCATTTCGATCGGCAGCGGGCTCGGATCGGCGTTCGGCTCCTGGAGCGGAGGCCTGATCCACGACTGGAGCCACAGCTACAATCCGTTGATCGCCTTCGCGCTGGTCAGCGTGATTCTCGGCATGATCCCGTTTCTGGTAGTGCCCGCGCTGCGGCGCTGACGAGCCAAAGCTATTGGAAGTCAGTTGTTGTTTGAGGGAAATTCGGCCGGACCGATTTGCTTGCCGGTGTTGAAGTCCCAGATTTTTCTAGCAACGCCGGGGAAGATGGGCGAAAGCGGATTGACGCGAAGCGTCGGCTTGTCCGGCGTGCCGACCACCTCGTAGGTCACGCCGAATACCCCTTCATTGCTGCCACCGAGGAATAATCCGACGATCGGGATTTGATTTAACATATTGTTCAAGCCGTAGATCGGAAAAAAGGTGCCGCTCATGCGCACCTGGTTGCCGGGGTAGTCGATGTTGCCCTCGATGGTCCCCCCAATCGACAAACCTTTCAGGACCCCTTCCTTGATAGTGAGCTGTCCGTTCTGCCGGGTAAACTCGGCGCGAAGCCGCGAGAAGGCGACACCGCTTTGGGCTCCGGTTTGTCCGCCTGCGGCCAGTCGATCAAGCGCACCCTCGCCCTTGACCGCAAAGTCCTTGACGTTGAGCAATCCCTCCTTCGGGCTCGGCTCGGCGGTCGGAGCGTCCACCGCCAGTTGAAGTTGGCCGCCGAGGACTTTGGAATAGGTATCCGTGAAGCGGAAGAAAGCACCGGCGTCATTGGTTTCGAGATAGATGACGTCGCGCCCCTGCGCGTGACCGCGCAAGTCGCCGGTCAGCGGCGTATCGCGCCCAAGCTTGCTGCTTAACGTAAAGCTTCGGATCGTTCCGTTGCGTCGCGACAGTTTGGCATCGACGCTGCGCAGCGCCTCACCGAAATAGCCCGCAACCGCGCCTAACTTCAGGTCCACATCCAAATCGAAGCCCTTGGCCCTGCTTTTGGCGTCAGCATCCTTGCCCGAGATCGCCGATTTAAGGAAACCGCGGCCGTCGAAGACATCGCCGCGCATGGTGACCTTGAAGACGCCATCGGGTCCGCGATCGGCCCGCAGCGATGTCTTGTCGCCTTCGGAAGGCGAATAGGTCGGGAAGTTCACATTCATCAGGTCGCCGTTCTGATCGACCTCGACCGACCCCTTGATCGATACGCCACCGCCTTCGATGACGATGTCTTCAAGCCGGGTCGATTGCGGCTTTTGAACCACGTTGAACGTGGCGCGGGTCGACTTGCCCGGCAGTTTGACCCAGCCCGGCAGGATATTGTCGAGTTTGAGGGAAGTCAGATCGGCATCGATGCCGAGGCGGGTATCGCCGCCGATCTTGCCGATCAGCTTGATCGGAAGGGTGCCGCTGACCGCGGGTCCGAGGTCGAACCCGAGCCGCGCGCGGCTCGCATCATCCAGCGTCGCCTGCAATTTGATATCGGCGTCTCCCTCATTCAGCTTGCGGTAGTCCAGCGAGGCGGGCTGCCCGTTGATCTTCACATCGCCCTTGACCTGATAGCCCTGGTTGTTGGCGACAACCTTCAGCGCACTTGCCTCCAACTTCTGGTTCATCACCAGGCGATCGGCGCCAAAGCCGCCGAGATCGGCAGTGATCGTATAGGTCGTGTCCGCCTTTGTCAGTTCGCGCTTGATCGGCAAACCAAGCGCGACAATTGCGGAAACCGTTCCCTTGCTCGCATTGGGATCGACCAGGGTGCCGGAAAATTCGCTGAGCTTGTCAGACGCGAGAATCTCGGCCACCGCCGGCACCGGGCCGTCGATCCGGAATTTTACCCGGGCCGGCGCCGGTTTCGGCGCCATGTCCGGCACCTCGAATACAAAATCCGAGATGGTGAGTTTGCGACCCGCCGGCGTATCGGCCGCACCCTGACCGATCGTCACCGTCGCGGTGCGGCCAGTCACCCGCGCCTTCAAATCCGCATCGCGCACCGATGGCAAATCATCCACCGGCCGCAACATCACGCCGTTGGCGACGATGTTGACATTAAGACCATCGTCGGGGATCGGGGGACCTCGCCGCGAAAGGTTTTTCACCGGCGAGTTGACGCCGACTTCGATGCGCTGGATCGAACCGCGTTCGACCCGGTCGATCACCCACTCGCGAACCTCCGGAACGATCAGGGTCGGCCACATCCGCTTGAGCGCGGACGCCGACATCGGTGTTCCGGCAAAACCCAGCATCAGCCGCGGCTCGGCCGAATAATCGACGCTGCCGGTTCCGGCGATACCGATCTCACCGTTGCTGAACTCGGCCTGCGTCAACAACACGCGCCGCCGGTCGGTGTCGAAACGCATGCCGACCGCGATGCGATTGAAGATCAACGCCGGTTCGTTGTCGATCCCGCCGAGCACGATGGTGCCGCCGCTGAGCCCCAATTGCCAATCGGCAACGTTGTCGTTGGGCGGCTCGAGATGAGCGAGAAGCGTGATCCTGTTTTGCCCGGAAATGATCTTGAAGGGCGCCAGCAGCACCCGCCGGCCAGAATCCCATTCGACGTTCACTTCCGCCGAATCGATCGCCATCGGATAATCCGGCGTATCGCTGTCGGTGATGTTTCCGGCACCCGCGGTAATCTTGCCGCGGAAATAGGTCGGCAAGCCGTCACGGCCCAATTCACCCTTCAGTTCGCCGCTCAGCGGCAAATCTGCGCCATAGGTGAGATCCTTCAGCCGCAAAGCGAGCAGGATGTTTGCGGTCGGGATCTTGTCGGCTCGAATATCCACCCCGCGCACGCCATTGGCGGGAGGCCCGACCACCACGCGCAGCGACCAGGCATGACGGCCCTCTTCGCCGACGCTCAGCGCCACCCCGCCACCGCTGGGTCGACGGAGACTGAGGGTGATATTGTCGAAATTCCATTTGTTGCCGCGCTGCTGATCATCGACGATCAGGTTGCCGTTCTTCAAGCCGATCTCAACGAGGTTTTGTCCGTCAAGCCCGGTGAGGCTCAAGCTGTCCAACCAGTCGAGGCCGGCGAGCAGTCCGCTTTGCGTGCTATCGGGACTTGCCGGCGCGGGGAGAGATTGAGCCGCGGGTGAAGACGCAGACGCAGGTCCGCTTGCTGGCACTTGGCGCGGAAACGTCGGCGGAAGCCCTGCTGCTTTCTTGGAAGCGACGCCGGTCGCGAGCGGCCGCGCGTTGTCGCCTGTCGAAACAGTTACGTTGCCGTCCGGCGTGATGCGCACCGAGAGTTCGGCGTCCACCAGGTTCAGGCTCTCGGCGCGAAGACGCCCCATCAACAGCGCTGAGCCCGAAAGCTTCACCTCGGCCTTTGGCGCGCTGGCCACGATCGCATGGTCACGGTCGCGCACGATGATGTCGCGGATACGCACCGCAATGCGGATTCTGCCGGCGCGCTCGATTTGCGTGCCCCCCACCTCAACGGTATTGCCGTGACCGATATTTTCCTCGATCGCCGCGGCAAGCCAAGGCGTTGCCATTTCGAGGTTGATCGGACCCGCGCCGAGGCGCCACCACAGGCCGCCGAAGCAGCCGGCAAAGATTACCAGCAGGGACGTGATGATGACGGCCAGACGTCTTATCCAGCGTTCGCCGGCAAGCCGGCGCCGGAAGGCTCTTAGGCGATCGCTGAACAGATAGAAGCGGGAGTTCGACCGCGACAACAGCCGTTGTGCGCGACGGCAAGCCTCATCGTGTTCCTGATCCCAACCGGGATCATCCCACTGTGGCTGCTGGACGTCAGCACGCGGATTTGTCCCCTTGGGCGGCGTTTTCCCTACCATTGCCTCTCGGTGCTGGCGCTGATTGTGTGATTGATCGCCGCCAGGGCTTCGTCCGTCGACACGCAACGAAGGCTCCCGTGCCGGCATTGCTACCAATCCTCACCTCGTACCCATGCCGGTCATTTAGGCCCAAGGAGCCCATCCGAAGCAGTGCATGGGTGGCGTGTCGAATTCCTTTTAAGCATACTCCGAGCCGATCAGACTTGCCCAGTCGGCTTGATTCCAGCTTGTCTCAATACCCCAATGATTGATCCGCGGAAAGCGACGAAAGGAAGGCGTATGTCCAAGAAAACGCGTAAGAAATCCCCCAAATCTTCCATCGGCGGAACAACCCGCGCTCAACCGGCCGCATCAGCAAAGAGGCCACCTTCGAAATCTCGCAAAGCACCTGCAAGCAACCCAGGCAAGAACGCAAAAAACAGGCAACCAGGAAGCACGGTCATAAAAGCATCCCACAAGCCCCCGTCGAAAGCGTTAAAATCATCCAGTTCCGCAAAAACGGCTCGGTCGACCGCTCCGGGATCGAAGGCCAAAGCTGTGAGGGTCAAGCCAGCGAAGGCCGAGGCCTTCACGGCCGAGACTTCGAATCCTTCGCTGGAGAACGCCCGCGGAGCGCCCGCAACCCGATCCGCTCTGGCCGAGGGCGCCAAGGCTCCCTCGTTCCGATTGCCACGCGACGGCGGCGACACCGTTTCGCTGGCGGACTACGCGGGTAAAAAGCTTGTGCTATTTTTCTACCCGCGCGCGGACACACCCGGCTGCACCAAGGAGGCGATCGATTTCACACGATTGGCGAGCGCTTTCGCCGAAAACCAAACTTTCGTGCTCGGGGTTTCCGGCGACCCGCCCAAGGCGCAGGAAGCGTTCCGGAACAAGCACCAGCTCTCCATTCCTCTCGTTTCGGATGAGAAGCACGAGATGCTGCAAGCCTATGGCGCGTGGGGCGAGAAATCCATGTATGGCAGGACCTTCCAAGGCATTCTTCGCACAACCATCCTGATCGGCGCGGACGGCCGCGTGGCCAAGATCTGGCGCAATGTGAGGGTCGACGGGCACGCCGATGAGGTGCTCGCCGCGGCACGGGCCACTTAGTTCTGGGCCTGTTCGCGAAAAATTAACCATGACGAGGTCAAATCATCCCCGCAAATTTGGCCGTACGGAACGCATCTCCGACCGGCGCGGGAGTGCCGATGTCGTACCGTTCCGGTCATCATGCCGAGCATCACCATCATGACCACGGAAGACGGCCCGCTCGCCAGCCGGTCGGCCCTGCATCAGTCGCTGCACAACGGGCGCAAAACGGATACACGCTGGTTCATGCGGGCAAGCAGGTTCGGTTTGGTCCGGTAGCGTTTTGGATCGTGATCGGCACCGTGACGGCGCTCGGCATGTGGTCGGCCGCAACCGCGACCTATTTCGCGTTCCGCGATGACGTTCTCACCCGGCTGATCGCGCGCCAGGCCGAGATGCAATACGCCTACGAAGACCGCATCGCGGAACTCCGCGCCAAGGTCGACCGTACCACCAGCCGCCAGTTGCTGGACCAGGAACAGTTCGACCAGAAACTCGAACAGGTGATGCGCCGGCAGACCGCATTGGAATCGCGTGCAACCGCGATGGGCTCCATTCCCGATATGCAGCCGACCGGATCGATCAGGGCGCCATCGCGCGGCTCCGCGGCGGCCGATCCGGCTCCGTCAGCTGCGGCGAAACCCTCGCCGATCAGCGATACCGCCGTGTTCGTGGCGCCCCCGGATCGCGAAGCGCGTCTGGAATCAAGGGCGCCGATTATCGTCAATCCGCCGCCGAACAAGTTCGCGAAAATCCAGGGCGTCGACAATGTGATTGTCCGCTTGCAGACCTCGCTTGACCAGATCGAGAGGCGTCAGATCGCAGCGCTCAGCTCGGTTGAGGACGGCATGGAATCCCGCGTGCGCCGGATGCGCGGCATACTCAACGATCTCGGCCTTGATATTGCTGAACTGGAAGCGGCGACACCGCGCGCGGCGATGGGTGGACCCTTTGTCCCCGTGAAACTTCCCGCCGATGCCGGCCCTTTCGAGCGCCAGCTCAACCGAATCAACGTCACCCGTACCCAGGTGGATCGTCTCAACCGGACCCTTGCGCTGGTGCCATATCGAAAACCCGTGATCGGTGAAGTCGAATTCACATCCGGCTTCGGGGTCCGCAGCGATCCGTTCCTCGGTCGCCCGGCCATGCACACCGGCCTCGATTTCCGCGCCGCCACGGGCGACCCGGTGCGCGCCACCGCGAACGGAAAAGTGGCGTCATCCGGATGGGCCGGCGGCTATGGCCGCATGGTCGAAGTCGACCATGGCAATGGTCTGTCGACCCGCTACGGGCATCTCTCGGAGGTCAACGTCAAGGTCGGTGACGCCGTCAGGATCGGGCAAGTGATCGGCGCTGTCGGTTCGACCGGCCGATCGACCGGCCCGCATCTGCATTACGAAACCAGGATCGATGGCGAAGCGGTCGATCCGCAAAAATTCCTGCGCGCCGGTGTGCGGCTGAGCGCGGGTTAGGAAGGCGCCTTGTTATTTGGCTAAAGACTACCCACCGCAACAAATTTCGGTGGATGTCAGAAATGCCTTTGGCATCCCCGTATGTCCGTCGCTGAGGGATGAACGGACCTCGCTCGGATGTGGGCCGAGGTCCGAGGTTGATCCAAGGCGGACCTCATGGCCAGACGCAAACGTCCGGATCGGGTGGAGCGGACCTCGGCTTTCCGGTTGCAGCTCATCCGCCCCCCGCCCCGAATTTCATCGACCGATAATGCGTGTCGCGAGCTCAGGCGACGGAAGACGTCCGTTCAAGAACGCTCCAGTCAAACTCGCGCGCCCAGTCTGCAAAACCGTGCCAGCGGACCTCCGAGAAATCCTTACGCAATGTGGCGATATCGGCGTCGTATCCGACCCGGTCGAACCATTCGAACATGAGCGCCACGTCCTCGCTTTGCTGGCGAGCCGCGGCGATTGGGATTTGCTGATAGTTGATCGGGCGGCCGATGGCGTGCGAGAGGATTTTCGCCTGCTCCTCGCCGGACAGCTCGTCCCCGGCGAAATCGAATCGCTTGCCGAACACCTGCTCGCGCCGCTCAACCAACGCCGAGACGAAGGCCCCGATGTCTGCCAGGGCTACGAGCTGGAGGGCGCGTT
>DASQOU010000302.1:0-10978 GCA_035644295.1 Bradyrhizobium sp.
CAGACGCCTACCCTCTCCGCCGCGCGTCAGGCCGGCACGCTGTCGCTGGCGTTGCGCAGCATTGCCGACCTCAACCAGGTCGACATCGGGTCGGACGACCGGGCTCGTCAGCGCGGCAGCATCAACGTGGTTCGCTACGGCATCGGAAACCCGACCACGGTACAGAAGTGATCAGAAGGACTTGACGTTATGAAATGCCGCGGAAACCGCTTGTCGATCCGAACCGTTGTGATCCGCGCCCTGTCGTTTTCGGCCGCCGCTGCGATGGCGCTTAATCCGGCGTTGGTTCCGGCCGTGGCGAGCGACTATCGCCCCATCGCGCCGGTCGCCATGGACGGACAGCTGAACGCGCGCTTTCTCTCGCTTGGCATCGGCAAATCAACCGTGATCGACTTGCCGCGCGACATCAAGGATGTGCTGGTCGCCGACCCGAAGATTGCCAACGCCGTTATCCGCTCGCCGCAGCGCGCCTACATCATCGGGGCGAGCGTCGGCCAAACCAACGTCGTGTTCTTTGATTCCGAAGGCCAGCAGATTGCGGCCTACGACATCGCCGTCAAACGCGACCTCAACGGCGTGCGCGCCGCGTTGCGACAAATGCTGCCCGCGGGGGGAATCCAGGCCGAAGGCATCGGCGACAGCGTCATGCTGACCGGCTCGGTGTCCAGTCCGATCGAGGCGCAGCAAGCCGGCGATGTCGCCGCGCGGCTCGTCGGTGGTGCCGACAAGGTCGTCAACTCCATCGTGGTCCGCAGCCGCGATCAGGTGATGTTGAAGGTGAGTGTCGCCGAGGTGCGGCGGGACATCATCAAGCAATTGGGCATCGACCTCAGCGCCAGCATGAATTACGGCACCGCGGTGGTGAATTTCAACAACGTCAACCCGTTCACCGCAAACAACGCGCCGCTTGTCCCCGGTAACGGCTTGACCGCGGCGGCCTTGAACAAAGCTGGTCTGCCCACGGTCACCGCGACCTTGCGGGCGATGGAGAGCGCGGGCGTGGTGCGGACGCTGGCGGAGCCGAATCTGACGGCCATCTCCGGCGAGTCCGCGACATTTATTTCAGGCGGAGAATTTCCAATTCCGGCCGGCGTGACTTGTCAAACGACAAATGCGGGCGCGATCGGACAATGCCTTCAAACGGTCGTTTTCAAGAAATTCGGTATCTCGCTCAACTTCACGCCGGTGGTGCTGACCGAAGGACGGATCAGCCTGCGGGTGATGACCGAAGTGTCGGAAGTCTCCCAGGAAAACGCTTTGCAGGGCGGTGTCGGCGGAACGACGATTCCCTCGATCAAGACGCGCCGCGCGGAAACCACGCTGGAAATCCCCTCGGGCGGCTCGATGGCGATGGCAGGCCTGATCCAGGAGCAAACCAAGCAGGCGGTCAACGGATTGCCTGGCATCGACCAGTTGCCGGTTCTAGGGCAGCTTTTCCGGAGCCAGGACTTCGTCAACAACCAGACCGAACTGATGGTCATTGTGACGCCCTATGTCGTTCGGGCGGTTGGGCAGAAAGAGTTATCGCGCCCCGATGACGGGTTCGCGCCCGCATCAGATTCCCAATCCACGCTGTTGGCCCAGATCAACCGGATTTACGGCGTCCCCGGCCGCGTCGAACCGGTTGGAGGCTATCAGAGCAACTTTGGCTTCATCATCGACTGAGACGGCGGGACAAGGACGAGAACGATGACAAACAGAATCTCGGTCGATCGGCATCGAACGCTGCGCCTGCTGGGCGCGCTATTTGGTCTTTCGGTCACGCTCGGTGCCTGCACCGATACCACCGGAGAAATCGCGACGGCGCGGATTCCCGACGATTACCGTCAACGGCATCCGATCGTGATCCAGGAAGCCGACCGCTCCGTCGTGATTTTCGTCGGTCATGCGCGCGGCGGCTTGTCGGCCGATCAGCGCGCCGATGTCACCGGATTGGCGCGGATCTGGGTTAGCGAAGGCACCGGCGCGATTGTCGCAGACGTGCCGGTCGATACGCCGAACGCTCGGGCCGCCGAGAGCGCATTCCATGAAATCAAGGCGCTCCTTGCAGCAGGCGGCGTGCCCCCGCGCGGAATCCGATTGCATCACTACCATCCCGATGACCCCCGAACCCTGGCGACGATCAGGCTGAGCTATCCGAAGATCGCGGCGGTGGCCGGACCGTGCGGAGTGTGGCCTGAGGACGTCGGGCCATCAGTCAACAACCGCGGCTATTTCGATAACAAGCCGTATTACAATTTCGGCTGCGCCTATCAGCGCAATATGGCGGCGATGATCGACAATCCGTCCGACCTCGTCCAGCCGCGCCCCGAAACCCCCGCCTATACGATCCGGCGCACGGAAGGCTTTGAAAAGTATCGCAAGGGCGAGACGACCACGACCACCTATCCCGAGGCCGAAAAGGCCAAACTCAGCGATTCAGGCAAATGATGAGCTACCCGCGTAACGATTCGGAAGAAGAGCCGGATACCACGTCGCACACTGACGATTACATCGCCCCGGCGCCGCGCGTGTCGGTGCAGGCCTTCTGCGAAACGACCGCGACGGCCGAGGCCGTGCAGTCGGCCGGCCTGGATCGACGCCTCGCCAAAGCGCATCTGACGATCAAGATGGGTGGTGTGGAAGCCGCCATCGAAACCTACCACAGCGTGCCTACTCCGAACGTAATCATTCTCGAGACCGAGGGCAGCAACGATATCCTTGCCGGCCTTGATCAGCTCGCCACCGTGTGCGACGCCGGAACCCGCGTCGTCGTGATCGGCAATGAGGATGACGTCGCGCCTTATCGCGAATTGGTACGTCGCGGCGTCAGCGACTACGTGGTCGGACCGGTCCAAACCCTCGATGTGGTGCGCTCGATCTGCGGATTGTTCTCGGCTTCGGAGGCGGTCCCAATGGGCCGCATCGTCGCCGTCGTCGGCGCAAAGGGCGGCGTCGGCGCATCGACTGTCGCGCACAACGTGGCCTGGGCCATCGCGCACGACCTTGCGCTGGATTCCGTCGTCATCGATCTCGATCTCGCGTTCGGCACCGCGTCGCTCGACTACAACAAGGATCCGTTGCAGGGAATCGCCAACGCGGTATTCTCGCCCGAGCGGCCCGATACCGCGTTCATCGAACGCCTGCTGGCGAAGTGCAACGATCATCTCAGCCTGCTGGCAGCGCCGGCGGCGCTCGATCGGGTCTACGATTTCGGCGCCGATGCCTTCGATGCGGTGTTCGATACGTTACGCATGACAACGCCGTGCATTATCCTCGACATTCCCCACCAATGGTCGGGATGGACCAGGCGCGCTTTGGTCGGCGCTGACGACATCCTGATCGTTGCCGAGCCGGACCTTGCCAACTTGCGCAATGCCAAGAACATGCTGAGTTTGCTCAAGGCGGCGCGGCCCAACGACCGGCCGCCGCTCTATTGCCTCAGCCAGGTCGGCATGTCCAAGCGGCCGGAAATCACCCTGCGCGAATTCGCCAAGGCCATTGAGAGTCAGCCGATCGCGTCGATTCCATGTGATCCGCGAATCTTCGGCACGGCGGCCAACAACGGCCAGATGATCGCGGAAATCTCCGCCAATCATCGCATCAGCAAGATGTTCGTGCAGATCGCGCAGCAGCTGACCGGCCGCGGCGAACCCAAGAAGCCGCGAAGCTCGCTCCTGTCACCGATCCTCCGGAAACTGCGAGCTAGGGCTTAGGCCGGCTTATCGCAACGTTTCGCGAGCATAACCCGAGTAGAGCCCCGGTTCTGAATGGATCAAAGCCGAGGCTCTGATCATCTCAATCAGGCCGCGCGACGCCTATCGCCGAGACGCCGTCCGCTCGCGCATTCGCCTTCCGGGACAACATCCGCTTCAGATAGGCCACATCGGCGGCCGCTTCCTCGGGCGGCCGGTTGGCCTTCAAAATGCTTTCGGCCTCGGTAGCATGGCCCTGCAGGCCAACCACCAATGCAAGATTCTGCCGCACGCGCGGATCTGCATCCGCGCGACCGTAAGCGCGGCGCAAGACTTCCTCCGCTTTGGGCAGATCTTTCGAGAGCACGTATGAAAGTCCCAGGTTGGACAGCACCGAGGGTTCTTCAGGCGAGATTCTCAGCGCGCTCGCATAGTATTGCCGAGCTTCCTCGCCTCGGCCGAGCTGATCGAGCACGGCGCCCTGGGCCGACAGTATCCGCCAATCGGGGGCGTCGGGGCTATGGGCGCGGCCCAGCACATCGAAGGCTTGTTGGAAATTGCCGTTGTCGGCCAGCGCGCGCCCATAACCCGCAATGAGGGCCTTGTCGGTCGGGTGGGCGATCGTGGCCTGCTCGAGCACGGCGACCGCCTGGGATCGCTGCCCCGTAGCCCGAAGCGCCTTTCCATACTGCAACGTCGCGTCGGTATCCTCGGGATTGGCGCGAGAGCGATCGCGATAGAATTCCACTTCGCGCGCCGGCTCGACGGCGCGGCTTTTCTCGGGTTTCTCGCCCAGCGATCCCGTAATATCCCACATGCCATCGGTCTGACAGCTGCAAAGCCCCAGGACCATAATCGCCAACGATGCCGTCGACGCAAGAAATCTGGCGTAGCCGTGTTGCTGGAGCGATTGGGGGGGCATTTCCTGGACCTGTAATCGGCGACTGGCCAGAAATGCTTGCAGGTTAACCCTAAATTCCGGTTAAGGAGCCCGTCCTCGTAGCGACGGCAGTTGCGCAAGCGCGTTCGACCGAATTTCGCGCGCACGGACGAGGGTGGCAGCCGCCTCGATGTTTTGTGAGAGGCTTTTCGATCTAATCGACGAACTGGGCGCCGAATTCGTAACCGATCCGCCATGCCAGCCGACATTGGCGGGGGCGGCCCTCCGACAATATGATCGTAAACTCGGGAGGAACGTCGATATGTTCGGCGATGACCTTCACGCCGCCGGCCGATATGTCGGTGATGGTGCAGTCGCGTGGCAAGGTACCTGTGCCGAATTGGATCTTCGCGAAATTTCTGCACTGGCGGCGTTCGCTTTGACGTCGATTAACTAGCATGTCGATCCTTTTCCCGTTCCGATAACGGCTCATCCGGCGGCTCCAGCCGTCTTACAGAGGAAATATTGGAATCTGCCTAGCGGGACCTCTCGTAATGTATCTGTTCTCTTTGACTTCCCTTTACCGAGTTCCTCGGGCCTGTCTAAAATCGCCATAAATGCTGGCGAAAAGACGCCCTGGCGATCCCATTCCGTAAGTGTCCGGATGGAGGAAAGGCTTTTTTACCCCCAAACTTTAACGCTGCCTTACGCGCCAGGCCCGGATTCCTGTGGTCGTCTTGTCAGCTGATTGGCCTTTTTTCGCAGCTCTTCCTCGTCGGACCAACCGCGCCACCAGCCCGGCATGGTGCAGCGCCCGTCCATCGCGGCCGTGTGCCATGCAGCCGCTACACGATTCAATCGAATATGCTACAGCGTCTCAGCAGCCGGAGACCCACACATGACATCCTCGCCCGAACGCCTTGAAGGCACCGTCGATCCCAAACTGCTGGAAATTCTGGTCTGCCCGGTGACCAAGGGTCCGCTCGAATTCGATTCAGCGCGGCAGGAGTTGATCTCGCGGGCCGCGAAGCTCGCCTACCCGATCCGCGACGGCATTCCGATCATGCTGCCGGAAGAGGCGAGGAAGATGGAGTAGCCATGCGGGCGCGCAGGCTCATCGGTGCGCTCGCAATACTCGGCTTTTGCGGCGCGATGGCCGGCGCCTCCGGCGAGGAAGCCAGAATTCGCAACGGCAATATCGACGCCGTGCTGACGATGCCGCCGGATGTCGAACGGCCGCCTCTCGCACTCTTGATCGCGGGCTCCGGATCGACCGACCACGACGGCAACGGACCGCAGATCAAGCCGGCGACCTTGAAGAAACTCTCCGAGCAGCTGGTCGCGCGCGGGATCGCAACCCTTCGCTATGACAAGCGCGGGCCTTCACCGAAGACCCGATCGACCCTTTGAAACTGGTCGAACGGCCGACCCTGATTGTCGGCGGCGGCCGTGACCGCCAGGTGGCGCGGCTGGATTTCGTGGCACTTGCCGCGGCAGCGCCGGTGGCGAAAACCCTTTGGTTTCCGGAAATGAACCACGTTCTGGTCGATGTCGCCAATGAGGACGACGATCTCGCGGCCTACAACCAGCCCGAACGCGCGCTCGACACCGCCCTTATCGAGGCGGTCGCGGCCTTCATTTTCGCCGACGACGCGCGCTGATTGTTTTCCGCACGCGGAGACGACGCTGATGGTGCTTACAGCGCCTCGCCTTTGAGAAGCCGCGGCACCTCGCCGGCCAACCCCGCGGCCTGCCGGATGAACAAGCTTTTCAGCGGCGGCGCGCGATCGACCAGCCCGAGCCCGATATCGCGCACGGTGCGAAGCAGCGTCGATTGGTTCGAGAACAGCAAATTGAGCGAGTTGGTTGCAAGCCCCATCGCCATGGTATCGAACCGCCGCCAGCGCTGATAGCGATCGAGCACGTCGGCCTGCCCGAGATCGATGCCGAGCCGCGCCGCGTCGACGATCACCTCGGCAAGTGCCGCGACATCTTTCAGGCCCATATTGAGCCCTTGGCCCGCGATCGGATGAATCACATGGGCGGCGTCGCCGACCAATGCCAGCCGCTCGCCAATGAACGAGCGCGCGACGAAATAGCCGAGCGGAAATGCGCGCGGCTTGTCCAACGCCTTGATCTCGCCGAGATGCAGGCCAAAGCGCTGCTCGAGTTCGTCGTGAAACGCTTCTTCGCCGAGCGCGACGATGCGCGCCGCCTCGTCGCGTTTCTCGGTCCAGACCAGCGACGAGCGCTTTCCCTTCAGCGGCAGGATCGCGAACGGGCCGGACGGGAGGAAATGCTCTTCGGCGCGGCCATGATGGTCGCGCTCATGGCCGACGGTGACCACAATGCCGGATTGATCGTAATCCCAGCCATGGGTGGCGATCCCGGCGCGCTCGCGCAGTTTCGAACGCGCGCCATCGGCCGCCACCAGGAGGCTCGCCTCGATCACCCTGCCATCGGCGAGCGTGACGTCGACCCCATCGCTGCGCGCGGCAAAGTCGGTTACCGCGTGACCGAGAAGCTCGACGCCATCGGCCGCGGCGCGCTCGACCAACGCATCGATCAGATGACGGTTTTCAACCATATGCGCAAACGGTTCGCCCGGCTCGACATCGCCTGCGAATGTCAAAAACACCGGGCGCGTCGCATCCTCAAGCTTGGAATCGGTGACGACCATGTCCAGGATCGGCTGCGTCCCCGCCGCGACCTGATCCCACACGCCGATGGCTTCAAACAACCGGCGGCAGGCGGCGACGATGGCGGTAGCGCGCGGATCGCGGCTCGGCCTGACCGCAAGCGCCGGATCGGCGACGATGATGGCAAGATCGGCGCCGAGCCCCTGGCGCAGTGCCAGTGCCAGCGCCAGCCCCGCAAACGCGCCGCCGCCGATGACAATGCTTCGCTGTACCGACATATTGGACCTGCTGCTCACGCTCTTGCTACTTGAGTATAGCTGGGCGAAACAGGTGGACGAAACAAGGGTCTTGTTGCCCTCAAGCCGTCATTCCGTGGCGCGGGATTGTCGCAAAGCGGAAATCTCACGGTCATTGCCTCCAGATTCCCGAATCGGGGCGGAGTAATTCCATCGGACGGCGCGAAAGCGCCGACCCGTTGGCCGCCTCCGAAGCAATGACGAGAACATCGAGAGCGCTCCAATGTCCAATGGCCTGATCGACCTGATTTCCATTCTCGATCTCGAACCGATCGAAGTGAACATGTTTCGCGGCAACAGCCCCAAGACGAGCTGGCAGCGGGTGTTTGGCGGGCAGGTCATCGGACAGGCGATGGTAGCGGCATGCCGTACCGTGGAAGGCCGGCTGCCGCATTCGCTGCATTGCTATTTCATCCTGCCGGGCGATCCTCAGATTCCGATCATCTATGAGGTCGAACGACTGCGCGACGGCAAGAGCTATTCGACCCGGCGGGTAACGGCGATCCAGCACGGCAACGCGATCTTCTCGATCATGGTGTCGTTTCATGTCGAGGAGCCGGGTGCGTTCGACCATCAGGACAGGATGCCGGAGGTCCCGCCGCCGGAAAAGCTCACCGCCGAGGAAGTCGCCAAGCAGCCGATGTTCCGTGACATGCCGGAATTCATTCGCCGCTACTATGAATCCGACCGCCCGATCGAGCTGCGGCCGGTCGAGCTCGGCCGCTATTTCGGCCAGAAAATCGAGGACGGCCGCATCCACGTCTGGATCCGCACCGCCTCGAAACTGCCGGACGATCCGGCGCTGCATATGTGCGCGCTGGCCTATGCGTCGGATTTCTCGTTGCTTGATGCGGCGATGGCGCGCTATGGCCGGACGCTGTTCGACAAGCGCATGATGCCGGCCAGTCTTGATCACGCGATGTGGTTTCACCGGCCGTTTCGTGCCGACGAATGGCTGCTCTACGCCCAGGACTCACCGAGCGCGCGAGGCGGACGTGGCCTGACCCGCGGCATGATCTTCAAGCAGGACGGCACGCTGGTCGCGTCCGTCGCACAGGAAGGTTCGCTTCGCGAGCGCAAATGATCGCGCTTACGCGTTGGCATAGCCGCTTCGTTGGACCAGGGAGAATTGCGATACGCTCCAGCGAGCGTACCATGCGAACGCCCAGGGGATGGGGATGATCAACGCCGTCGCCAACACGAACAACAGCGTTCGCCACAAGATTTGCCAACCGGTGGCGTTGAAGATGATCTGCCGCCGCGTGCCCTGGATATGACGGCACGTCCATCGCGCCCAGGCCGTCCAGACCCAAGCCCAACCAATGACAGAGAGGAACGACACAAACGCCAGACAATACCAGCCGATGTAACCCCAGGCGCTCCCGGAGAAGGCCAGAGGGCGCCCATGTCCATCCGGACTAATGTTCATGACAAGCCATCTGAGGACCAACCACCAGAAAAACCCCTCGATTGGCACGAGAACGAATGTCAAGTAACTGCTGTCGGCAAATCTCGCCCACGCGAAGAGCCCCTGGATGACGAAGACGTACCAGATATCGGCGGGGTTGCCGGCGAAGACGGCATCGGGCCGCTGCGGGATGTGCAAATGCGCCACCAGCCATCGATAGAACGCTGTCGCGGCCCAGGGCGCTGGTATCAAGAGCGCGATGCCGAACGTGGCGAGCAGCCCTCGCCCAAGCAGGGTCCAAGTGCCGAAATCGGCTGACAATATCTGGTTGGCCCGGATATCGCCCGTGGAAGAAACGCTCGAGGACGGTAACGCCGACGGGACCGCGTCACGCAGCAGGCCAGGAATATCTCCGGCCCTCCGCCAGTCCGTCATCCCCTCGGTCCAGACCAGCGTCTCCGCCGAGATCGCGCCATTGGCGATGAAATCGCGCAGCTGGGCTTCCATATAAGGGCCTTGTTGCCGGCCTTGGGACGCAAAAAACCAGGATCGGTCTGACATTTCGTCCCCCTTGGGCGTCGCAGCGAGCCGCCCAGCCGGCAAGACGGTGGGCGATGAAACCGCTTCCCGGCGGAGTGTGCCCTGCCAATGGAGGCAGGCTACCGAGCGGGTACCGGCCACGGCAATTGTTTTCGCTACCGCCTGCAAACTTTTTGTGCCTTTCGCACAGAAAGATGCCAGACTTGTACGGGACACAAATCACGGCGCGACCGGAATTTGGAATCTGAGAAATGAAGGCCTGAACATGAAACTCGTTGTCGCCATAATCAAACCCTTCAAGCTTGACGAAGTCCGCCAGGCGCTGACCGCCGTCGGCGTCCATGGCATGACCGTGACCGAGGTCAAGGGTTACGGCCGTCAGAAGGGCCATACCGAGGTCTATCGCGGCGCAGAATATGTGGTGAATTTTCTGCCGAAGCTGCGGATCGAAGTCGCCGTTGCATCCGATATCGCCGACAAGGCGGTCGAGGTCATCACCGACAGCGCGCGCACCGGACAGATCGGCGACGGCAAGATTTTTGTGACGCCGATCGACCACGCGTTGCGGATCCGCACTGGCGAGACGGATAGCGACGCGCTCTAGGCTGGCGAAAGGTCCGTGTATTCGGCGTCTACGGCGTCGGCGGAATGACCGGCATCCTGCTGGCGAGTTTGTGCACAGCTGCCTCGATTGGCGGCACCCCGGGCCTTCTCGAAGGAACCCACAATCGTCGGTGATCCCGGCTTTCTGGGATGGAGGTGACCTCGGGCTGGTCCCAGCTGGGTCACTTTCGTTCTGCTCAAACGGGTGGGCGTCTTTGGACCCATCCGCGTTTCCTGGCAGCAGGAGCTCGAAGGCCTCGATATTTCGGAGGACGGCGAGGCTTTGCAACCAATTAACCTACCTAAACACCTTTATCTGCCCTCCTCCTGGGCAGAAATATGCCGGGAGCCTGTCTTGCCTAGCTTATGGGCCTGCCTGCCTAGCGTTTGGGCGCGACCCCATGGCGCGGTTCCAGGCAACTCCGGCAAACTCCGAAAAGGTCCACATTCATAGTCCGTTAAGGAAGCCGATCGATCTGGCACGGCATTTGAATTCTAGCGCTGCGGCTGTGCCCGCGTAGTGAACCTCTCCGCGTGGTGGACCTCAGTCGAGAATGCCCGGTCGTGTCTGGACCGAGCCCAAGCGGGGATATGACCCATGAAAATTGTTATGGCGATCATCAAGCCATTCAAACTCGAAGAAGTTCGTGATGCCCTGACCGCCATCGGCGTTCACGGTCTAACGGTGACAGAAGTCAAGGGCTATGGTCGTCAGAAAGGCCACACGGAAATCTATCGCGGCGCTGAATATGCGGTGAGCTTCCTGCCCAAGATCAAGATTGAGGTCGCGGTCGCCTCCGATCAGGTTGACAAAACCATCGAGGCAATCACGTCGGCCGCAAAAACCGGACAAATCGGCGACGGCAAGATCTTCGTCATCAACCTCGACCACGCGGTTCGCATTCGGACCGGCGAGGCAGATGCCGCAGCACTCTGAT
>DASQOU010000303.1:0-2673 GCA_035644295.1 Bradyrhizobium sp.
AGCAGCATGCGATTGAGCGGTGCCGCCATGTGATGTCGCTCGCCGGCCGCCACGATGGCGCCGGTCAGCGCTTCGACCTCGAACGGCCGCTTCGCGAGGCGATCGAAATACATCGAGGTGCCGGCGTCGGCAGGATAGGTCAGCAGCGTCGCCAGCACCTGCTCGGCCTCATCTGCGGCAAGCCGCGCGCCATCGGCGCGGCCGATTGTTGCGGCCTCTTCGAGGATGGCAAGGCAGAGCGCTTTGACATCTTCACGTCGGAACACCGCTTGCCGCTGCAGCGTAAGCGCCGTGATCGGGTTGGCAACGGCATTGATGAGGAGTTTTCGCCAGGCGAGCGTGTTGAAATCGGGGCTGCGAAGGACCAGCATCGACGTGCCATCGAGCAGCTCCGCGAAGGCCCGCCCATCTGAATCGTCGCTAACGGCAAAATCGTATTCGCCGGCACGCCGGAAGCGGACGCGATCGGGTGCCAGCCGCTCGCCGTTGTAGTAGACGATCGTCGGGACGACGGTCGCAGCCCCGATCAGCGGCGCCAGGCGGTCCGCGTGTCCGATGCCGTTTTGCAGCACGGCCACTCGGGTATTTGGGCCGCAGAGCCTGGCGAGCCAGGGCGCGCTGGACGCCGTGTCGTACGCCTTGGTGCACAACAGAACCCAGTCGCGCGGCTTTGCGTGGGCGGGATCGGTCAAGGCGCGCATGGAAACGTCAATCGCGCCCTCCGCCCGCTCGACAACGAGCCGCTCGATCGGGCGCCGGACACAGGCGACGACATCGTGCCGGTCGACCGCGCGCAGCAAACCGGCCACCACGCCGCCGATGCTCCCGAGACCGATGATGCCGACGGTTACACGCCCGGGATTCTCAACGCGATCGCTCGATGACATGAAGCTCTGGACCTTCGAAGGTTTGCTGTAGAGCCTGTATCGCCTACGATATTGGCTGAAATTGCTATCCGGGCAGGATCACGTCGGATGACGGAAGGTCAGCCCGTTCTCGCGGCATCCGCGAATTGCAGCGGTGTTATGCCATAGCTTCGTTTGAAGTGCTTCGTCAGCGCGCTCTGGTCGCAAAATCCCGCTGCGAGCGCGCTCTCGGCAAGCGGGTATCCGCGCTTGAGGTGACGGCAGGCGGCATTCAAGCGGATCTGGACCAGATACGCATGCGGCGTGAGCCCCACGGTGCCCTTGAACAGCCTGATGAGATGAAACCGCGTGAGCCCGGCAACGCGCGCGAGGTCGTCAAGGCAGAGATTTTCCGAATAGCGCGTCTGCATCAGTTCGATGACTCGGCGGGCGATGGCTCGGCTTTGCGGTGCCCGCTCCGGCCGGCCGCCGCCGCTGCCGTATCGCCCGAACAGCATGCTGAAGGCGCCGACCGTGAGCTCGTCCGCACGCAAATCATCACGTTCTGCTTCGAGGGCACGATGCAGGCGGCTGAACCGGTCGATCAGGTCTATGTCGTTCAGCATGTTCTGCATGAAATAGGGCGCAGCCTCGGTTCCCAGGCCACGGCCGACGGCATCGATGGCGGGGCGCGTAAGATAGAACGCGCGGTAGAGCCACCTCTCACCCTCATCCATCCGTGCCGATTGGCACTCCTCGGGATTGGAGACAAACAACGTGGAGGGGCCAACTTTCTCGGTGACACCTCGGCTGCTGATTTCCGCGCCTCCGGCCTCGGTGACAGCGATGACGAAAGCGTCGTGGGTGTGCGGGCCAAATTGGTGGGCAGTCAAATCCGCCCGCAAGAGGCTCATGCCTGGAATGCTCTTGCTCTGCCAATATTTCGTGTGGCTTCCGGTATCTCGGCGCGCCATGCCAGCAACTCCGCTTGCGATCACCCGATGTGGTTGCCCTGGCCTCTCTTCGCAGTGCATCATCGCGCAACCTGCCATGATGGACCGCAAATGGGAATGGTAGGCCCGCGGCAATTTCAACCAATACGGTTTCAAAGTAAGTTACAATATTCCGGCAACAGCAACCGTCCATGCCCTCCGTTGAGGTGGTGACGTGGACGACATTCCCAGGCTCAACAGGGAGGATACTCATGCAGTTTAGGGTTTCGCCGAAAACGCTTGCGGATTGCAGCGCGGAGGAATGGCAGGCGCGGGTCGATCTGGCGGCGGCGCACCGGCTGGCCTACATGCACGGCTTCAGCGAGGGCATCTTCAACCATTTGACCCTCGTGGTGCCAGGCCAGAGCGACCGCTACTACCAGATCCCGTTCGGGATGCACTGGTGCGAGGTGACGGCTTCTTCCTTCATGGAAGTCGGCATCGACGATGGCGAGGTCAAGCGCGGCGCCGGCGACGTCGAACGCTCCTGCTATTGCATCCATGCGCCGATCCACAAGGCGCTGCCGCAGGCCAAGGCGGTGTTTCATACCCACATGCCCTATGCGAGTGCGCTGACGCGTCTGGAAGATCCACGCATCAAGGAGATCGGCCAGACCGAGGTCGGGTTGATGAATGAGATTGCCTATGACGACGAATACACCGGCCCGGCGCTCGATCCGGCCGAAGGCGCGCGCCTCGCGAGAGTCATCGGCGACAAGTCTGTGTTGTTCATGGCCAATCACGGCATCAGCACGGTCGGCGCCACCGTCGCCGACGCCTATGACCGGCTTTACTACACCGAGCGCGCCGCACAGGTGCAGATCTACGCGATGTGG